>NZ_CP010327.1:0-357500 GCF_000807225.1 Myroides sp. A21
ATGCACGATAATACAATTAAGACAGCAGAATCTGTATGGAATAATTGTCTTGAATTCATAAAGGATAACATCCAAGAACAAGCATTCAAGACATGGTTCATGCCTATTAAGGCTATTGAGCTTACAGAGAATGCTCTTTATATTCAGGTGCCTAGTAAGTTTTTTTACGAGTGGTTGGAAGAACACTATGTAAAAATCCTAAAAGTAGCCCTAACAAAACAGTTAGGAGCTGAAGCAAAGTTATTGTATAAGATTCAGATGGAAACTCCTTCTGGAAACAAACAACCTTATACAGAACAATTACCAAGTACACAAAGAGGTCCAGTAAAACCCCAAGAGTTAGATGTACCTATTCAAAACAAGAATCCAGAATTAAAAAACCCTTTTGTAATTCCTGGAATCAGAAACGTAAAAATCGAATCTCAGTTAAATTCAAACTATTCATTTGATAACTTCTTAGAAGGTGATTCAAATAGATTGGCACGTTCTGCTGGTATGGCTGTTGCGAATAAACCAGGTGGTACTTCTTTTAACCCACTTCTTATTTTTGGAGGAGTTGGATTAGGAAAGACTCACTTAGCACACGCTATCGGTGTTGAAATTAAAGATCTTTACCCAGAAAAAACTGTCTTGTACATTTCTGCTGAAGTCTTTACTCAACAGTATATTGACTCTGTACGTAAGAATACGCGTAATGACTTTATCTACTTCTATCAATTAATAGATGTACTTATCGTCGATGATATTCAATTCTTATCAGGTAAATCAGGTACACAAGATGTGTTTTTCCATATCTTCAACCATTTACACCAAAATGGTAAACAAGTAATTCTTACTTCTGATAAAGCACCAGTAGATATTCAAGATATCGAACAACGTCTTTTATCTCGTTTTAAATGGGGATTATCTGCAGAGATATCACACCCAGATTTTGAAACAAGAGTAAAAATTGTTGAAGGAATATTATTCCGTGATGGAGTAGATATGCCAAAAGAAATAATCGAATATGTAGCTAAAAATGTAAACTCTAATATTAGAGAATTAGAAGGAGCTATCATTTCATTAATCGCTCAATCTTCATTTAATAAGCGTGAAGTAACAATTGACTTAGCAAGACAAGTTGTTGAGAAATTTGTGAAGAGTGTGAAGAGAGAAATCTCTATCGATTATATTCAAAAAATTGTTTCTGATTATTTCCAAATGGACACAGAAACATTGCGTTCTAAGACAAGAAAAAGAAACATAGTTCAAGCTAGACAACTAGCGATGTTCTTTGCTAAAAAATACACTAAAGCTTCTTTAGCTTCTATTGGTTCACAAATAGGAGATAGAGATCACGCTACAGTATTACACGCTTGCAAAACTGTGGATAATTTATTAGAAACGGATAAGGAGTTTAAGAAATTCCACGATGATATAAATATTAAATTCAGTATGTAATGACAAAAGTATTGATGGTTTGTTTAGGCAATATTTGCCGTTCGCCTTTAGCAGAAGGGATATTACAATCAAAGCTTTCTACAGAAAGTTTTTTTGTTGATTCAGCTGGTACTGGAGATTGGCATATAGGTAGTCAGCCAGACAAACGATCAATAGCTGTTGCTAAAAAATACAATATTGATTTAACTACACAACGAGCAAGACAGTTTAAAGTAAGTGACTTTACTAATTTTGATCGCATCTATGTGATGGACAAATCTAATTACGAAAATGTAATTAAGTTAGCACCTAGTCAAGAAGCTAAAAATAAAGTAAAGTTAATTCTTAATGAAAACACACCAGGTCAAAACCTAGAAGTACCTGATCCATATTTTGGAGGAGATGATGGTTTTGAACATGTTTTTCATCTTTTAGATGAAGTTTGTAATGTAATAGCCAAAGATTTAAAATCTTAGATATATGTAAGTAAAAGGAAGAAAGTCATTTTCTTCCTTTTCTTTTTTGTACTATACTTTATCTTTACCTTTGTACTCTATTTGAGAGAAATTTGACAAATGACAAATAATATACCTACAGGTACACTATACCTAATCCCTATCACCCTAGGAGACACTACAAATCCTATGGACGTTTTGCCACAAACTGTAAAACGCGCTATCGAAATGCTTGACATATTCATAGTTGAAAATGAAAAAACAGCAAGATGTTTTATTAAAAGCATATGTCCTGAAAAAAAACAATCAGAACTTATTCTTTTTCCTTTAAATAAACACACTGAAGTAAGTGAATACAAAGAATATATTAAACCATTATTAGAAGGCAAAAGCGTTGGTGTAATGAGTGAAGCAGGTTGTCCTGGTGTCGCAGACCCTGGAGCAGTTATTGTAGACATAGCTCATAAAAGAAATATTAAAGTAACTCCTTTAGTAGGTCCCTCTTCTATCTTATTATCCGTTATGGCTTCAGGAATGAACGGACAAAGCTTTGCTTTCAATGGATACCTACCTATAGATAAAAGTGATAAAAAGAGTGCTCTTAAAGCTTTAGAGAGAACTTCTCAAGAGAAAAACCAATCACAGTTATTTATAGAAACTCCATATAGAAATAATCAACTGTTACAAGATATGGTACAGATATTAAATCCAAACACTCTTATCTGCGTAGCTTGTGATATAACCTTAGAGACAGAGTTTATACAGACTAAACCAGCTTCTCAATGGAAAAACACAAAAGAAGACTTACACAAAAGACCTTGTATCTTTATCATTCACAAGAACTAAATAGAACAAAAAAAGCTGAAAGTATTAACTAATACTTTCAGCTTTTTTATAAATATAATAATTGGTAAACTTCTTATTTATCTTTTGGCACTAAAGAACCAAAACCCATTCTTCTTAGCATTTTCATCACGAAATTCCAAAAAAAGCGATGTTGTCCAAATATAGTACCCACACAAATCAAAATAACTTTATAAACGGGCAGAATTAGCACAATATACAGAACCCAATATATAAACGGATTAGTTGTAGCTCTGTCTAGCCCTATGCTAGTTAAAATAGGTTTCGATATGTAAGCTGCAGTAGAACCTGTAATTGCAAAAACTAATAAGATTACACCCATTTGCCAATTTGATGTAATACCCCAACGTTGTTTTAATTTTTCCATTATTTAATTTAAATCTAAACAAAGGTAAGTCAATTTCCCTGATCTAAAAACATAAATATTACTAAATAAACGATTTACATCGTCTTACCTCTACCTCTACAATTCTAGTTTAGTAAGAGCTTCTATTACATATTCATGCATTACTTCGCGATAATCTAAATGTGTCACCATACGAAGCCATCCCCCTCCCATATCACTGATAAATATATTCTTTTGTTTCAACTTATCTATAAAGACTTTGTTTTGAGCTATTTCTTGTAGCCTAAAAACGACGATATTAGTTTGAACAGGCAAAACCTCCTTAACCCATATTTTCTTACTTAAAACCATCTCTATTTGCTTCGCTCTGAAATGATCTCTTTGCAGGCGACCAACATTATTTTTTAAAGCGAACAAAGCAGCCGAAGTTAAATACCCAATCTGACGCATTCCTCCCCCCATTAATTTACGTAGGCGAATAGCTTTTTTGATATCTTCTTTCGATCCTAACAACACAGAACCCACTGGAGCTCCAAGTCCTTTAGAGAAACACACTGATATCGTATTAAATAAAGCACCGAACTGACTTGGATGTTGTGATTTAGCCACCAATGCATTCCATAATCTAGCCCCGTCTAAGTGCATCTTTAATCCCTTTTCATTACACACCTCACGAATACGCTCTATCTCACTTAGCTCATAACAAGCTCCTCCACCTAAATTTGTCGTATTTTCTATACAAACTAATTTAGTGATTGGCAAGTGAATATTATTGGGGTCATTATAGTTTTCCAAGACTTGCTCTGCTGTAATACGTCCTCTATCTCCATCTATTAATGCACAACTCACTCCACTGTGCACTGCTATCCCTCCCCCTTCAAACATATTGATATGAGAACTTTTATCACAAATTAAATGATCTCCAGGTTGAGTATGCAATTTTATAGCGACTTGATTTGCCATTGTTCCTGAAGGAAAAAAAAGGGCTGCTTCCATCCCAAACAACTCAGCAACAGCAATTTCTAATTCATTGGTACTTCCATCTTGCTTGTAAACATCATCTCCTACCCTCGCTTTCATCATGTAATTCAACATTTCAGGTGTAGGCTTAGTGATTGTATCACTGATTAAATTAATTTCCATAAATTGATAGGAATAAGTATTTTTGTGCTATAAAAGTATTAAAAATTATGGTAACCACAGAACAACAGAAGGATATTATTGATCGCCTTGGTGCGTTAAGGAGGTATCTTTGACATCGATAAGAAGCTTATCGAAATAACAAACGAGGAAGAAAAAACTTTTGCTCCAGACTTTTGGAATAATCCTAAAGAAGCAGAAGTTATCGTTAAAGCCCTGAAGTCCAAAAAGAAATGGGTAGAAGGCTATGAATCTGCTATATCTAACCTAGAGGAATTAAAGATTCTTTTAGAATTCTATGCAGAAGGTGAATACACAGAAGAAGAAGTAGTAGAACAGTATGAAAAAACGCTTCAGATCATAGAAGAACTAGAGTTTAAGAATATGCTTTCTGACGAAGGTGACAACATGAGTGCTGTACTACAGATTACTGCAGGTGCAGGAGGTACAGAGAGTTGTGATTGGGCAGCTATGCTAATGCGTATGTACATCATGTGGGGAGAGAAGAACGGAGTTAATGTAAAAGAACTAAACTACCAAGAAGGAGAAGTTGCTGGAGTAAAAACAGTAACCTTAGAGTTCGATGGAGAATTTGCGTTCGGATACTTAAAAGGTGAAAATGGAGTTCACCGTTTAGTGCGTATCTCACCATTTGACAGCAATGCTAAGCGTCATACCTCATTCGTATCTGTTTATGTTTATCCATTAGCAGATGATACTATCGAAATCGAAATTAGCCCATCAGATATCTCTTGGGAGACTATGCGATCTAGTGGTGCAGGTGGACAGAACGTTAATAAAGTAGAGACAGCAGTACGATTGCGTCACCACCCTACTGGTATTATTATTGAGAACTCTGAAACGCGTTCTCAATTAGACAACAAAACAAAAGCAATGCAACTTTTAAAGTCTCAATTATATGAAATTGAGCTTAAGAAGAAACAAGCAATGCGTGATGAAATAGAAGCAAATAAGAAGAAAATAGAATGGGGTTCGCAAATCCGTAACTACGTGATGCATCCTTACAAACTAGTTAAAGATGTCCGTACACAATTCGAAACTACTGATGTAGATTCTGTAATGAATGGAGAGATTGACAACTTCTTAAAAGCATATCTAATGATGATGGGACAAAAAGAAGAAGAATAAAAAAAGGAGCTAGCAGCTCCTTTTTTGCTTCATTAACACATCAACTTCCCGTAATAAAAAAAGTGGCACATCGCTGTACCACTCTATATATCTTTTAAACTATATGCTTACATAAAGAATGTAATCAAATAATATACTACCATTGCTATAATAGCTGATACAGGTATAGTTAATATCCAAGCCCATAATAGGTTAATAGTCACTCCCCATCTAACAGCAGAGATACGTTTAGTAACTCCTACCCCGATGATAGAACCTGTGATCGTATGCGTAGTCGATACTGGGATACCTAAGTGCTCAGTCACATATAACGCAACAGCACCAGCTGTCTCAGCAGCCACCCCTTCTAATGGAGTTACTTTAGTAATCTTAGACCCCATCGTTTTCACGATCTTCCATCCTCCTGATAAAGTACCTAGACCAATGAATATAAATGATGCTAACGGAACCCACCACCAGTGCTCTACGAATACTTTAAATGTATCTACTCCATCCACTAGATAGGCTTGATCCATATCTATATTAACATGATAAAAGATAACAGCTGCACCGATAATACCCATTACTTTCTGAGCATCGTTACCACCATGTCCTAAAGAGAACATTGCAGATGACACTAACTGCAAACGTTTAAACCATGTATCACATTTATGAGAATTACCATTTCTACAAATCCACATAATACCCACCGTTATAAAATAGGCTAATATCATACCTAAAAACGGAGCTCCGAAGATAAATAAGAAAATTGGAATTACTTTAGAATATACAATAACATCCTCTCCTCCAGGTGCAAAACCACCTGCATGAGCTACTGCTGCTCCAATAAATCCTCCAATTAAAGTATGTGAAGAAGAAGAAGGAATACCCAACTTCCAAGTCAATAAGTTCCAAATAATAGCAGCTACTAATCCAGCGAATATCACCTCTAAACTAATAAAGTTTTCATTCACTGACTTGGCTATCGTATTACCAATTTTAAACTCTCCAATAATATAAAGAGAGATAAAATAAGCAGCAAAGTTAAATGCTGCTGCCCATAATACAGCTTGGAATGGTGTCAACACCTTTGTAGTCACAATGGTCGCAATAGAGTTTGCTGCATCGTGAAAACCGTTAATATAATCAAACCCTAATGCTAAGACGATAATGATCATCAGCATAATACCAGCTTGATTAGTAAACATTCCTAAGAAAAAATCCATAAATAATGTTTCTGATTAATTAAGCGTATTTTACTGTAATTGTCTCAAGTACATTAGCAACGTCTTTACAACTATCTGTTGCTGTTTCTAGAGCCATCATTACCTCTTTATATTTAATAATCTCAATAGCATTGCTTTCATTCTCAAAGATGTCCGCAACAGCTTTATCAAATACTTTATCTGCTTTACGCTCTAAACGAGAGATATTTTTACTGATTTCTGCTAATGCTGTAAAATTTTTATTGTCTTTTAAGATTAAAAGCCCCTTAGCCACTTCACTACAAGCTTCTAAATTAGCCTCAGTTAATTTGCGCAAAGGTTTTGTTACTTTATCGATTTGATATAATCTCATACGAGATGCAGCATCCGATAAGTGATCCGCTATATCATCTACAGCTGTAATCAAATTGTGGATATCCTCACGGTCAAAAGGTGTGATGAAGTTTTTTCCAAGTTCTACACGTGTAGTTTGAGCGATTGCTTCTATCTCTTGTTTTAATACTTCTACATTCTTTAATAACTGATCTCTTTCTTTAGCTGGAGCATTTACTGCTTCGTTTAAAGTTTCTGAAATTTTCTTAATCTTACCTGCTGCCTTTTCAAATAATGGATAAAACACTTTATCCTTAGGCACTAAAAACTGAAAAATATTGTTTAATGACATCTTATAAATGATAATAATCGGGCGCAAAAGTAAACCTTTTAAGTTAGCTCAATGTTTCCTTAACGTTAATTTTTACGACTTTATTAATACTATTACTTTACGATAAAAACATAACTATCTGAATTACAAATATAAACCTATTTCCCTATATTAATTTAATGTTATGTAATAAAAGTACACTTTCCCCCTTATATTCTTATTTAGCGACGACAATTACCCTCATTAATTACAATTCATCACACCCTCACTTCTTTTTATCTCATTATTCACCATTCCTGATATATAATTTTAAAAGAAGACAATACTATAACCTCATTACCTAACTCACTTTTATCCCTCTTCATTTCATTATTATATCTTACTCATCAATCTACAGAACTACACTTTTATAAATCACCAAATTATACACATTTATCAACTATTCTCCTGAATCTAAACCTCCTTTTACTTCAACAACTGTCATTATAAATATTAATAAAATGAACAAAAGAAAATAGGTATCATGCTAAAAATCGCATCTCCTCATTTTTGGATAGTCAAAATTCTAGTATATTTTGTATTTTAGCGAAAACGATCAAGGATTAGTACACTATTTACTCTCTAAATATAACTTGTACTAAACCACAGACAACAGTGAATCAACCCAACAAACTATGGATATAAACTTCAATAAAAACGAAGACCACAATAAGCTTTTGCTTTCTGATTTAAAAAGAAAATTAGTAAAAGTAAAACAAGGTGGTGGCGAAAAAAGAATAGCTAAACTACACGAGCAAGGCAAAATGACTGCTAGAGAACGTATCGACTATTTACTAGATGATAAGACCAATAGTATAGAGATCGGTGCCTTCGCAGGAGACGGGATGTATGAAGAGCATGGAGGATGTCCTTCTGGAGGTGTAGTGGTTAAAATAGGTTATGTAAAAGGAAAACAGTGTATCGTAGTAGCAAATGACGCTACTGTAAAAGCAGGTGCTTGGTTCCCGATTACAGGAAAAAAGAATCTAAGAGCCCAAGAAATAGCAATAGAAAATAAACTACCTATCATCTACCTAGTAGACAGTGCAGGTGTTTATCTACCTCTACAAGACGAAATCTTCCCTGATAAAGAACACTTCGGACGTATATTCAGAAATAATGCTGTCATGAGCAGTATGGGTATCACACAGATAGCTGCTGTCATGGGTAGCTGTGTAGCCGGTGGTGCTTACCTTCCTATTATGAGTGATGAAGCACTTATCGTAGACAAGACAGGAAGTATCTTCTTAGCAGGTAGTTATTTAGTAAAAGCAGCTATCGGAGAGAGCATTGACAACGAAACTTTAGGTGGAGCAACTACGCACTGCGAAATATCAGGTGTAACTGATTATAAAGCTAAAGATGACAAAGATGCCCTTGACACAATCAAAAATATCATTGATAAAATAGGAGACTTTGACAAAGCAGGATATAACCGTATCAAAGCTGCCAAACCTACTTTAGCTCAAGAAGACATCTATGGTATCTTACCAAAGGCTCGTAATGAGCAGTACGATATGATGGAGATTATCAAACGTCTAGTAGATAACTCAGAATTCGAAGAGTACAAAGAAGGGTACGGACAATCGATCATCACAGGATACGCTCGTATCGATGGATGGGCTGTAGGTATCGTAGCGAACCAACGCAAAGTAGTAAAAACTAAAAAAGGCGAAATGCAATTCGGAGGAGTGATATACTCTGACTCTGCAGATAAAGCTACTCGTTTTATAGCGAACTGTAATCAAAAGAAAATACCACTAGTATTCTTACAAGATGTAACAGGATTTATGGTAGGGTCTAAGTCTGAGCACGGAGGTATTATTAAAGATGGTGCTAAGATGGTTAATGCTGTATCTAACTCTGTAGTACCTAAATTCACTGTAGTAGTAGGAAACTCTTATGGAGCAGGTAACTATGCGATGTGTGGTAAGGCTTATGACCCTAGACTTATCTTTGCATGGCCTAGTGCTGAGCTTGCTGTAATGGGAGGTGCTCAGGCAGCAAAAGTATTATTACAAATAGAAGCTTCATCTCTTAAAGCAAAAGGGGAAGAACTAACTAAAGAACAAGAAGAAGAATTATTCAATAAAATTAAAGCGAGATACGACAATCAAGTTTCGCCTTATTACGCAGCAGCTCGTCTATGGACAGATGCTATTATCGATCCATTAGATACGCGTAAGTGGATCTCTATGGGTATTGAAGCTGCAAATCACGCTCCTATCGAAAAACCGTTTAACTTAGGAGTTATTCAAGTATAATAAAAACCTTAAAAGGGCTTTCAATGTATTTGAAAGCCCTTTTTATTATTTGAGAGTTTCTCCTTTTCATTATGGAAGCTCTGTTCTATAAGTTGTATCGTGTATGCTAAACTTACCTTTTATTGATACACCTGTTTTAGTCTTTGCCTCTAACCAACATTGAGTAAACCAAAATTCAAGTATTCGTTCTTGTTGCTCAGATAGAGTTTGCATTAACTCGTCATACATTTCTTCTCCATCTTCAGTCTCTGTCCATGATTCTTCTAAATCGTGTAAAGAAAAGTACAATTCTCTTGGAAACAAATTATCACTTAAGTTCTCTGGAATACCCATTGATATACTTGAAATAACTTGCTCTGCCTTATCCTCTGCCCAAACTACAATATCAAGTGTTTCATAGTCATATTCAAAATAAAATGTATCTACATCTCTAACAGTACATGGATCAACTAAAGGTATATATTCCCTTACAAATAAACTACATAAACTATCTATCATAGTAGGTCTTACTACTTCTAATCTATCTTTTAACCCTTTAGTGTAGTAAGCGATATACGTACTTATATTCATGATAAGTGTTAACTATTTATTGCTGATAAACTATAAAGATAATTTCTTTTGTCCAATTTAGTGTGATTTTCAATTTAAACACATTGTTTCCTATCTATTTTAATTCACATACATAATATAAAGCAGTGAAGTCACAGAGATAAATATCCACAGTCCTACTCCTTCTAATAGAGGTTTAAATCCTACAGATTTCACGGTGCGATAAGATAAAGATGTACCGATTAAGAATAAGGTCAAGGTCAATGCTGCTTTAGAAGCTTCTACGATATATGGTCCGATAGACTGTACTGCTGGGATATAAGAGTTCGCTAGCATTGCTAATACGAATAACCCGATAAAGTAAGGCAACTTCACTTTACCTCCTTTATTGTTAAAGAATACCATAGATAAGAATGCTACAGGGATCACCCATAATGCACGAGCTAGCTTCACAGTAGTAGCTACTTCTAGAGCTTGGTCACCATACTTAGCCGCAGCTCCTACTACCGAACTCGTATCGTGTATCGCAATAGCAGACCATAGCCCGAAATCTACTTGACTTAATCCTAAGGCATGTCCTATAGGCGGAAATATAATTAAAGCTACAGAGTTTAAGATAAACACGATTCCTAAAGCTACTGATATCTGCTTCTCATCTGCTTTAATAACAGGAGAAACCGCAGCGATAGCACTACCTCCACAGATTGCAGTACCTGAAGAAACCAAATACGATATTTTTTTGTCTATTTTCAACACTTTTCCTAATAAGAATCCTAGTGCTAGAGTCAAAAAGATAGAGAAGATAGTAAGTATAAAACCATCCTTACCTGCAGATATTGCGCTATACACATTCATACCAAAACCAAGCCCTATCACAGCTACTTTTAACAATAGCCCTGTTGCCTTCTTAGTCTGTTTTGCATACGGGTTCTCAAATAGCTGTGCATATACTATCCCTATCACTAGTGCTACTGCGGATGAAATAAATGGAAATAAACTAAGCAAAGCGAGTCCTACTAGAAGCACTTTACCTATTGTCTCACGAGTGTTATTTTCTGTTGTCATTTGTATCATTATTTACAGATACAAATTTCCTTCATACACTAAGGAAAAGAAAATACATAATTGTTATAACCTATAACTTTAAGTTATGATTCTGTACAAAGCGAATGAACAGTTCTACCAAAGCGCTTTCTTGTCCTTGACGCTGTATTAAAGAGAAAGTTCTACTGATATCTAATCCCTCTATATCTACAATGCTCAACTCATTATACCTCAACTCTTTTAGAATAGCGTGTACGGATAAGAATGCAACACTATCTGAGTGCATTAAATACATCTTAATACTCTCTGTACTAGAGAAGTTCATTTCATTAGTCAAATCACTTAAAGTTATACCGATCTCTTTAAGTGTAGTATCCACGACATCTAGTGTCCCTGACCCCGTTTCTCTTAATAAAAAAGACAACTCCTTTAGCTCTTGAGGTTTAATACTTCCTCTTTTGGCTAATTCATTATTGCTACTACACACCAAGACGATTTCGTCTTTGATAAAGTCAATATACTTTATCTGAGGATTTTTAGAATACCCTTCTACTAGACCTACATCTATTGTTTTGTTCAGCAGAAGATTCTCGATAGCATTCGTATTATCAGATACTACGTCTAGATGCAGATCATTTACCTTCTTTCTAAACTCTGCTAATAAGGGAGGTAATACATACTGTGATATAGTAGTACTCGCTCCTACTCTAAGGCTTCCGTCCATTTTAGCATTCAGTGCGTGTATATCGAACTCAAGATTGCGATAGATAGAGAATATCTCTTCTGCATACGTATAGAGTAGTTCACCTGCTTCTGTCAAGTGTATCTTCATCCCGTCACGTACAAAAAGTTTAGTCTGATAGCTAGCCTCTATCTCTTGGATATGCTTCGTCACAGCAGGCTGAGAAATCAACAATTCCTTAGAAGCCTTCGTGAAGCTCCCTCTCTTCGCTACTGTATAAAACACCTTTAATCTAAAGTCAAACATATCATCTCTTTTTTATCATAGAAGTAATTCTCTCTTAACATCTCCTCTTTCCCTAAACAACAAAATTAATGAATTAATATGGGTATTTTATACTATTTACACAGAGATAAAATCTGACTTATACCTATATTTGACTGTCCTTTTTAGACAAAGTCAATCCATAAAACTAAAAAACAAACTCAATGAAACGAATAGGAATACTAGGTGGTACAGCATACCCTTCTACAGCGTTATACTACACGCTATTAAACAAAATGGCAAATGAAAAATGGGGTGGATATCACTCATGCCCTATCCTCTTATACAGTATAGATTATCACAATATCAAAACTAGATATGCTAATCAATGGGATGAAGTACCTAATATCTTAAAACACGAAATCGAAATCCTACTATCGCTACAACCAGATTGTTTCTTGATAGCAAACAACACCTTACACAAAGCTTATGATGAGATCAAACAGGAAATACTAACTAATATTCCAATCTCACACAGTATAGAACTGACCAAAAAACATATACTAACGCATAATATGAAGAAAGTACTTCTGCTAGGTACACCCTTCATGATGGAAGATGATTATTTTAAATCTCCTTTACAGCAAGCAGGGATAGAAGTAATCATTCCTAACACTGAAGAAATAGCCCAAATAGGTCAATTCCAATCTATACTCGCTACAGGAGCCATCACAGAAGAGATGCGTTCATTCTTTATGACATTAATAGAAAATTATTCCTCTGTAGAAGGAGTGATTCTGGGTTGTACAGAATTGCCTTTAGTATTTAATTCACTTGATATTAAAATACCTATTATAGACACTATGGTATTACAGTGTGAAGACGCTTTTAGTAAGATATCCTAATCCGTAATCTTACAGATAATATTTCTTCATTAGACAAATCTTTAACTAAGCAGTAAGCAGGACTTATCACCTTTATGGATGAGTATATTGAGTTCTGTTTTACTGCTTATTTTCTATAAATAGAATACCTCTTCTAATCCCCATCGGAGATAATTTCTTAAATATTATCTACTCAACTCATCCCTCGTTATAATGACTCTTTTTCATAGACATATTCACTCGTATGTACTATACCCTTCTTTATTTTAGCATGTACATTATTAGAAGGAGAATACATGGAGAATAGAAGAAGCATTGTTCGACAAACATCTTCTCTGCTCCACTATGTATGGGGTATTCTCCATGAATTGTCGAGGGATTCTAGTCAAGTGCCCTATTTTACTGGGGTTAAGGCAATATCCATATTGGCTAAAAAAAAGTCGAAAACAAATAACAACGTAAATATCAGCACTTTACAATAAAACCTATTTAAAAAAAGTATCTATGTTTTTTTAAAATAATCCCCTAAATAGACTTATATCCTCCTGATTTAGAAAAAAAACAGATTTTAAAAGTTTATTTTCCTTGATTTAAAGACAAAAAAAGACTTGAAAACAAAAAAAGGATTCCTTTATTTCTTCATAAGCAAAGAATACGGATCATCACATAGATGAAAAAAAAGACTTCATCTTACTCTTTAAAAGAATTATATAACAACTCCTTAAAATCGTATAACAACGATAATGACACACTATCCTACATTTGTAATATAAATTATTAAACAAAAAAGAAATGGCAACAGTATATCAAATTAAAGGAATGGGATGCAGTAGTTGTGTCGGAAAGATTCAAGAAGAACTAAAAAAGTACCCTAATATAGAAGCTACAGTCACTCTAGATACACATAGTATAGAGGTTAAAACTCCTGAAGTGACGAAAGAAGAAGTACAAAAGATATTAACTTCTGCTGGAAAGTATGAGATACTTTAATAAAAATAAGGCTGTCCTTTTTGAACAGCCTTATCTTTTTAAGTATCGTTATATTATTTCTTAGAACGTAGCACCTAAAAACACACCTACTACAGGATATACTTCTGAGCACTTCGCATCATAATCATTAAAGTGTCCTACACCTAACTGTACTTTATAATACATTGGTCCTACTAACTTGCGTTTTATTCCCCAATGTACTTCACTTACTAGAACACTATTTAAGGAATTCATATATTCTTCACTATCTGTACCAAAACTATACTTAGCTTGAAACCCTACATAATTACCTGAATTATTGTCTAAAGTACGATTCTTCTCTATTCTCTTATTCTTATTATAATACCAATCTAGTCCCCCTCTCAGATAAGGAATTGGCTTCTTAAAGGTAAATACAACTGACATACTATTATTCCATACATCATAACCTGCGCCTATCCCCATACCCGTCTGAACGAATATATTCTCACCTATCAAAAAATCTCTTCCTGCATCTACTCCTAAAAAACTAGTCTGTATATAGAATCTACTCTTGTACTCATTTTCTTTCTGCGCAGTCATCAACAATGGCAGTAATAACATTAACAAAACAATTAGTTTCTTCATTTTTTTATATATTTTCATCTAATATATTTTCATCTAATATATTTACTAACGTGAATTCAAGTTATAAATGCAACAGTTGCTATTTTGTCTAATTTATCTGCAAAAACTTCATTAGGCGATTTAAAACCAAATCTCTTTCTTGGTCTATTGTTTAAAATATTTACAACTCTATCTATTTGTTGTTGTGTAATTAAATCGAAGTTACTCATTTTCGGGAAATATTGTCTGACTAAACCATTTAAATTTTCATTAGCGCCTCTTTCCCAACTGTGATAAGGTTTTGCAAAATAATAGGCAATCTGTAACGCATTAGCTATATTTTGATGGTTTGCAAACTCTTTTCCATTATCAGAAGTGATTGTATGTAGAAGAGGTTTGTAATCCTTTAATAGCTCTATTGTTTTAGCCTCTATCGCATGAGCTTGTTTAGATTCAACCTTCCCCATTAGTAAAATCCCTGTGGCTCTATCGTTAATAGTTAATAAGGCTCCATTATGATTTTTTCCTATTATCAAATCAATTTCTAAGTCTCCTATTCTTTCTTTTTTGTCAACAATACCAGGTCTTTCATCTATATCTAATCTGTTCGATATTACCCCTCTACTATCTTTATTGCTTCCTCTTTTACGATATTTTTTCCCTTTATTTCGTAGATGCTTATAAAGCTTTCCTCCTTGCTTTTTATCCTTCCAAATAAACTGATAAATACATTCTACTGAAACCATTTCTATCTTCTCTATTTTACATCTTCCTACTATTTGTTCAGGGCTATAATCTTTATTGAGCAGCGACAAAATGGTTGCTTTGACACTTTTATTTAAGCGTTTATGCTTAGGTTTTTCTTTATGACGAAGTGTTGTCTTTTTTTGAGCAAGATCGGCTTTATAAACACCGTTTCTACCATCTGAATTACGTTTAAGCTCTCTGCTAACAACTGATCTGTCTTTGCCTATATAATCACCTATTTCACTAAGTGATCTACCTAAATTTTTATATGCTTCTATTTTGTATCTTTGTTCTAACGTTAAATGTGACATCTTTTTGATTGTGTAGGAACTTCAAAAGTAGATGTTTTTTTTCGCCAACAGCGGGGAACATTTGCCCCATGGGGCAAATGTTCCCCGCTGTTCTTTTAAATGCTGTTGCATTTATTTGTTGAATCTAAGTAACAAAAAAGTAAGAAACATAATCTTTGTTTACTTTTAGAAATACTGCTCTAATATTTGAACAACTTCATTATTATTATACACTGTTTGGTAGTGAGTATGTTCTTCTCCTGCTAATCGATGAATTCTCTCTTTTATCTTATCCATACGTTGTATTAATTGTGGGATAAAATAAGCTACACTTCCCGATGGTATATCAGCCATACGCATATAATACTTAAGCATAATGATAGAAGCTTCTATCGGCATACAGTGATATTCTTCATAAGGAGTATAATCCATATCTATCAGATTATAACGCTTAAAGAATCGATTAAACAATTCTGTATTTAAAGTGATATAACGCGTATAATAATCTGTCAACTGTGGATGCTCACGCATAGCTTCTTCTATATCGACATTATCGTATAAGTGATACTTCCACAGTATCGTCCCATCTGTATACATCGACTGAGGAAGAGCTAAGAGCTTCTCTAAAATCTCTAATTGCATTGGGATTTTATAGCCTATTGGCTTATTCTGTGTAGCATATTCCTTTAATTCTAAAAAGTACTCATGCTCTTGGATAGTGCTTAATAAAGGATGGTCAAAGAACTCTTCCATATCAAATGCTCCATACATAATCGCTTTTCTCAGAGTATCTAATGCATGTTCTTGTTTTCCTTCTATACAATACATCAGTATCACATATTTATAACTATCTGCTTCTATCCATAAATAAGGTTCTACTAGACTATAGATCTTCCAAAACGGAATTAACTCTTCCTTGTCCTTCTTATCCTCATATTTCTGAACAATCAATTTAGCATAGTCACGCAATTCCTTTATTTGATAAAATACCCATGGAGTCTTACACTTTTTAGCAAACTCCTTATAATATGCAGCACTTGGTTTCTCTAGGCAGATACGTTCATCCTCTTCCATTCGCCAATATTTATTGCCATACTTATCTTGAAATAATTGTAACAATTGATCAATAGACAATCCTGTTGAACGAATAACTTGACCTTTATTATCTTCTATCAAGTACACAAACAGCCCCTCCTTATCCTCTCCTACAAAACCAGTATAAGAATAGGCTAAACCTTCTAACCTCTTTAAAAAACGAAAGCTCTGAGCATCTACCTCTAGCTTATATTGAGTATAATACACTGCTGTATCTGTGATCAAAAAGTCTGTGTGATAGGGATAACTCTCCACTCTGTAAGTTGAAAAAGAAGATTTAGAAACTACATGTCCCCAATAGTACAGATGAATACTGTCTTCTGCTAAGTAGTCTTCTGTCAGCTTAAAGGTAGTAGCATCGCTTCCCTCTATCCATTCGCCCTTCTCATCTAATACTCCTTCTTCAGATAAATAATAGACCGTCTCATACTTCGCTACTCTTTTAAACTTCTTAGGATTGGTCTTGATACACTTGCCATTAAAAATAACATGCTCTTGATCACAAGCCCCATATACCATTGGCTTAAAAGTAGCTAAATCAATCTGAGGGTACACTATCCCTCCCTCTTTACAACTAAACACCACCTTGCCATTATAATAAAAAGCTCCGAATAAGTGAATCGGGTTTAAAGGCGTTGCCTCTTTTGCAAAAACGGTTAAGTTAGCCAAGCGGTTCTTCTCTTGTAGTGTAGCTATTTTTTTGACTACATTACTATCTACCATTTTTGAATCAAACACTTTCTGCGCAAAAGGCTGATCAAAGTGTTCTAAACAACTAAAGACTAAAACTCGTAATGCTTCTAACTCTACAGCACTGATGGCCTGCACCTCCCATTGGTTATCTACTAACACCTCATAGCATTCTATTTCCTGCCAATTATAAGCATCTAATGTCAGTGCTATTAAACCTGTTCTTCCCTCTTTTGCAAAAGGTGCAATGGTCTGAATACTTAGATAAAAATCTCCTCTGATAGTCTCTCTATTACCATGGTTATAAAAAGCTAAACACAGTAGTTCTTCTTTCTTTTTATTGTACTGATAACAATAGTTATCTTGACAATTATAAAGGATACATTGGTGCATCTCTTCACTAATCACAGTGATTGCTTTGGTTTTAAAAAATGCTTTATAATTAACCTCTGTTAGGTGTATTTGAGCAAAGACTCCTACTGGTTCTGCCATAGTGCGAATATTTAGAAGGTGTAAATATACTTATCCTAGATTAAGCATTGACCAAATATTACAAAGCAATTCTACTTCATATCTATTTCATTAGCTCTAAAACCACACTATAATATGCTTTGATCATTAATTCAGTCCTATTTGTATAATTCCTTTTCATTTATATGTCTATCTCTTATTCTGGGCTTATCGAAATGTTATCTTTGTCAATAAATCTAATTCTCTGTAGTCTTATGTCAGAAAGTAAACCTCGTCTAAACCGATTAACAGCTATAGTGACCCAGTTACAATCTAAGCGTATCGTAACCGCTACTGAGATAGCCGAAAAACACAATGTAAGTATACGTACGGTGTATAGAGATATCAGAACGTTAGAACAATCTGGTATTCCAATTTATACAGAAGAAGGTAAAGGATACTCTCTGGTAGATGGGTATGCTCTACCTCCTGTCATGTTTACACAAGAAGAGGCGAATGCTCTTATCACTGCTGAGCAACTGATATTAAAGAATAAAGATGCTTCTCTAATCAAACAATATCAAAATGCTATTCTCAAACTAAAAGCTGTACTGCGCTACACCCAAAAAGATAAAGCTGATCTGCTCTCTCAAAGAATAATCGTAAGAGATAATCCTGATAAAGCACAGACGAGTGATTACTTAATACAAATACAGACTGCTATTGTCAATCATCAGGTGCTTGTTATTGATTATTTGTCTTTAGAAAACCAAAAGAGTCAGCGAGACATAGAACCCTTTGCTATCTATACTACACAGGACAACTGGATATTAATAGCCTACTGTAGATTGAGACTAGACTTTAGAGCCTTTAGACTAGACTGTATCCAACACTTAAAAGATACCTTGCAAACATTCGAACCTCATCAAATCACGATGGAGCAATACTTAAAAGCGTGTAGAGAAAAATATTACCCACAAGACAACACCCCTGACATACCTATGTCATAAGGGGAACCTAACTTTGCTACATAATCTTAAACTCATGTATTATGAATCAAGTAACCTTAAAGAAATTCCACATCATCGGAATAGAAGTACGCACTACCAATGAACAAAACAAAGCAGCTAATGATATTCCCTTACTATGGGAACGCTTTTGGAAAGAAGATGTGCTAAACCGTATACCAAATAAAGTATGTACTGCTGTCTACTCCATGTACACGAATTATGAAGGGGACCATACGATGCCCTATACTACAATAATAGGCTGTGAAGTATCTGACCTATCTAATATCCCAGAAGGAATGACAGGGCATACTATAGAAGCAAGTACTTATAATAAAATAACTGCTACTGGAGATCTAACAAAAGGGTTGGTTATCAATGAGTGGTTTCAAATATGGGAACAACAGTGGGATAGAAAATACACAGCTGATTTTGAAATATATGACGAAAAATCCATGAACCCACAGGATGCTGAAGTAAGCATTTATGTAGCTATAAAATAACAATTATGAAAGAAACAGAACAATACTATTTACGACAAGAAGAACCCAATAGAGGTTGCTTACAGGCATTAAGAAACATTATCTTGCAGTTAGATGATCATGTCACAGAGTCGTTAAAGTGGGGGACTCCTTGTTTTAGCTATAAGAATCGTATGTTCTGTTTTCTCGCTTTGACTAAAGAACCTAAAACACCTTATCTATTAATAGTAGAAGGAATGCGTATAGAACATCCTTTATTAGAAATAGGAAGTAGAAAGCGCATGAAAACATTAAGTATAGATGCCAATGCTGATTTACCTATTGATGCTATAATAGATGTTCTACAAGAAGCCTTAAACCTATATCGAAATGGGGTTATCAAAACAAAGTAATTTAGACTCAGACCATTTAATAAGTGTTAATTATAAAAACAACTAAGACTAATTGCCCATACAATTAGTCTTTTTAATTCTCATAATGCATGTTAACCAAACACTAAACCCCTAATAAACAATCAATAACAACACAACGTTATCATATCAAAAAGTTTAATATTTTGTTATTGAAAACTATAAAATATGTCATACATTTGTTTATACTCAATCTAAATAAAATGCATACCTTATTATTTTCAATTACAGCATTTGCTTTCTTTATGCTATATAACACTTCTCAGAAAGTAAAATATGAGAAGAAATGTACATTAACTACCTGGATTAGGTCAAACACTAAATTATCCAAGATTATCGCTTACTCACTATTAATAATAGCCTTAACAACAGAGTCTATTTATGAAGGTCTAGGAGTAGGAAGCTTAACGTTCTTTATCTTCTTAATGTTTATTGGTTCTGCTATTCTAACATTATATCCTATGTTATCATTTAAGACTAAACACATCGTTAGTTTTATAGGGTTAGGATTATTTCTAGAACTACTAATATTTTAATTATGCCCGCAAATAAAAAGCATTTAGAAAGTTCAATTATACAACGTATACTGAAGATAACTGCAGGTCTATTCGGAGGATTCTTAGTAAGTACAACATTTCACATGTTTCTAATGTACTTTTTCCCTTCTCATCCTATTTATACAACGATGTTCGTCACAGGATATGTATTATGGACCATCTTATTCATTATGGCCTTTATCATTGGCAACGGATATAAAATATGGTTAGCCTATATCGTGCTAACACTGGTTTTTTATTCACCTTATTTAATCGCTCCAATACATACCTAAACACAAGACACATCACTATTATGAATATTAGAAATTATAATAAATACTTCCACCTACATACGATAAGTGGGATTATTATTACAGTATTACTATACATTATCTTCTTCGCAGGTTCTTTCTCTTTCTTTAAAAATGAAATAGCGAATTGGCAAAGTAATAAACCACAAGAAAAAATAGCTGTTCAATCTATCAACTACAATACCTTATTAGACTCATTAGACAATCAAATAGGATTACAGGGTAGAAATATTTACTTCCGAATGAATGATAGAAGTAGAGTCATGAGCTATAATATCTCTACTTCACAAGACACCTTGTTACCTAAAGCGAAAGAACGTGACTTCGGTCTATATGACACTGCTACAGAAGAAAAACACGGATATGAAGAATCGTATTCTTTAGGAGAATTCTTATACAGACTTCACTTTTTAGCACAATTAAATGGTCTAGTTAATATCCATATCTCTCCATTTGGTTACTTTGTAGCTGGGTTAGTTTCTTTCATTTACATTTTTGCACTTATTACAGGCTTACTTGTACACTGGCAAAAGATAGTATCTAACTTCTATGTATTTAGACCTTGGGAAAAGCTAAAAACCGTATGGACTGACCTACATACAGCATTAGGTGTTATTACCTTTCCTTTCCAATTAATCTTTGCTATCACGGGAGCTTATTTCTTATTAAACTATCGAATAGTCGCAGCTACTATCATTGCATTAGGATATGGTGGTGATGCAGACAAATTTAGCAGTGATACCACACAAGATAGAGGAGCTAAAGAGATCGTATACCAACATAAAGCCATTGATAAAGAAATAGATCTAAACGCCTATATTCTTCAAACAGTAGAAAAATGGGATGATCCATATATCTCTAATATCTCTATACTTAATTATGGGGATGAAAGTATGACTGTAGCCATCAGTGGTAGAGCGCATAATGAAAAACAGTTAAATAGTCGTGGAGAAATAAAATATCACATTCATTCAGGAGAAGTAGAAGAGATAAGTAATCCTAATGAAAATCCTGAATATAGTTATATATTCTCTAACTTAGTTTATTTACTTCACTTTGGTTCTTTCGGAGGTTTAGCGACTCGTATCGTTTACTTCTTAGTAGGGATAGCTGGATGTATAGTCATTATATCTGGAGTACTGATCTGGTTAGTGGCCAGAGATAAAAAGAATGTTCCTGAACACAAACGCAAGTTTAACTTCTGGCTAGCAAATATCTATATGGCTATCTGCTTATCTATGTATCCTGTAACGGCATTAGCTTTTATAGCAGTAAAACTAAACCCAACAGGAGGGCAAAACTTTGTTTACTCCTTTTATTTCTGGACTTGGTTAGCTATCACGATCTTATTAAGCATCAGAAAGAATATTTATAAAACCAATAGAGACTGTTTATTAGTCGGAAGTATTATTGGTCTTACTATTCCTATCTTTAATGGTGTCATGACAGGTAACTGGATATGGGTAAGTTGGGTTAAAGGTTATTCTGATATCCTGCTTATTGATTTATTCTGGATCATCGTTCCACTTATCACACTATACTCGTGGAAACTAGTCAAAGATAAGCAAGAGAAAAAATTAAATACAGCAGTAGAATAGTTTACTCATTATTTCTATAAATCGAAAAAGCCTTTATATGATAAAACATATAAAGGCTTTTTACTTATCTAGTCTTTAACCATCCTGTAATGCTATAACGAGTATGATTTACCATCTTCACCTCGTGTTCTATACTCTTACTGTCAAACACGACAAGGCGTCCTGGTAAGGCATGTACAATCTCTTCTCTTTCATTTCCATGTTCGTCTTGTAGGTAAAGTGCTAACTCTCCGCCATAAGCTGGAGTCCATTCTTGATCATTCAAATATAACACTACAGACAGCGTTCTACGGCTATCTGATTGGAAAATATCTAAATGACGCTTATAACAAGTACCTGGAGGATAACACGCATAGTGAAACTCTCCTTCTTGAATACCTAGATAGCAAGTTCTGTTTACATATTCTAAGAAGTGATTCACTTTATTGAAATACATCTGCTCTACTTCATCAGGTTCTTTCTCATCTAACCATAAGATAGAGTCTCCTCTAATTTCTTCTACTATTTGTTCGCTACTTGCCTGCCCTATAGCTGCTTTTTTAAAACTGTGTAAGTCTTGTTTTAAAAGCAAATTTGCTCTTAACAAGTTGATCTCTTCTTCCGAAAAAAAACAGTCAACCACCGAGTATTTACGATTCACTAAATCGTCTATTATTAACTCATAAAATGGATTTAATTCAAAATCACCCATACATTAACAAATAAAAAGTACACAAATATAATTTACAAGACAAAAAAATCAACACACAAAAAGGTGTTTTTTTAAGCCAATTCACTGTTAATATGCACTTTTACAGATTTGATAATTCAAGAGGTTTCAAAAGCTTTTATCGAAGAGAGTATTGGCATTTTTTTAGAATATTTTGCAGGATTTTCATCAATATTCCACATCCTTTTACATGTCAAATAACCTCTTTAAAGTTATGAGGCTATAATTGCTTATAATAAAGATCAAAAACAGACTCAAAGCATATCAAATGAGCATATTATTATCAATAAAAAAAGGAAACTATAAGCTTCCTTCTTCTATATTTTATTTCTTTATAAATCATTATTATTGATTACTTTTAGTGCTAATTTGGGGATTAGCTATAGCTCCACAAGCAATACCATCAATAGTAATAGCTGTAGGACGAGACTTACCTCTTTTTCCATTACTTCGATTATCCCCTTCAATAGTATAGTAGACCTCAGCCTTATCCCCTCCTACGATATCCACAGCATCTACACCTGTTGCCTTTTTCCCTTGTGCAGCTACAGTATTATATATTTCTTCTTTTACAGTATTCTCTTTTAATATCTCTGTGATATTCTCTACTACAGTCTGCTTCACATCTATAGTAGCCACTGGTATATCCTTACTTCTTCCATCGAAGAAAAGATACTTTCCATCTTTAGTCGATTCGATACGTAGGGTATTAGAATCAAAAGATTCTCCTACAGATCCCTCTATAAATTTTCCGTCTTTGTCAAAACAAGCTTCGTTATAATATGTCAAAGTACCATTACCATTATCTTTTAACAGCGTAATTGCTTGGTTCAGTGACAAGATTTCTTTTATAGAATCATCCGTAGCACTTACCCACTGTACATCTCCATTCTTAGCCGTAATTAAAAAAGTACCTATTGCACCAGGTGCTATTTTATTAGGTGTAATACCTTTCTCAGCTACAGAGACTTGCATTGGGTTTAATACAGCCTTCCCTCCATTATCGATCTTGATAGAAGTATCTGCTGGAGTAGCTGCCTTCCCATTATTAGCTACATTAGTATATATTTCATTAACGACTTGTTCGTCTTTCAGTATCTCTGTAATATTATTAATAACACTGCCTGTCACATCGATAACCTGTGCTACACCTGCCTCATTCGTATACGTATATATACCATTTGCACCTTCCTTAATAGTGGTAATGATATTCAAGTCTTTAATAGGAGTGTTCACTTTTCCTCCTTTAGTATCTTCTAATACTAAGTCATCCCCTTTAACACCTAATACTTTATTTCGAGGAAAATTGTCTATATTATCAATAACGTCCTGATTATTTACTAATCTAACCCATTCTTTTCCTTTCCAATAGTAAAACCCAGAAGTAACCACACTATTCTCTGTTGTATTAAACACCAATAAGCTAGTCTCTACATCCCCTTTGTTTATAAGTGATTTATCGGTTAAGTCTTTTAAAGGAATACGCGGAATCAATACCCCTCTATACTCACCTGCATCTGCTTTTAACTCTAATAATGCTGATTTGTGCGGTGCTCTTATCCCAATACCAACTTGTGAAAAAGCTAATCCACTCATCATTAAAACTCCAATAGTAATTACCTTTTTTTTCATATCTCTTTGTTATAAACTAGCCTAAAAGTACTCAATTATTAACAATTTTTACAGCAATTAAATATCGTTTTCACAATCGTTACAAGATTCGATTTTAATAATTAACAACAATTACACTGTTTATAGAATACTTTTTTTATTAATTTATTAAATCTTAAAATTTAACTATCAACTTTCGTTCAGCTACTTCTAATTTTTAGTTTTAAAAATATTTTATTTTTAAAACTTTTATACCCATATCGTATTAATTTAAGCAAATATCAATATAGATACAGCACAGATTAGGTATATTAACGATTAATCAAATCTTAAAAAGATCTACTATTAAAAAGCCAAAAATCATACCATAAATGGTATGCATATAGAGATAAATGAAATCCTATTATTTGTTTTAAACCCTTACCTGCTATTTGTTTCTAAATAAAAAAAGCAATAAGAAGAATTCTTCTTATTGCTTTTTTTTATTTCTCTTACTTGTATATTTAAGGAGTAACTATTTCTGTAGATACATATTTTAGTACAACAATATAATTTTTAGCCACTGGCAAAGTGTTATAAAAATTACCACTACCAAAACGGAATTTAACAGATGTATTTTTACTATTAGTTACATCAGTTACACCATTAATTAATAATTTATTACTACTATCATAAATATGAGCTGTTAATAAATAATCTATATTACTCAATGGAATAGCCTTTATTTCTGAATTATACGTTAAGCTTGTCCCTGGAGGGGTTTCTACTTCTCCATTTATAATTCTAACAGTATAAACTCTTTGTCCCTCAACAGTTTCATTGGTCGCTATTGGTTTAATAGTAATTTTTATATCGCTACCTTTCAAAGTTTCCCATTGTGGTTTACCATTTATATCTGTTACTAAATGCATATTCTTTTTCTCAGGAACAGTAGCTAATTTATCTATTGTAAGAGTACTAGGTGCTATCTTATCATTATCAATAGATTCTTTTTTAATCGACAAATTTACTCCTTCAAGAAGTGCTCCTGTGGCTAGCTGAGTTCCTGTTGTAGCATCCCCTACCACGATAATACCATCAGTAGTTAAATCAGCTTTTGTTGGTTTAATATCACTTTTAAGTGCCCACTCTACTCCACCTGTAGCATTAGTAGTTAATACTTTATCATTACCTTCTCCCTTTATCTTTTCTTTTGATACTGCATTATTAGCAATATGTCCTTCTTCAATACCTAGAGCTTTTACTTTTATTGATGCTGCATTTACTAATGCTAAATCTCCATCTGTTACTTCAATAGAAGCATCACCACTTAACTTAGTTCCTGCTGGTTTAATATCACTTTTAAGTGCCCACTCTACTCCACCTGTAGCATTAGTAGTTAATACTTTATCATTACCTTCTCCCTTTATCTTTTCTTTTGATACTGCATTATTAGCAATATGTCCTTCTTCAATACCTAGAGCTTTTACTTTTATTGACGCTGCATTTACTAATGCTAAATCTCCATCTGTTACTTCAATAGAAGCATCACCACTTAACTTAGTTCCTGCTGGTTTAATATCACTTTTAAGTGCCCACTCTACTCCACCTGTAGCATTAGTAGTTAATACTTTATCATTACCTTCTCCCTTTATCTTTTCTTTTGATACTGCATTATTAGCAATATGTCCTTCTTCAATACCTAGAGCTTTTACTTTTATTGACGCTGCATTTACTAATGCTAAATCTCCATCTGTTACTTCAATAGAAGCATCACCACTTAACTTAGTTCCTGCTGGTTTAATATCACTTTTAAGTGCCCACTCTACTCCACCTGTAGCATTAGTAGTTAATACTTTATCATTACCTTCTCCCTTTATCTTTTCTTTTGATACTGCATTATTAGCAATATGTCCTTCTTCAATACCTAGAGCTTTTACTTTTATTGACGCTGCATTTACTAATGCTAAATCTCCATCTGTTACTTCAATAGAAGCATCACCACTTAACTTAGTTCCTGCTGGTTTAATATTACTTTGAGGTACCCACTCCGCTTTTGTTCCATCATCACTTGTAACTAAAACTTGATTAGCTTTATCTTCAGCTGATATTTTAATAGGCATAACACTATTATCACCTATACCAATAGTAACATCATTCAACACAGAAGCTGTCCCATTAGTAATACTAATACCATCTAATACCTTCAGTTCTTTCTTATCAGTGATATTATTTCCATCTACTTTAGGTTTTCCTGGAGTCCATTTAGTTCCATCATAAACAAGTGCAAGGTCTTTATCTGTTGCAGGATTTGCTTTAGCTACTTCTACTCCTTTAATCTTATCTACGCTTGTACTATCCGCCTTTCCTGACACATCTCCTCCTAAAGTGATACCTGAAGGGTCAGCATTAACTGTATATGTAATTTGTCCATTTACTGGAGGTGCCTCATCAACTTTAATTCCTGTTCCTTCTTCAACCTTAACTTTAGTTGCTGCACTAGTAACTAAGTCTTTAATCCAAGTCTCAAAATTTGTACTTGATTGTAATTCTTTAGATATTTCTATTTCAGTATCTTTTCCATCCTCTGCTTTATACACTAAAACAGTTTCTCCTGCCTCTTGTTTAACGGATAATTTTGTTAATGTTTCAGATAAATGCTCACTCGATTTAGACATCAAAGCTCTCCAAAGTGTTCCATCCCAAAAATAGAATCCAGATTTCAATACATCTGTTGGAAGTTTTGCCTTGTGGTACACTAATAAACTCTCAGGATATATCCCCCCTTTAATAGTAGTAATATCTTTCTCACCTGTTAAAAAAACACGTGGGATTAAAACACCTTTAGTATCTGATCCTACATCTAACACTGCTGTCCCATCAGGTATAATTGATTTACCAATACCAATACCATCTTGAGCTTGCATCGTACTCAGTGCCATAAATGCTACACCAGCAAATAGTAATTTCTTTTTCATAGTATTCTTTTTATTTCACAATATTTTCACAAACAAAAACAGTTAAAAACAACCCATAACAAATACAAATTATCTTAACATAAAACAAAACTAATAAAAATATTAACACATTTAACAATAAAAGACAAAATAATTAATACCATTTAATCCTTTACGCTAAAAAAACACGCCTACATTCTCCTTAAAACCAAAAATTATCTCAGTAATCAAAAAAGAACTATTGCTTTAATGCAATAAAATACCAGATATTCCTAATAATAAATAAATAACTCCTCTCTACTAGAAAGCCAACTAATCCGAATCACTATACCACAAAAAAAATCCCTCAGTAACACATGCTACTGAGGGAATCTTATTATCCTAGTATATTATCTACTTATTCTTCATCTGCGACTATGGCTTCCCATTGTCCGAATAGGGTGAAACCTACTGCCTTAGCTAAAGCTATAGAAGTATCATTATCTGTCTGGCATCTATACTGAGGTACATGCCCTCTATCAATCACCTCTAGACAAATAGCCTGAACTAAACGTGTCGCAATCCCCCTACCTCTATAGGCATCATCCGTTATCACTCCTATATCTGCTAGCTTAGTTTCTTCCCATGGATACACACTCACAGCGCCTACTAGCCGATCTCCATCGAAGGCGCCATATACGATCCAATGCTTTAAAGAAACATAAGCTCCATCGAGATCTTCTTCTGAGCATACAGATTCGAACTTTCTAAACGCCTCTTTATCCGTTTCTATAGACAAAGCTCTGATCACTATCCCTTCTGTGATATCACTAAGCTGAGAGACTCTATTATCTAATAGATAATAAATATAATCTGGTGAGTGCAATTCTAACTTACAGGTAGAGATAGCCTCTCTAAGAGTATGGATAGAGTACTCCTCTAATTCCCTTAGCTTTAATGCTTCTGCTACCATTGGGGTGACTACAGCCATGGTATGCTTATTCGTCATTTCTAAAATCATGACTTTATACAGCTCATCTAAGGCTGGATTAGACACTAATGTAAACACCTCATCTAGATGAATAATACTTCCCTGCACCATCTGAGATCTCCAGTAAGTATGTACTTCTTCTACAAATTCGCCCATGATCTATATACTTCTTATACCTTATTACTTTATCGTTGTCCCTATCAGAGCACGAGAGTCATAATGACTTATCCCTCTCAACTTATCCTGAAACACTAACATCAATACTCCTATTAATATAAACGGAACACTTAACCACTGCCCCATATTCAACATCATATCTTGTTCGAAGGCTACCTGATTCTCTTTAAAGAACTCTAACACAAATCTAGTCAGGAACATCAGAATTAAAAAATAAGAAAAGATCACTCCATTATTCCTTACCTTCTGACTGCGGTATAAAAACCACAAGATCACTCCTGTCAATATATACCCAAAGGCTTCGTATAGCTGAGTAGGGTGACGTGGAATCATATCATCATGAGCAAAGATAACTCCCCAGCTCCCACTCGTCGGCTTGCCATAGATCTCTGAATTCATAAAGTTCCCAAAGCGAATAAATGCTCCTGCTATCGGTACTCCTAAGGCTATTCTATCCAAAATCCAGAATGCTCCTATCTTATACTTACGACAGTATAAATAGATTGCTAGCAGTACTCCGATAGCTCCTCCATGACTGGCTAACCCCATAAATCCTACATACTCATACACTCCATCGACCTTAGCAAAAGGGATAATGATCTCTAAAGGGCGCTGCATATAGTAATCAAACTCATAAAATAAACAGTGTCCTAACCTAGCTCCTAATACTGTACCTACGATAATATATAGTAACAACTTGTCTAAATACGCCTGCGGAATGCGCTCTTTCTGAAAAACATAACTCACAATCTTATAGCCTAGGATAATCCCCAAGGCAAAAAGAACTCCATAATAACGCACAGGTACAGCACCTATTTTAATCATTTCGGGATTGGCATCCCATAGCACAGCAGCTAAACTCATCTACTTAGTTTAATTATTAACAAGGGTACAAAGTACTGCATTTATAATAACCTATAGATATAATATTTTGTTATTTTGTTACAGCACATTATAATTCACTGTACTCCTTTATACATCTACTAACAGGAAACATCTATGGTACCTAAAACCTCCTCACCCTACGAGTCTCCATACTATAAAAGAGAATTACAGCATAGCAGATACCTTATTAGTATCATCATAGGAGTAGATATCATCCCATAATCTCAGATTACCTTTATAGCTGATACAGTGATACTTTCTAAGATAGAAGAATATTATACTTATTTAATGAGAATATATCGTCTTATTTTATGACCTCCTTGCGATAAAAAAAACTGTATGCATAGGCCCATCTTGATACTATCTTAGACTGATATTATGAATATACGAAACAAGAAACAAAACACTTAGCTTGCACTTCTTAGGGGATTCCTAGGAGATTTCTAGGGCTTTTCTTGCCCAGGAGGCGTCTTTGTCGAAGAAAGGTGCAAGAAACCCTCAAGCAATCCCCTAGCAAATCAATACAAAACTAGCCTTAGTTTATGAATAAAGACAGATAAGAAATAGGTCTTTTACGTACTTTTTTTAATCATGATATTTGAATATTCTATTATTCAAATATTTGTATTACTTTTTTTATTTTATTGCTTATATAATTACAACATTTTATTATTATTCGGACTCATATTTATGTTTCCATCTTAAAACCAGCTTGTTTTTTTCTATATATTTGGATATTATAATGTAAGTAATCTAAAGATTATTATGAGAAATATTTTTTGCTTATTGCTAGTTCTATTTTCTACACTTTGTTTTGGACAGAAGTCTGTGGATGTTATGATTATTAGAAATAATAATGACACTATTTATTCACTACTTAGGATAGAAAGAAATCTGTTTGATAGAAAGTTAATCGATGAAGCATCTTTTTATAGGAGATTAGTTCTTTTAGATAGCAATGGGAAAAAAACAGTCAAATTAAAAGCTAGTGATGTAAAGAAATTACAGTTTATTGATTTAAAAGGAGTGGAAAAAATTTATGTGAATGGTGGAGATGTTTTACAACGCCTTGTATTTGATGGAAAAAAAATAAAATGGTATAAATTTCTTAGCCAACATATGATGGATAGATCTATTCAATATTTTGATTATTTAGTTGATCAAGATAATAAGAGATATAATATGGGTCTTTTTAATAGTAAAAGAAAAAAACTTCTTGAGGCTACTGCTTCTAAACCAGAGCTAATCGATCGAATAGAAAATTCAAGTTTAAATGATGCTGAAATACTTGGGATTTTAAGCGATTTTGAAAACTTAGATTAATTTTATAATAGAGTTTAATTATTCTTTTTTAATATCGCTTATAGAGTTATTGACAGTATTACGCTTCTACTTTTATTAGATAAAATTAAATAACTAGAGAATAATAAAGTGAATTAGAAAAACTACCTTTGCTCCATGAATAAAGCAGAGATACTTAAAAACTTAAATATTGAGGCATTAAATGAAATGCAAACCAAAGCATTTAGTGCAGCTCAGAAGAACCCAAATATTATCCTTCTTTCCCCTACAGGATCAGGTAAGACAGTTGCATTCTTAATGCCTTTGTTAGAACGATTAGACCCTGCTATCAGAGGAGTACAGGCAGTTATACTAGTGCCGACTAGAGAACTTGCTCTACAGATAGAGACTGTATTTAAGAAGATGGGAACACCTTTTAAGATTAACTCTTGTTATGGAGGGCATTCTACTAAAACAGAAATAAAGAATTTCAGCACACCACCAGCAGTATTAGTAGGTACACCAGGTCGAGTGGCTTTTCACGTAGAGGAGTTTTCTTTTAACACAGAGACCGTGACTAGCTATGTAGTAGATGAGTTCGATAAAGCTCTAGAGATGGGCTTCCAGACTGATATGGATTATATCATCAATTCGTTTGATAATATCTCTTTCAGAATGCTTACATCAGCTACTGCTTTGAAGAAGATTCCTGAGTTTACAGGTATAGTAGATCCTGAGCGTATTCATTTCTTAAAGAAAACAGAGGTAATGCCAGACCTAACTTTTAGTCAAGTTATTTCTACTGCAGAAGAGAAGTTAGAGACTGTAATTAAGCTTATAGGTAAGATAGGTAAGGACACTATTCTTATCTTCTGTAATCACCGTGATGCCGTAGCTCGTATTAGTGAGACATTGACTAAAAAAGGAGTTGCTAACAGTGCTTTTCACGGAGGAATGTTACAAGAAGATAGAGAGCGTGCTATCATGAAGTTTAGAAATAAGAGTGCACATATTCTTATCGCCACAGACTTAGCTGCTAGAGGACTTGATATCCCTGAGATTGGTCATGTGATTCACTACCAGATACCACAGAAAGAAGATGCTTTTATTCATAGGAATGGACGTACTGCACGTATGAAGGCATCGGGTAAAGCTTATGTGATGATTACTAAAGAAGAGAATATCGAGTTTATCAACCCTGATATGCCGATAGAGGACCTTGATGGAAGCTATACTATCGACAATAAAACAGATTTTAAAACAATCTATATCAGTGCTGGTAAAAAAGATAAAGTCAACAAAGGGGATATCGTTGGTTATCTAATCAAGACAGGAGGCTTGACCAAAGAGGATATAGGCGTGATAGATGTACGTGATACACAGGCTTTCGTAGCAGTGAATACAAAGAAAGTTAAGGCTCTACTGACTGCACTAGTAGATACAAGACTTAAAAATAAGAGAGTGAAGATAGAGATAGCTAGAGACTAATTTAGCTAATATATACAATGAAAGCCTTGGTACATATCTTGTATCAAGGCTTTTCTTATTTAAACTTCATTCTATGACGCGGTAGATTGATTTCAGAAGCTTTAGGATAAGGCTGGCGATGAGTAAGACTCACATCTTCTCTTACCTTAGACTCTGTAGTCTGATAGTGTTCATCCTCATAGTGATAACGAGGATCAGCCATAAAAGGCAATCTCGCCATTTTTAGAATCTGTACATTGGGAAAGTGATATTCTACCTCCACCGTTCCTAATAACAAATAACAACCACCCCCTACGAAAGGATATTCCTCTAAGCTATCAGGGAAGTGTACCGTGTCAAAATACTGTCCATTGGCATCTATCCAAGTACCGAAGTACATACTCCCTTTAGAAGTAGGTACGTGCTTACGAGCAATTAAGTAACCGAGCATTCTTACTGTTTTCTTATGATGGTGTAGTAAGTCACAGACCATTACATCTCCTCTGAACTTCGTTTTTAATAAATCAAAAGGCATACAAGAAATAGGAAAGCCCAACAACTCTAACTCATCAAATGCGTCTTCGTATACAGAGCGCGTTAAGGTCGGAAAAGTGTATTCCTGTATAGGTTCTTGTAATAAAGTAAGTGTAGGAGTTGGCTCCTTTTTACTCAACAGTAGTTTTGCCTGAATCAATAACTCATTCTTTTGTTTGCCAAAGGATTGAAAAGCACCGATGAATATTAACTTCTGTAAAGAGTCCATCGCTATAGAAATACGTTGTATAAAGTCATAGAGAGATTCATATCTACCATTGGCTTTTCTCTCTTTTAAAATAGCTTTAAGCAACTCTATATTTAATCCTTCTATGAGTTTTAACCCTAAGAATAGCTCTTTACCTATTAAAGTAGTCTGCAATTCACTAGCATTAATACAAGGTGGCAATACATGAGCACCTGACATCGCTGCTTCGTGTATATAAACTTCTGTGCGATAGAACCCTCCTTCGTTATTGATAACCGCAGTGATAAATTCTAATGGATAGTAAGTTTTAAGATATAGACTTTGATAACTTTCTATGGCATAAGAGGCAGAGTGTGCTTTACAAAAAGAATACCCTGCGAATGACTCTATCTGTCTGTATATTTCTTCACTAAGTGCTCTAGGATGTCCTTTAAGATCACAATGCTCAAAGAACCTGTCTTTCACAGCCTGTAACCCTGCTAGAGAACGGCTTTTGCCACTCATTGCCCTGCGCAGAATATCTCCATCAGCCGCAGGTAGTCCGCCGTAGTGTAACGCTATTTTGATCACATCTTCTTGATAGACCATGATGCCATAGGTTTCGCCTAATTGTTCTTTAAATACAGGATGAAAGTATTCAAATTGATTAGGGTGGTTATGGCGATAGATATATTCTTGCATCATCCCACTCTGTGCTACCCCAGGGCGTATAATAGAAGAAGCTGCTACTAGTATTTTGTAATTATCACATTGCAACCTTCTTAATAATCCACGCATAGCAGGACTTTCTATATAAAAACAGCCAATCGTATTACCTATTTTTAACTGTTGGTTACACAGCTCTTCATCTTTAGATAAAGCAATATTTCGAATATCAACTTCTATTCCTTGATTTTGAAGAATGAGTTCAGTAGCTTCATCTATATGCCCAATGCCTCGTTGGCTAAGGATATCAAATTTATCAAAACCAATATCTTCAGCAGTATGCATATCAAACTGTACCACAGGAAATCCCTTAGGAGGAAAGTCTAATGCGGTATAGCGAGTAATAGGATCCTCCGAAATCAAAATACCACAAGCATGCATTGTACGCTGATTAGGAAAACCTTCTAACAATTGTCCGTATTGATGGATTAGAAGCACGATACTGTTCGTTTCGTGGTCTTCTATAGGATTACGCGTTAGTGTGTCTAATTCGTTCTTAGATAGCCCGTACACCTTTCCTATTTCTCTAATAATAGAACGATATTTAAAAGTAGATACTGCACCACAGAACGCCACGTGCTCTTTTCCATATCGCATAAAGATGTATTGAAGGATATCATCCCGTTGATTCCAAGACCAATCAATATCAAAATCAGGAGGAGACTTTCTATTCTGATTTAAAAAGCGCTCGAAGTACAAGTCTAGTTCTAAAGGACATACATTAGTAATGCCTAGGCAATAGCCCACTATACTATTGGCACCACTACCCCGTCCGATATGCATATAGCCTTGACTATTGCTATACTGAATAATGTCCCAGGTAATCAGAAAATACCCCTCAAAGTTAAGTTGATCTATTACGCTGAGTTCTTTAGCTAATCTTTCTCGAGCAAGAGTATGATCTTCTCCATATATTTTGACCATCCCTTCATAGGCTAGTTGTTGTAATAAATTCAAGTCACTAACCTTATCTTCAGTATAGTGTTTTTTATTTCTAGGAACTTTAAAAGAAAAAGAAAAATTGCACTCACTCATTAGTCTTTGAGTGTTCTCTATCAGCTCAGGATAATCCTTAAACTCTGCTATGATTTGTTCTTCAGATTTAAAACTATCTTGAGGAGAAGCGCAGTCTTTCTCTGTTAATTTAGAGAGTAGAGTATTCTTATCTATCGCACGTAGAATACAGTGTAGTTTATATTCTTCTTCATTCAAGTGATTGACTGTATGCAGGACAACTAGCTTATCCATTAATGATCTCCACTTCTCTGCATAGAGTAGAGAAAGTTGATTATTTTGTACTCCAATATATTCCCATTCTTTTAGAGTAGAAACCACAGTTGAGAATGGGTAAATCACAAAACAGTTTTGAAAGTCTGGAGCAATAGACGATACTGTAATAATCCCTTCATTTATATCCGTCAAGAACTGACCTATTTCACTAAAGCCTTCTTGGTTTTTAGCAATGAGAATATAGTGTAATTTATCCTCAGTTCTGATTTCAGTACCTATTATTGGTTTGATAGCGGTCTCTTTACAAGCTGTAATAAACTCATATACACCACTTAGGTTATTGATATCAGTCAGCGCCATTGTACTAATATGATATTGCTTACCTAATTCTACAAGACCCTGTACAGGAATAGTCCCATAACGCAAGCTATAATATGAATGACAGTTTAATAACATGTTTTTATTTAATTATGAATTTAAAATTAGGAATTAGGAATCACTGCCTTTGGCAACAGATGATACACACAGCGCATACCACACTACATCAACACACAGTAAAGGCGATTACTATACGCCCCAAAACGTAAATACAATGTTGTATATCGCCATAAATCAAGACGATAAGAAGACACTGCTTAGATGTTTTGTGAAATCAGATAGTTTAGTTTATCATATCAATTGTCAGTTTATCACGTCACATAAGTACATCATAGCCTAGCCAAAAATTCCTAATTCTTAATAATCGTCCCTACGATTGGGTGTCGATAGGACGTGATATACATTGTGGTTACGTTGTCGGACGTATGTAATACGTCCCTACGGTTGTGTGCCGATGGAACGTGATATACATTGTGGTTACGTTGTCAGACGTATGTAATATGTCCCTACGGTTGGGTGCCGATAGGACGTGTTATACATTGTGGCTACGCTGTCGGAAGTATGTAATCGTCCCTACGATTATGTGTCGATAGAACATGATATGCATACTGAATGCCGCAGGCAATATTCCTAATTCTTAATTCCTAATTTTTAATTCCCCGAAGGGTCTCATTCTTTCTTCATTTTCAAGAAAGCCCCAGAACACCTTGCTACAGCATCTACACCATAGCGTTTCTTCATTCTATCCATTGCCTGATAGAGCGCCATCATCTCTTCTGTATCTTCGAATAAGTTCATTTGATATGTCCCACGTACCAATCCGCTAAACTGAACACCAATAAGGCGAAGGCGCATTCTTCTTTGGAATACTTTATCAAATAACTCATGTACTAATTTAATAAGCGTATGATCTGCTGATGTATAAGCTATCCGAGTTTGTTTGGTCTCTGTATCAAAGTTCGTATAACGTATTTTGACAGTAATGATAGAAGTAAGCCATTCTTCAGAACGCAACTGATAAGCCAGTTTCTCCACCATACCTGTAAAGATAGATTTGAGCAAAGGGATGTCTATGGTATCTTGATCAAAAGTGTGTTCAGACGAAATAGACTTTCTTTCTCTATAAGGTTCTACAGGAGTAAGGTCAATGCCGTTAGCTTTTTTCCATAAGTCTATACCATTTTTACCCAATAACTTTTGAAGTATTTGATGTGGCATTTCAGATAATGTCTGTATATTCCGAATACCAATGCGAGAAAGTAGCGTATAGCTAACTTCTCCTAACATAGGGATTTTGCGGATAGACAGTGGATTGAGGAAGGGCTGTACTTCAGGTGTTGTAATATTGAGAGCTCCCTTAGGCTTAGCCTCTCCTGTCCCTATTTTAGAGACTGTTTTATTAATAGATAAAGCATAACTTAAGGGTAATCCAGATTCGTGTTGTATCGTTTGCGTCAATTCTTTGATCCAAAGTGCTGATCCAAAGAATTTGTCCATTCCTGTTAGATCTAAGTAAAACTCATCTATACTCGCCTTTTCCATAACGGGAGCTTTCTCTGTAATAATATCCGTAACGAGATGAGACATCTTAGAGTATAACTGCATATCTCCTTTTCGGACGATGGCTTGTGGACATAAACGAGTAGCCATACGAATAGGCATGGCAGACCTCACCCCGAATTGCCTTGCTTCATATGAACAACTAGAGACGACTCCGCGATCTCCTCCACCGATAATGATAGGTAGCCCATTTAGAGAAGAATCTACTAAACGCTCACAAGACACAAAGAAAGTGTCTAAATCTAAATGTGCAATCGCCCTTTCCATAATAGAAATAATTAAAAAATCTTGTACGAAATTACTACCTATATTAGCAATAATACGTATATTTGATGCTATAAATAATAGCAAATGTCGTTTTTATCAGATAATATAAGGTATCTACGTGCTCAGAAGATCATGTCTCAGCAGAAAGTAGCAGATGAGTTAATGATAACTCGTGCACGTTATTCAAAGTATGAAGAAGGAGCCTCTGAGCCACCTTTAGAAGTATTATTGCGTATTTCTCGTTTCTTTCATGTCAGTGTAGACTTGATGATTTCTGTTGATTTGCGCAAAGTTCCTATGCAAGATTTACTCAAGCTTGAGGACAACCGTATTCTATTGCCTATTATGGTAGATCCTCATGGCAATAACTTTATAGAGATTATTCCTCATAAAGCGAGAGCAGGATATTTGACAGGATATGCAGATCCAGAGTTTATTCAGAACCTAGATCAGATATCTCTTCCATTCCTAAAAGAAGGAAAGTATAGAGCCTTTCCTATAGAAGGGGATTCTATGCCTCCACATCAGGAAGGTTCTTTTATCATTGGTAGTTATATCGAGCGTCTAGATTATATCCGAAACGGACATACATATATCATCATTACAGCGAATGAAGGGGTGGTGTATAAACGTGTATATCGCATAGATGATGAGACATTAGAACTACACTCAGACAATACCTTTTATGAGCCTTATCGCATTAAAGCATATGATGTATTAGAAATATGGGAATATGCAAGTAGTATCGCCACAGAAGAGTTTAAACCAGAAGACCTAGGAGAGCCAGATACTAAGGCAATGTTCCAAGAGATCAGACATATGTTAGGAGAAGTGATTAAGAAAGTGAAATAAGCCACTAAGAAATTACGAATTTCAAATTACGAATTACGAAGCTTGCCTTTTAGGCATTAATAAAAGAATTAAAAATGTTGCTTGCAACACTCATTAATTAGGAATTGAGAATTAGGAATTTATGACTTCAGCATAGGTATGTATATCTGGCAGATAAAATCATAAGTGTTAAACCCATCAAAAAAGCCATTACTTGTTTTTAAGTAATGGCTTTTGTATTTATTAATAGAATCCTAATTCCCGAAGGGAAAGCATTCCTAATTCCTAATTTATAACTCCTAATTAAAAGTTATGCTCTATTGATATCAATAAGGATTTTAACTTGTTCTGGATTGCTTACTAAGGCTTCAAAACCATTTGTTACAATCTCGTCTAAACCAATTTTATTTGTCACTAATTTTTCTACCTCCATACGACCAGAGTCGATTAAGTTAATTACTTCAGGGAAGATATTTCTATAAGCGATAACCCCTTTTACAGTGATCTCTCTTAATACTTGATCTAAAGCATCGTGTTGAACTGGTTTTCCGAATAAAGCAACTAATACAGCAGTACCTCCATTACGAGTAGAAGCAATACCTGTATTATAAGAAGCTTGTACTCCAGCACAATCTAAGAATACATTAACTCCTAGACCACCAGTCAAGGCTTTAATCTTAGCAGGAAGATCAGCTTCCATAGCATTGAATACATGAGTAGCTCCGATTTCTTTTGCTTTCTCTAAGCGTTTCTCTGCTACATCTGTAACGATCACAGTAGACGCACCAGCTGCTAAAGCTGCTTGAGCACATAGTAACCCGATAGGTCCTGCACCAGATACTAATACTGTCTGTCCTACTTTTAGACCACTCTGTAGTACTGAGTATACAGCTACTGCAGCAGGCTCTACTAAAGCACCTTGTTCAAAAGACATCGTATCAGGAATTTTGTGAATCATATAATCTTCAACCACTACGTATTTTGCAAATCCTCCATTACCTGCTAATCCGATGAAACCTAAGTGTTCTCCTAAGTTGTATTCTCCAGAAGCTACGAATGGACTATCGAAGTTTTTATAGATAGGCTCAATTACTACACGATCCCCTACTTTAATATTTTTTACACCTTCACCTAATTCTTCAACGATACCTGAGAACTCATGTCCTAAAGTAGTTACACCCTGATGACCATTTAATGGATAAGGTTTGTCTAATGGAATTAATTGAGGCCCGTGTACATATTCGTGTAAGTCTGATCCACAGATACCAGCATATTGAACTGCTACTTTTACCTGTCCTTTAGCTGGAGTAGGGATTTCTGTTTGTTCTACTCTAATATCTTTGGCTGCATACCAGCGTGCTGCTTTCATTGTGCTCATAATAATATTCTTTTTTATGTTTCACTCAAATATACTGAGAAAACTAGAGAATATTCGTTTCCTGCGAAGCTTTGGTTGTTAATTATTAATCAATATTGTGTTATCATTTTAAGACTGCAAGTATTTTAGAATGATAACTTCTAAAATGGAAGAGATAATGTAGCTTGTTAAGTATCTATGTTTAAATTTTAACGTAAAAAGGAGAAGTGTATTTATAAGAAAACGAGTATTGGAATAAGGTTAGATTGAGATTAGAATAATTGCTTTTGTAGGCTTCCCCATTTTAGGACACCTCTAAATTCGATAAATAATTCTTATTATGTTCAGATTTGATGAAGAATTTAAATTCTTCATCAAATCTGGGCTTATATTCTTTAGGAGATTTATTTCCTAATGCTTTATGAGGATGGTTAAAATTGTAATCCTCTCTCCATTTATCAGCCAATCTTTGTAACTGGTAGATATCATTGAAGTAAAAAGCATCTAATATATCCTCTCTAAAAAATCGATTAAAACGTTCTATATATCCATTCTGCATTGGTTTGCCAGGCTGGGTATATTTAATTTCTATAAAATTCTTCTCACACCAATTTACAAAGGTTTTAGAGATAAATTCAGGACCGTTATCACATCTAATGTACTTTGGAGTACCTATTTCTTGTTTTAGGTTTTCTAATGTTTCTATTACTGCTCTTGCAGGATAGCTTAATCCAGCTTCAATAGCTATTGCTTCTCTATTACAGTCGTCTAATACATTAAAAACTCTTACTTTTCTGCCATCTGTAAGTAAGTCACTCATAAAGTCCATACTCCAACACTCATTGAGCACTTTTGGCGTTTCTAAAGGCTGTTTAACTCTTGTTATTAAACGTTTCTTATGTTTTCTTCTTAGACTTAGTTTCATTAAGCGATAAACGCGTAGAACTCTTTTTCTGTTCCATATAAGTCCTTCTCTGCGTATCTTATGATAGTACTCATCAAAGCCACGAGTAGGGTATTGTTCTGCTAATTCACTTAGTTTATCAATGACTTCTGTATCATCTTTTTTACTTTGGTAATACCACATTGATCGGCATAGTCCAACTAATGAACAAATACGAACAATGGATAACTTATATTGCTCTAACAGATACTTTACCCTTTCTATTTTATCTGCTGAGCTTAGAACTTTTTTGACAGAATATCTTTGAGCATTTTATTGTCTAAACTAACATCAGCATACATCTGTTTGAGCTTGCGATTCTCTTCTTCAAGTTCTTTTAAACGTTTCAGCTCTTGTTTTTCCATTCCACCATACTTCTTTCTCCAATAGTAAAACGTGCTCTTGTCAATTCCTAATTCTCGAGAAATTTCACTTACTGATCTTCCTTGTTCATTTTCTTTGAGAGCTTTAATTATTTGACTCTCACTAAAATTACTTGTTTTCATATTTGACAGTTTTGTTTAAAGTTAATAATTTCGAATTAACAACTGTCCGATTTTTAGGGAAGCCTACACTTTTACGAACTTTTTAAAGAAAGGTGCAAACTAGGTGCTCAAGGGCATAAAAAAAGCCCGATAACGAGTGTTATCGGGCTTTTCAGCGGAGAAAGAGGGATTTACACCCTACTCCGTATGTCCTATAAATAGTGACTTTCAGGCTTTTGTAACTTTTTGTGCCATGAAATAGCCGAGCTTTTAAATCGATGATTTTTAGTGTATTAATTTAATACTAAATATACTAAAAAAATCTATACAACTATACTTAATTCATTAATATATAAAAAACTCATTTTAAAACAATTTAATTAAAAAGCCTACGAGTCTCTCTAATTATTCCATACATCACGTAATATAAGTGTTTGATCTTTGTAATAATGTAAACATAGTTTTATTACAAAGGCAACTCATTTAATTTCTTTTTCTGGGTGCGCCACGAAGGATAATATTGATCCATTAACAACACAAATCGTTTATTATGATGACGTTCTATCAGGTGAATTAGTTCATGAACAACAATATAATCAATACAATCTAAAGGCTTTTTAGCCAATTCGATATTAAACCATATTCGTTGCTGATCTGTAGCACAACTCCCCCATTTGGTTTTCATAGTTCGAATTTTGAAGCTAGGTGATTTGATATTCATCAAAGCCGAAAAATAAACAATCCTAGCCTCTAAATACTTTCGTAATTCTTTACGGTAAAAAGCATACAGAGTAGCTTGGAGTTGTTTAACATTGTTCAAATCTGAAGATTTTAAAACAATCTTTTTACCAGCGATTTCAACTTTATTTCTCGTACTCTCTTCTAACTTCAATAAATAACGATCTCCAAAGAAAAAGTGACTCTCTTGATTTTTAAATACTCTCGGCTCTTCTCGCAGTTGTTCTAAAAATTTACGCTGCTCTTTTTTAATCCATCCTAATTTGGTAGCAGCGTAAATCTTCACTTTTTCTAAATCATAAAACAATGGAGAAGATATTGTTACTTGTCCATAAGGTGGATGCACACTCAGATGCAAGTTCTTAATATCTTTGAACGTCACCTCTATCTCTACTTCCCCTATCTCTATACGTTCTGTCATTTTTAATATTCGTCTTTATGTGCTTCGATAATTTTGTAAACTTCTTCTACCTTATCGATATCTTTAACTACATCAAAAATAGCTTTCTTCACCATGCGTTGGCGAGCTAAGTTCTCTCTAAATCCTTCCTGTTTAACATATTGGACTGCTTCTTCACAAGCCAAAGCCATTTCTTCATTACCTAAAGTATGATACAAGGCTACTTTACCTTTTGTGTTTAATGAAACTGGGATATCATCCTTTTTACCTCGATTAACTTGTCGGATTAGCTCTGCCATCTTTACCAAGTATTCTTGATAAGAAACCGTTTCTTGTTTTCTGCGTTCTATTAATTCTTGTAATAAAACGGACATTTGGTCGAAATATTTTGGATCTAATAAATGCTCTTCTACAATCTTGCTTCGTACATTATTTTCAATGGTTTCTGCAACGGCTTCCTTATTCCCCTTAATTCCTTTTGGCAATGAATCAATAGCCTTCTCCATATCAGTCTCCATCAAATCTAATAGGGAAATATCATCAAAGGGAGACACCTTTTCAGACTCTTCTGCTTTGATATAGGTGTCAATTAAAAAACGCATATCAGCTTCATAAGCTTTCAAATCAATAGTTTCACCTGAAGCTTTACGGATGATCTCACGCAAATTCAAATAATCTTCCATCTTTTGATGAAAACGCTTCACTTCAGCTTCTGTAAAATTAGTATTGACAAAATCAGCTTTTAGATTCGCATAAGCTCTTATATATTCTACAATAGCTTTGTATAAGGCCATGCGTTTATATTCATTCGATTTTAAATCTTCCGGATTTTCCGTATTCCCACAGAAATAACGAATAAAATCAATATCTGCTTTTGGAAATTCTACTGATTCACAAATGAACTCTACCGTTTCCAACGCTGTTAACAAACGATCTACAGCAATCTTTAATCGATCCTTTAGATTAATCTCAACCTCTTCTTTTGTGAATCCTTCACTATCCAATTCGGACGTATAAACATTAATGGCATCGGTTACATTGCCAAATAACTCCATATAATCGACGATGTAACCATAGTCTTTATCATCGGTATCCAAACGATTCACACGACAAATGGCTTGAAATAAGGTATGATCCTGCATCTTTTTGTCGATATAGATATACGAACAAGGTGGCGCATCAAAACCGGTCAATAATTTAGAAACTACGATAAGTAATTTCATTTTGGCTGGTTCCTTTCTGAAACGTTCTTTACTTTCAGATTCGTAAGTTTCTGTCTTCGATTTATTACCACTGGACTGAACTTCTTTTAATAGCTCTGTATATGTATTAAAAATATATTCTTTATCCGTTTCTGTATCAGCACCCGTATCTTCAGTTGATACATCACGCATATTGGGATTATATGAGGTAATAATCGCACATTTATTCTTTAATTCACTTTGCAGGAACAAATTGTAATACTTGCAAGCTTCATATATACTCGATGCCACCAAAATAGCATTTCCCATTTGCGAACGCAGACGTGTTTTGGTTTGAAAATCAAAAATAATATCAGCTACAATCTTTTCCATGCGACTTTTAGAGCTCAAGACATTTTGCATGGTTCCCCATTTTTTCTTCAGTTCATTTCGTTGGAAATCATTCAGACCAGCCGTTTTTGATTCAAACCATTGATCGATTTTAGCTTGTGAAGTCAGGTTTTGTTCAATATTTCTCCCTTCATACATCAAATCTTTTACCACTCCATCTTCTACTGCCTCGTTGAATTTATAGGTATGAATGTATCTTCCAAAAACATCCATAGTAGTTTTCTTATCTTCTTTCAACAAAGGTGTACCTGTAAAACCGATGAAAACCGCATTTTGTAATACGGCCTTCATTACTTGGTTTAACTTACCACTTTGCGTACGGTGACATTCGTCGATAAATACAAAAATTTCACCTTGCGTTTTTACAGGATTATCTTGCAATTCTTTAATGAAAGCATCAAAATCAGTTTCTGTTTTATTGCCGAATTTATGAATCAACGAACATACTAATCGAGGACGTGGCGAGGTTAGGAAATCCATCAGTTCTTTTCCTGATTTGGTCTTAGCAATATCAGTTTCACCTACATCATTGAATACTCGTTCTATCTGGTCATCTAATTCGGTTCTATCTGTTAAAATAACAATACGTGAATTGGCAACATTTTCCAAAATCCACTTGCCCAACATCACCATCATCAAGGATTTACCCGAACCTTGGGTATGCCAAATGATTCCGCCTTCTCTGCGCTTGATAAATGGCTGGGCTTCTTGCAAGGCGAAATATTGATGTGGACGAGGTAGTTTTTTCACACCTGCATCAAACACAACACCATTATAGATAATATCCAATAAACGTTGTTTGTCGCAAAGTTTTTTGAGGTATTTGTCTAATTTATAATCTTCGTTTTCTTGTTCATCTTCTTTCCAAGACAAATAATATTTATCTGGTGTCTCAATAGTTCCATATCGTAAACCTTGTGTATTATTTCCTGCAAAAAGGAATTGAACTGTACTATAAAACCACTCATTAAACAATTCTTTTTGGTTGGAAATAGATTGCCGAATACTTTCCGAAATATCAATTGTTCCGCGTTTTAATTCTAAAACTCCCAACGCAATTCCATTGACATATAACACGATATCTGGGCGGCGTACATTTTGCCCTTTGGCCAAAGTAACTTCTTCCGCTATACCAAATTCATTGTTTTGCCAATTCTGCCAATCAATCGGAAAAATGGTTTCAAAGTTCTCTCCCAATTCAGGGCGAGCTTTCACACCATAACGCAATAGCGAATACACTTCTTTATTGCGCTGATACAATCCACCTGCATTGGTATTTGCCAAATCGTACACTTCCTTTACTGCTTTATTCGCTAAGGTTTCTGAATAACCACGCTTGAGTAGATTTCTCTTTAAGATCTCTTGCTCTACATTGCTATTATGCTCTCGTTTTTCCCAATTGCCATAATAGCAATAATTCAACTGTTCTTGAAACAATTGAATGATACGATTTTGAGTGATGCGTTCTATTGGGTTGATCATAGTGTTGACAATTTACTCGTTAATATAGATAAATATTCTATTATTTTCTCTTTATCTACTTTTTTAAAATAATGCTTATATTCATCATCGTAAATAAAATCACCCAGTGATTTAATCACTATTTCATCAGCAGATCTATCATTAATTGTGGCTGCCTTATGGAAAAAGCAACATTCATATCCTGCCCCATCTTTTGCAAATCTGATGTCTAGGTCATAGACCTTTTCTCCTAATTTAAAAGAAGATAATTTAATTCCAGGAGATCCACCTGTATTTTTATCCCACAAATATTCCTTAGTTTCAAACGGATTTATATCAAATTTAAGATTTTCTAATTCTTGAAATAGCCACATAGTTCTCAATTCTAAATGATATCCTGTTATAGCTGTGGAATGTAAAAGTCGAACATCATTTGCCGAAAACCATCTAATCTCATTGTATTTACACTCTTTTATAGCTCCTCCGTTTTCCACAAAGTAGTATTCCCAATCTTCTTTAGTAAATTTATGGTTTTTAATTATTGTATTTAATTTATTTACAAGATCAAGATCTGAAAGATCTAATAAGTTATCCAACAAACTCCTTAATAGGTTTCTTCTTTTTTCATCATCAAATATTTGTCTCCAATTGTCATTACGACTCCTTAAAGAATCATAAGATATACGGCAAAATGAATGATTTGTTCTTTCAACAAGGTAGTCCCCTTTTGTTAGTAATGCTTGCTGCAAATAAATTTCATTATTTCTTGTTGAAAACAGCTCTGAAAGTAAATCAGAGTATTTTGTAAATAGATCTTTATCACTAGTGGCTAAGTCAAACGCAAATTGAATTTGTCCCATAAAATATTCATGATCTTCAAGCTTGTGAATTTTATTAAAATCCCATACTGTAGGATCCAACGTACATTTATATCTCTCTTCGGTAATTTGACTTTTATCGAAAAATGATAAACTAAATTTTTCTGACTTCAAAGCTTCTTCTAAATCTAGTATGTCTGAAGACAGTAATGTACCTATGCTTTTAAGTGCATCGAATACATTATCTGGACTTTGTATGTAGGTATTGTAAATAATATTCCTCATACTACGTATCCAAAAATCAATATTTATTTTATTAGACTTTAGAAGTTCTAAAATAAAGTAATAATAAACTTGGTCCCAATAGTTTGGAGTGAAAGCATTATTTTTGAGATAAAGTGATAAAATATTCTTTCCCTTCGAAATAAACGGTTCCTTGACAATCGAATTTATTTTATATTTAATATCTTCCTCAACTTCAATTAAGGTTGACATTGTACTATCAATATATCTTAAACAATCAATAGAAAATAGCTCAAAAATTTCCAATATACCACTGTCATTCTTTAATTCAATTATAAATTGACTTAGGGGAATATATTTTACAGATTGTTTGTTGTAAGTATCACTATTCCTAATCTTTTGTAATAATTCCTTTAAATGATTAGGTAAAGCCGTATTCTTAGAAGTAGATAAATGAAAATTTATTGCCAATGTCTTTAAATAATTAAAATAGAAATCATCTAGTGATCTAAAATCAGCATCTATTTTTTTCCAAAAGAAATTCAACCAATCTGTATCAATCTTTTTCCAAAATCTTTCCAAAAAGGCCTTATCATCAATTGAAAGTTGTTTTTTATTCATACAATCTTGAAGCCATGCTTTAAAATGCTCAAAATCGGTCAATTGTTTACCTCTTTCGTTCATTTTTATATATAATTCATCAGACTGTCTTAAATCATCTAGGTCTAAAAAATCAAACTTAAATGGTAAATCCTTAAGATTAATTGACATAAAATCGAATTCTTTATGAGTAGAAAACTCTTTATTTATAGTTTGAAGCATTACCAAAGCTCCACTTACAGTGGCATCATATTTCCATTTATCTAAATACCACGTATATTTTGTTATTTGTTTGTCCAGTTCTTCGCTTAACTCTTTATGAATAACTTCGATATTACCTTTAGCAGTTAACTCCTCGAAAAATGCTAAAGCTAGTTTTCTATTATTATATTTAAAATTTAATAACTCTTTAGAGACCTCTCCTTTTCTCATGGAAATATACCAATACAACAAAAACAAAGTGGTTAAACGCTGTTGCCCATCAAGTGGTATAAAAATTAAACTACTCGTTTCATCAATTTCATTAATATTAATCTTTGTCTCTACATCTATATTAAATTGATGCGCATATTGTGTTACAGTGTGCAATAAGGTTTTTACTGAATCCTGATGAAGCTTTGCTTCTCTTTGGCGCTCTTTCCCTTCAATCTTACCATAAACAAAACCAAGATGTAAGTCTTCCTTTTGAACAATATTATTTACTAATGATTTTACAAATCGTTCTCTAATATAATTTACATTATCAGAAAGACGTCCTTGTGCATAATCCCTTTGGATAATAGGTACCTCAATAATATGGTTAGCTAATAATTGATGAAATGTATATTTTATAATCATAACTTTAATTTAAAAAAGTAGTTATTTTATTCAAGATATCACTCATATATGCATCTCTATCTCTTGTATTCCAATAGTTCAGTGTTAACTCATTTGATGGCGTCAGTGCCTTTTGGAAAACTTGTTTTGTGGCAACTGGTACATAAGCCTCTGGATCCAAACACGAATCCACTTCAAGAATCATATTTCTCTTTTTTCTAAATACTTTTTTTCCTACTTGAATATTCGTTTTATCATCCAACAAACAAAGATTAGATAAATGATCTTTATCTATAATATCTCCCAGAAGCGTTTCAATGTCCTTAACCTTTAAATTAGCACTTTCTAAATCATCTACTTTTATCTGCTTAAATTTAGCTTCTAATTCTTCATTCTGTTTTAATTGTGCATTTTCAGCAAATAGTTCTTCTATCTCTTTCATCCATTCTTGCAAATCTTCCTTCTTTTCAAAACCCATTGAGTTTTTTGCATAGATATGTTCTATATTCCAGGCTCGTGTCAAATTAAACAAATCAAATGGAAACAAATACTTTTTATCTTGTAATTGTGCTACCGCAATATTGTATAGCAATAAAATTGGAAAAACTCCTGTTTTACCATACTTAATCTCATTAATATCGTATTTACTCTTAAACTTTTGTTTTTTATCTTCAAAAAACTCATCTTTTAAAATCTGTTTTAAATAGTTTTTTAATTGATTTTTCTTACTTGAAGATCTATATTCTTCTAAAACTGTATGTATAGTTTTGGTAGTTAAATGCACCACAGCACCCATTAAATGATATGTTTCTCTATCATGGTACCATTCATCTAATAAATTATATAATGTTGCTAAGCTTCTCCACTCTGGTTTTTCTTCACGTTCAAAAGCTTTTTCATACTGTCGAAAAGTGTAATACAAATCTTCTTCCTTGGCACCCTTTCCTTTCTCAATTTCTAATAAGATGGTAATTTTATTTGCTAATTCTTTATTTGATCGATTATTTTGAATAAAATTCCAAAAATCAGGTCTTTGTAAATGTTGTTCGATTGCATTCCATTCATCAGCAAATTGATTTAACTCATAAGACTTTCGCGTAAAATCACTTATCTTGTTCATATCCAACACAAATAAACCTTTCACTAATTCTGCTTGATCCAATTGAATTTTACCATCATTGAAATTAATAAAAGTAAAAGCAACATCTTTATCATCTACTTCTTCAGTATACCAAATCACCTTAGTATACTCTAAAAGATTATGTTTAATAAAGTCTTCATTGCCATTCTTAATAAACCATAATTGAATTAAGCAGTATGCTTTAAAGAAATAAAAATTGTCTACCGTATCTTCGATGTTATTTTCATAGCAAAAGGATTCTTTCCAAACAGTCCATATATGATTTTCAATATCTTTTGAATCAGATTGTAAAACTGCTGAGAAATCTAAAGTATGCAAACGTGTTAAAAAATCATTAGATCCATCTTCTATTGAATTCCTTGTTTCATAATGAATATGGAAATAATTTTCCTTTAGTAAATGCTTTATAATCAAGAAAATAGTAGTAGTTCTTTGCTGTCCATCAATTAATTCGAAATTATTCTCGCCCTTATATAGCATTACCAGCGGTTGCAAACAGTAAAAACCGTCTCTGGTAATATCAAAAGATAAAATATCTTTTAGTAGGGCATATATTTCTCTTTTACCCCAACGATATCCCCTTTGATACTTGTTAATTAAAAAGTTTTTACCTTTAAAATTCTTAATAGCGACCATAGAATCATGCTTAGCATCCATAAGTTTTATTATTTACAATATTTAATTAAAAACTTCACGACTGGTTAAACCGTAAGGTTTATTATTATATTTACACCAACCGCACTCGCCCCGTCAACAACTCTTGCATCATGCCTTGATTAATGTAGATATAATTAGTTCAACTTATCCTTAAAATAGTTTACTTGAAAAACCCAAGTTTGTCTTTCAAATAATATGATTTGAAACCTTCTTCTTTTGTTTCTTCTTCCCACAATTCTTTAACAACAGGAAATGTATTATAATAATACATCATACCTTAATGCCATGCATTAGAAATCCTGCCCTTTTTATACTAATAATATTGTTTGGAACATAGATTAAAATAATCTATTAATTCATTGTAGAGCGATTTACTACCTATATTAGTATCTATAGTTTTTTTTAAGTTCACTAATATTTGTAGTTAACGTTAATAATGCTAAACTATCATTAAGTTCATCATATCTTTTATTAAACTCTGCAAAGACTTACCTCATATCTTGTTTAATTTAGTTGATTTGGGTTATTTGAGATTATTGAATACTAAATTTAAACCCTGATTTATCTTGATAATTAGCATCAACAAAAAAGCGAACTACTTGCCCATCATTCTTTTCTCCGAAATTGCTAAGTTCTAAACTATTTCCTTCAAAAATTGAAATTTTATAGGTTTGAGCTTTCTGATCGTAAAAAACAAAGGCGAAATCTTGAGCAAATTTGCTCTTATTAATATCAAAATTCCATAATCCATTTGAATCAGAAATATTAGAAACAGAAATTTGTTGCTTCGCTAGATTTAATTCTTTACTTATTTTATCTTTTATATCAGATATACTAAACTTTTTAATCGCCTTTTCTAAAGATTTGAACTCTAAAGAGGAAATGTTTTCTAAATCAGCTTCTGTATACGTATTTTGCCCTTCTTCATTTACTAATTCATCAATTACAACTGGAAGTTCACTTTCTATTTTATGTTTTTTATCATACGCCAAATGATGCTCCTTACACATCGGTAAAATAACATCTTCAATTGGTTGATGTTGAGCTATAAATTTAGATTTAAACTCTTCCAAATCTACCTCATATAAATCATGGTCTATTTTATAATCTGATAGAATAGTTGCAATAATAGTAGGTCTATCTTTTCCTTTAATATGGGCTGCTTCTAATGGTTTTCTTTTATTACAACCTTTTTCACGACAGGTTGTGTGTGCCTTTAATTTTCTGGCCATATTAGCTACAATATTTCGAGCTAATGGTCCAACATAATCATTAAACTCTCTTAGAGTTCCTTTAAACACTGCCATAATTAATCGTTTTTATTCGTTTAGTTAACCCCACAGCTGGTTAAACTGTGAGTCTTATATTTTACTCTTACACCAACCGCACTCTCCCTGTCAACAACTCTTGCATCATCCCTTGTTTAATTTGACGGGCTTTGGCTAATTGATTGTCTAAGGCTTCTAACTCGGTATCCATATCCGATAAGATTGTAGCAATGCGGGTTTGCTCAGGAAGGGGTGGGAATGGAATTATAAACGCTTCTAATTCATTACTATTTATACCTGGCTGACCACTTCTCATAGAATTAGAGATAATAAAATTATCATAATTCTTACTTTTGGTTAGATAGAATAAAAATCTTGAATAAAGTACTTTTGAATCAACTCTTAATCTGATCAAGAAGCCTGCAAAGACATATTGACCGTCTAAAAATGAGTGAAAATAAGATTTCCCTACACTTGCACCTGTCCTAGCTACGCATATATCTCCATCCTGCAATACATACATTTCTGATAACAGGCTGTCTACAGATACTTTATTTCCGTTCATAAATGTTCCATCTCTACCAATATCTGTAATTCTTATATATGTTGGAAGGCTGCTACTAAATTCGACAGCAGGTGCATTTATACCATAATCGGGTCTATGGGATAAAACCTCCCCCAACTTTTTCACTTCCCAATCTTCCTTGGGAGTAAGTAATTCTTGCATAGCACCTTGTTTAATTAAGCGTTTTTTGGCGATAAGTTGTTCCAAACTTTCTATCCACGCATCGGCATCAGACAAAGCTGTTGCTATTGCTTGTTGCTCAGCAAGCGGAGGAAGTGGTATTAAAATTGACTTTACATCATCTTTATATAAAGCGCCCAATGTTGAACCAGCATTTTTTCTTTTTAATTGCTTTTGTCCCGTTTCACTAATAAAATATTGGTATAAATATTTAGAAGAAGATATATCATTTAGTTTTAAAAGATATAAGTTAGGTGCCAACGTTGCTCTCTTTGTTTTCATTTCAAAAAGATAAACATTTCCAATATCTCCTCTTTTAAGAAATAATAATTCTCCACCAAACAAAGATGTTTTCTTTAAAAAAGAATATGAAGCTTTATCAACATACTTCACATTAGATAAATCAGTATTATTTTCTAAATCTGTTGATCTAACATACCAAGCATATTCAGGATAATTATATGATTTAACATTTTCAGCAACAGAAGAAAAACTTCCATTAGCATCATAGTCAGTTAGAAGAGTTATTAAATCTCGTATTGTGAACATCTCCCAATCCTCAGGAATCACGCCAATTTCTGTTTGTTTATAACCTTGTTTTACCATGTCCATCCCATTTTTTCCAGGTGAGACTTTACTTTCGAGGCAGCGTCATTTGCAGCAGTTTCTAAGCTTGATAACGTAGTTTCATAGCGTTCTGCTAGTTCTTTGATACGCTGGGTAAGGTTTTGACTAATGCGTTCTTGCTCTTGTTGTAGCGCATTTTCTAAATGGGCTTGCCATTTATGCACCAAAACCAAGTCTTTGATTTCGGATTCGCTCAATGCTGGATATTTGGCTAGTACCGCTTTTTCTAAATCCGCGTTTAATTTTTTAATCTTGGCATTGGCACCTTTAATGGTAATATCTTGAAGTAAATATTCTTCTAAAATTTCAAAATTATTTTGTACCCCATAAGATGCCGCAGATTCAGCCACCATACCATACGTTTCTTCTACAGGAACTTTTACTTTCTTAACAGGTTTTAATTGTTTCAATAGTTTACCAATTTCCGTGGCATTCACCTTTTCTAAATCAGTAAATAAGCCTTCTTCACTGCTTTGTTCTTCTTCTATTTCGGTCATTCGAGCTTGCGCTGTTTCTACTATCGCTTCTTGTTCCTGAATAGCCAATTGCATAGCTGTAAAATATACCGAAATCAACAAATTAGGCGTGATCATACGTCCTTCAATTCCTGCTAATCCTGTTATTTCTTTATCGCCTTTACTTTTGCCATCTTTGCCTTTTTTACCTTTTATGACCAAGCGTTGGTATTCATTTCCAGCCTTCCAGCCATCTATTGCCAACGAATACACATCATCTTGCATAGTATCACTCCAATAGCTCATCAAATGCTGGTAAATATCGTAGGTATCCAACAATGCATTATCCGCAAACGCAGCCAATAAACTTTGGCTCGCCTCATCAATCACCTGTTTGGGTTGTACTCCTTGCTCCAAACTTTGCCATTGGCGCATTTGCGTGGCTAACCAAGTGTTAAACGTGTTTTTTACTTGGCTATCAAAAGCTTTAAATTCAGGATGATTCAGAATCGTAGTTTTCAATTCACTAGCAGGTACTTTAAGCTCCAAAAAATCTGTTCTAAGTTGCTGAAACAAATCGTTTTTCAAGGTTGGAAATACTTGCCAATAGCTGCTCAATGCAAGTACATCAGCTTCTGGAATTCCCCCTTTTAGATGGGCTTCTATATTTTGTATATCTTCTGCTTCTTGCGTATCAATATAACGTGGAATATTTAGGTTGTAATCATTTTTGGCATCAGCAATCTCAGTAATAGATACCATACGGCTATATTTCGGAATTTCTAATTCAGCAGTAAATACATCCGTTATCTTGCGAATATCTTGCTCGCGCAAACGGTTTTTATTTCCATCTTTCACAAAGCCTTTGCTGGCATCTACCATAAATATACCTTTGCGATGTGCAGCATGTTCTTTATCCAACACAACAATACAAGCTGGAATACCCGTACCGTAAAATAAGTTGGCAGGCAATCCAATGATTCCTTTGATATAGCCCTTCTTTAGAATGTTTTTACGAATTTCTCCTTCGGCATTTCCGCGAAACAAAACACCATGTGGCAATACCACAGCCGCTTTACCCGTTGTTTTTAGGGAAGTAATAATATGTAGTAGAAAGGCGTAATCACCATTTTTCTCCGGCGGTACACCCAAAATAAATCGATTGTATTCATCGCTGTCAATACTCACGCCATTGCTCCAACTTTTTAGTGAAAACGGAGGATTGGCAACCACATAATCAAAACGTTTCAAATTGCCATCTGTTTCTTTATAGGCTGGACGCGACAACGTATTATCTGCTACAATTATCGCTGTTGGACTATTGTGCAAAATCATATTCATACGTGCCAAGTTGGCGGTTGTTGTTTCTTTTTCTTGTCCGTATAACGAGATATCTTTACCCGATTCGTTAGCTACTTTCAAAAGCAACGATCCCGACCCACAGGTTGGATCGTAAGCTGACGTTTGGTTAGTTGCATTATTGGGATTGATACCAATTACCTTTGCCAACACACGCGATACCTCGGCCGGTGTGTAAAATTGTCCTTTCGATTTACCCGATTCTGTTGCAAAATGGCGCATCAGATATTCGTAGGCGTCCCCCAAAATATCATCACCCTCGGCCGTATTACCCGAAAAATCTAAACTTGAATCGTTGAAAATACGAACTAAGTTAGAAACGGTGTCTACTAAGTCTTTTCCTTTTCCTAGCTTGCTCTCATCATTAAAATCAGGAAACTCGTTTAGTTTGTTAGCTTCTTTTATAGGATTCAAAATCTCTTTGTTGATTTTGTCGCCAATCTCTGTTTTACCAATCAAAGCTACCATATCATCAAACGAAGCACCTGCTGGAACAGTTATAGCACCAAAGGGATCGTTTTTGTATTTATCTGAAATGTACTTCACAAACAACATCGTCAATACATAATCTTTGTATTGCGATGCATCCATTCCACCACGTAATTCGTCACAAGATGCCCAAAGTGAGCTATATAATTCGGATTTTTTAATTGCCATTGTAATTATTCAATTTGGCGTAAATATAGCCAATGTAAAAAGACTGTGAAAGGCTATATTTAGTTAATCATCATTCTGAATTAATACTTGATGTAAAGCATTTAGTACAGTTAATGGTTAGTTAATTCTAAATATACCCCTCATTAAAAAAAGGCAGCTAATTGAAAATCAATTAACTGCCTTTTAACTCTAATGTTTAATACTTAAATTCTTTATTTGCTTTGATTTTAAAATATCCGAACTCTTTGCTTTCAAAAGCTGATTCCTCACCCCACTCTTCTCCTTAATCTCAATCAAAAGTACCTGTTTATCAGACAAAGTAAATTGATCTAACATAAAAACATTATCTTGTTTACTATGACTACTAATCGTTTGAAAATCACTATAAATCCTAATCGGTTTTAAACTCACTTCTTGAATTGTAGTTCGCTTTGAGGTTCTTCTATCTTTGATTTTAAAACTAATATACTCAACTTCATAGGGTAGATTGCTTTTGTTAGTAATTGAGATGTGAAAGTAAAGTTTACCATCTTGAGTATAAATACTCTTTAACCTTGCTTCTACCCCGTATGTTTTGCTTTTAATGTTTAGCTCCTTTTTATTCTTTTTGATAATTGCTTTCATCAAAAGATAAGCTAAACTTGGAGCTGTCTTACCTAAATCTTTGAATAGAACTTCACTTTGCTGTTTACTATTCTGTTTTTCAAACTTGGTTAAATCATAACTAAGTAACATGGGCTCTTCATTGTAGCTAGCATTGAAACTATAGTATTTACCATCGTTTGTAATAACTGTAAAGTTTGTTGAAGAGATAGCTTCTTTTACAGTTTTTAATCGAAGTACATTAGAGGTAGCTTCTACTTTATTGGCTATAATTTCGTTGCTTCCTAAGTCTACATATTCAATACTACTTGGAAAAAGTATGTGAGTTGTTTTGTTTTGGGTAAGCTCTATCTTATATGGTGTTACCTCAGCATTAGATAGATTGATAGATTTATTATTCTCTTGAGCGTTTACTGTATTTACAGTTAGCAAACACAGTAGCATATATTTAATAATTGTTTTCATAATGATTTTTTTTTACTTGATTATTATTCTTTTGGAACAAGAAATAGCTCTTGCCCTTGTTTTAGCGTTACTCTCTGAGCTTTTACCTTCTTTGAAAAGTATCCTGATACGCCTTGAATGAGTCCTTTGGTTAGATCTCCTGCTATTTGGTCAGAAGCTGATTTACTCATCGATATACTCGTGCCAGCTGTTTGTCCCATATTGGCGATGATTTCTTTTGAAGCGCTTATCTCTTGAAGGTCTAGTACCTCAAGTCCTTTTTGCCCATAGTTATCATAACCAATAAGCTCTGTATCAATGATGATATCGTCGATTTTAATAGAGTTTACACTTAGCTCTAATCGTCCACTGTTTACTTTGACTTTAGCAATCAGCGTACTTGTTTCAGATAATAGAGCTCCGTTTATAACAATGCTCTCTAAGAGTCTTAGTTTGATGTAACCTTCGTTTATAATAACCTGATCTTCTTTGATACTGACTCTTATACTGTTTTTATGAGTTTGTGTTTTACGTTCTCCTTCAGCAGTATAAAAGGTTTGATTTGATTGAATATTGATAGGTAAGAAATCCTGTAAACTCATCGGTTTTACAAGTGAAGAGACAATATCTTTATTTGTTTTGTCAACCACTGTTATAGCCTGTTTTTTACTTGAAATTGTTTTGACATTTATAGTCTCATTTGAAGGCGATAATTCAGTTTGGTTTTGACCACCTGGTAAATACTTTGCTGCCATCTGAAATGATTTTTCCATAAGCTCTAATTGACCATCCATTGTAATAGACGTTGGAGTATCTTTTTCTTCTAATTGTTTCTCTAACTCTTCTATTTGCTTTTTAAGCTTATCAGTTTCAGGATTTTCAGTACTACTATAAAAACTACTCAGCACCTCTTGGCTTTGTTTGTAGTTCTGATAAGACCTCTCATAAGGCGTATAAGTAGGCTCTACATTAAAATCTTGGTGATTATAACTACTAGTTGACTCTTCTTGGGTATCATTCCAATAATCAGCTAAGGAGTTAATCTGATTTTCGTTTTCTAGCTTTTTTTGTTCCCATAGTTCTTTTTCATAGGCTTTAACCTTATCTGTGGGCATCCCTTGTGTTATCGCTTCGGGAACTGAGTCATTATGTGTGATAAGCTCCTTATCTTCTGGTTTAAACAAAAGATACATAGCTCCTAAAAACACAATACCCATTAAAGCAAATACGATATGCTTTTTGTGTTTTTCAATGATACCTTGAAACACCATATTTTCTTTGGGTACTTTCTCTATTTGGTGGGTTTTATCTGTTTGATTGTGATTCATGATTTTTGATTTTAAAAGGTGATTGTAATTCTATCTTTTGCCTATCAAGCAAATACTTTACGGGTTTTATATTGCTTTGTCTCTCTTGATTGTTTGAGCTGTTTCTTATAAAACTTGTCTTTACAATCAAAAGACAAACAAGGCTATAAAGTGTATATACAGCAAGTAATAAAACTCGTTGTCTTTTTATTGAGAGGCTATTCCAATAGGTCTGTAGCCTACTGGAATAACTATGTCTTAAAAGTTGTAACTTATTCATGGATTAGTTTTTTAGCGTTTAACAACTTCTAAGTCTTTGTTCTCTACAACTGTAAATTTTTCGATGATAAACCCCTGAGGATTGTTATCAGACCGAACCGCAGATATGAGCTGACTACTTGTTACAAGATTTCTTTTAGTGAGATTACTTGAACGTATGATATACTGGGTAGCATAAGTCTTTGTTTTATAGGGATAGGCATTAAAATCTATTTTAATACTATCTACCTCAACTCGTTGCTGAATATTCCCTGAAATAACTCTACTATAATATCCTTTTTCGAGTAAGTCTTTGTAGTAATCAAAAGCGGTTTTATCAGATAGGTTAAAGGCTCTTTGCATATTACCCTCTATTGCTGCTTTTTCAGGTGAGAGCGTAAAGAATAGCTCGTGAAAACGTCTGACGTGTTCTCTTGCCTCTACTGGCCTATTTATACTTGCATCTTGAGAGAGAGCTAGCATAAGGGATTTCCCCTTGTCAAGCACATAGATTTTCTCTCTTTGCTCTTTAGCAAAATCATAGCTTTTATAGATAGTAAATCCAACTACTAAAAGGCAAACCGATGCAAATACAATAGCATAAAGCCGAATCTGTTTAAAGCTATTTTCTATATTTCGAAGTGATTTAAATTCCATAATACTTTTATTTTTTGATTAGTTGTCCTGAAATATTACCTACTGTTGCCCCTGCTCCTGCTGTAGCCATATTACCAGTAGTAGATACAGTCTTATTCATGTTACGCATAAAGTTTCCTGCTCCACCCGCTTGAATTACCCAACCCGTAACTGTTGGAATCGTAAAATATCCTACAATACCGATAATCATAAGTAGGCTAAGCATCCAACGCCTTTTCATATTTCTATGGTAGGTTTTCAAATGCTCGCCCCCGAACCGGACTTACACGTCTCCGCGTATCCGGCTCTCCATTAAAGAGTCAGTCCATCTTACCTGCATGAGTTTTTTGATGACAACTTCTACAAAGAACTATGGTTTTTCTGCGTCTTGCAATCATCAACTTATCGGCATATCCTTTACCATCTAAATTTTCGAGTTTTCTAACATGATGCATATCTAGAGCTCCTTGCTCTCCACATATTTCACACTTTTCAGCTTTAAGTCTATCAATTAGGCTTGTTCTGTTAGCATGATAAATTATAGATTCTTTGTCAAGCTGTGTATTCTCTACAGGTCTCCTTCTTTTAAAATTTTCGTTGTAAAAAGTCTGTGTTTTAACCTCTGATTTTCTATTGAGATAACTAATGGTAAACTCTCCATTTATCTTGTACTTCTGAGCAATTTTTGCAACAGATGTTTTGTACTTTCCTGCGAAGGTTCTGTACATACTATATTGCATTATATACTTAAAAGAGTGTAGTAGAGAGCTATTATTGGCTATCGCATAGTAATTATGAAATCCTCTTAGTGTATAATTAAACTTTTGTAGAATTTCCAAATCATCATTATTGATACTTTTGCGATGTTCTCTTGCTTTCCACACCTCTTTCCCTTTGTTCATTTTAATTTCCAGAACTCCAAAATCAAGTAGTTTCTTTTTTATTGTATCCATAGATAGTTTCAGATATACCTTTTTATTAAAAGATCTTATCATTCTTCCCATCTTGTCTCTTTTAGCAAGATTACTTTTATTCACTAGAATTTCATAACCAAGAAATTTTGCAGCTCTTTGTGTGTGGGTTATCAGCGTTTTTTCTTCTGACAGTTCAAGTTTTAGTTTCGACTCAAGAAAGTTCTTAATATCTTCTTTAATCCTCTTACTATCTTCTTTACTACCTATTACACCAATTATAAAATCATCTGCATATCTTACATATTTCATTCTTTTAAAGCTATCATCCATTTCATCATTACTTGTAATGGATAACCTTTCTTTATCAATAGCTTTGAGTTGTTTTACTATACAAAGGCGTTCATTTTCATTTTTAACAACTTTAAGTTTTTGCATTGCCATTTTCTTCTTTGTATCAAGTTTCAATCGCGATTCGTTGGGTTTTTTCTTAATTCCCTTATCAAAACATTTTATATAATCCTTTACATACCTATCTAATTTATCTAGGTAAATATTGGCAAGAATAGGACTTACAATTCCTCCTTGTGGTGTTCCACTATAAGTTTTGTAAAAAGTCCATTCTTCAACATAGCCTGCTCTTAAGAATTTTCTGATTAGTCTAATGAATCGTTCATCAGAAATTCGTTCTTGAAGAATACTAATAAGTATATCATGGTTAATTCCATCAAAGAAACCTTTTATATCTCCTTCAATGAACCATTTTGCTCCAGTAAATGTTTTCTGAATCTTTGTTAATGCTGTATGGCAACTACGTTTTGGTCTAAAGCCATGAGAACATTCTAAAAATTGCCCTTCGTAAATAGCTTCTAAAATTATACGTATTACTTCTTGCACTAATTTATCATCAAATGTTGGTATTCCTAGAGGACGCATTTTTCCATTTTTCTTTGGTATATAAACCCGTCTAACTGGCTGTGGTTGATATGTTTCGTTACGTAACACTTCTATTAACTTATTGATACGTTCTAGACTCATTCCATCGATTGTCTTACCATCAGAACCTGCTGTCATATTACCCGGTTTAGCGTAGATTCGCTGATAGGCATTAAAAAACATTTCTTGGTTAAACAGGATTCTATAAAGTCTTTCATATTTATAGTTTACTTGTGGGCTATGCTTTGATAGACCGTTTAATATTTTTATTGAATTTCTCATAATGTCTCTCACATTTTTCATTAATTATATCAAACCTTTAACTGCTTCCCTTTGCCATGTACAAGGCTTTCCTTTGCTCGGACTACTACGGAAGCTCCGTTACCTTATTGAATATTCAGAGACTAAAACCTCATAGCCTTTCGGCATTTCAACTTAGGTAATCCCCGTTTGCTATGTAATAACTTAGCTTAATAGATTCTCGGATATGACTTCCACCCTTTACCATTTACTATGGTTGCGTTATGATTTATTCTTGCTTCATCTACTCATCTTCAATAGTGAAGTATCATAATATGACGAGTATAGTTATCTTACGTCAAAGTCCCTACAACTACCGCTTGGATTATCATTTAATCAATTCGGATTTTATCCTTATATCTATCTTTTCATCTTGTCATTCAGTCGCAGAATGATAACTATCTGACTTATGCTTTTTCCGACATGCTACACTCCTTGTTTGGTTTCCCTTACAAATAAGTCGGATGATGACAGGCTTTAGAATACTAGCCTGATGTCTTGCTAAAGACATATTTATTACATAACCTTTACGGGCGCACATATTACATACGCAGTATTAGATGTATCTGGAACAAAACTTGGATCTGAAAGCATCTGCATATCTCTTTCGATAATTAGTGATTGAATCTTAGCAAGCATAGCACTAAATAAATCTGCTACGGGAAGCCAGAGGTATACACTGATATACCGTGTAAGCCATTGCAAGAGTGTAGATTCAAAACCACTCCATATCGAGATAGCAAAGGCAATTGGACCAAGTATGGAAAGTACAACCAAAAAGAAAGTCCGAATAGTATCAATAACAAGAGCAGCCGCTTGAAAGAGCATTTCTAATATCTCTCTAAAACCATCTCTTAGGTTCTTTTGAAAATCATATTGCCATTTCTCTAAATACATTCCTGTCATAGCAGCTAAATCAGATGGAGACCACCCAAGCTCATCAAGCTTTTTATCAAATTCTTCATCAGATACTAAATAGGCAGTCTCAGGATTTCGTAGCATCGCTTCTTTTTCTAAAATATCTTTTTTCTGTTGTAAAGAAGTCATGTCAATTACTTGACGTTCTAAAATCTGATGAGTACCTTTAACTACAGGACTTAAAACGGTGTTTAATGTTCCAAGAACAAGGGTTGGAAAAAACATAATACAAATCCCCAAAGCAAAAGGTCTTAGCATCGGATAAACATCAATAGGTTCTGCTCTTGCTAAGGCTTGCCATACTTTAATACCAATGTAAAAAAGAGCACCAAGACCTGCTAAGCTTTTAGCCACCCCTGCCATCTGGGCTGATAGTGGCATCATATCGTAATAGAGGTTCTGAAGTACCTCATGTAAATTACTATCTCCCATAACTACCAATATTTTTGGTTAGAAGTTCCATACAGATCAAGTACCCTTTGGGTATTGTTTTTCTTCTTTGACCTGAGTATACTGATACCTATATTTTTTCTAGTGTAATAACTAACAAGGTTGTGATAGTCTTTTACTTCTTTGTAAACCCTGTCTATAATATCCATACGCTCTTTATCATTTAAAGAAAGACTTGAGGCGCTTACAATCTGTTTGAGCTCTTTGACAAGTTCTGTGCTTTCTTGAAGAAGTATGGAATACCCATTGGCAATAGCTACAAGTTCTTGAGCAGAGAAATTTGGATCATTAAGCATCTTGCCAAAGTTCTTGACATAGAGCTCTGAAACTTCTCCAACAAGTAGTACTGTCTGTTGAACCTTTCTTGCGTCCTTAACAAGGTTGTTTACCGCTTGAAGCTTGTCATAATACTCCTTGCCCTGTTTATAAACCTTCTCTACTTCTTTAAAGTTTTTAATTACATTACTAACTGTTGAAGAAGTCTGTATAATTTCATTGGCACTGTTTAATATGCCTGATGCCAGATTTGTGGGATCCGTAACTACCCACTGAGCATTCATCTGTATTGGTAAAATAAGTAGCATAGCTACCATTACTACCTGTATTAGTTTTTTCATTATTGAATGTTTTAATTGATTATTTACTCTATTACCCCTTTAAAGAAGTTGGGATAGAGTATTGTTGGTTTTATTCTTGTTGTTTTTCTTGTACAAGGCGTTTTATTGCCATCTCTACATTACTATCGAGTTCATTAGCCAAGTTCATGACCTGTAGTTTTTCAGTTTCCTCTGTAGTGTAAGCCAAATACTCTGAGTAGCTCACTTCTGTAGCATACACGCCAGAGTGAGTTCCTCCAAGACCAATCCATACTTCTTTGTAAAGGCGGTGAAGATTGTTGTTTAAGTTGATAGACAGTATCTGGGCTTTTTCTTTGTCAGTGAGTCCAAGCATAGCCTGTATATCATCAAACTTGTTCATGTACTTGCGCTGATCAAGAAGGATCTTACAATCTGAATTATTGATGATACTCTCCTTTACAATCGGAGATTGAATAATATCATCTACCTCTTGAGTAACCACAATTGCCTCACCAAAGAACTTTCTAACGGTTTTAAAAAGGTAGCGTAAATAATCTGCCATCCCCTCTTTGGCTATGGCCTTCCAAGCTTCTTCGATTAAGATTAGTTTACGCTGACCTTTAAGACGTCGCATCTTATTTATAAACACTTCCATAATGATAATTGTCACAATGGGAAACAGAATTTTGTGATCTTTGATTGAATCTATCTCAAAGACAATAAAGCGTTTATTGAGTAAATCAAGCTCACTTTCTGAGTTTAAGAGATAGTCATATTCTCCTCCTTTATAGTAAGGCTCGAGCACATTTAAAAAGTTAGCTAGATCAAAGTCTTTTTCTCTAACCTGCTTCTGTTCTAACTCTGTTTTATAATCTGTTTTGATATACTCATAGAAAGTATTGAAGCTTGGTTTTATATCACTGTTTTGAAGTTTTTGGATGTATCCACTAACAGCATTTGAAAGCGCCACTTCTTCCGATCTAGAGGGTGGTTGGTCATCCCGCTTCCAAAGTGTTAAGATCAGAGTTTTAATACTCTCTCTTTTTTCAATATCAAAAACCCCATCATCCGTATAAAAAGGATTAAAAGCAATTGGGTTTTCTTCGGTGTATGTAAAGTACAGCCCATCTGTTCCTTTTGTCTTTGCTTTAATCAGTTCACATAATCCTTGATAAGAGTTGCCTGTATCAACAAGCAAAACATGCGCGTTTTGCTCATAATATTGCCTTACCATATGATTGGTAAAAAAACTCTTACCACTACCCGATGGTCCCAAGATAAACTTGTTACGATTGGTGATAATTCCTTTTTTCATGGGTAAATCTGAAATATCTAAATGAATTGGTTTACCAGTTAAGCGATCCGCCATTTTAATTCCAAAAGGTGACAATGAGTTTTGATAATTAGTCTCCCCTGCAAAAAAACATAAAGCAGGTTCGATGAACGTATAAAAACTCTCTTCCCTTGGAAAGTCTGCGCTATTACCTGGCATACCTGCCCAGTAAAGCGCTGGAGCATCCACTGTATTATGTCTTGGTACGCACTCCATAGAAGCGATTGCACTTCCTGCATCATTTTTAAGCTGTTTAAGCTCACTATGATTATCAGACCATACCATTACATTAAAGTGAGCTTTAATGGATGTTAATCCTTTACTATGAGCCTCATTTAAATACTCTTCTATCCACTGTTTGTTGATTTGATTAGCTCTACTGTATCTGGCAAGGGAATGCATATTCTTGGCTGATTTCTCAAACTGCTTTAAATTGTAATCACTGTCCTCTATAAACAAATACTGATTATAGATGTGATTACAATTAAGCAGTAGCCCAACAGGCGAGGCAAACGACAAGGCCATACTGCTTTTATCGGTTGATAGCTTTTCATAGCGAGATAAATAAGATACCTCAGTAGGTAGATCATCTGTACTTGAAAGAGTGTGCATAGAAATGCGATTATCTCCTACTCTAACCTGATCACTACTTATGGCAATATCTTGAAGGCTTCCTCTTTGAGTTGGGTTTAGAGTCAAGTACTGCTCTAAAAGTCCGCTTTTATCTTCTGAGCCAATAATGTCTTCTTCTGTTAGTTTAGTTAAGTGAATCAGTCCACTATCATTAACTATTTTTTCAAACTGAGTAGTAGCTTCTAAAAAGCTTTGAACTGTGTCTTTATCTCTGATTTCTTTTGGAATGAGCTCTCCTCTTGTAAGGGATGAAAAGTTACTCTGACTTTTAATTCGCTCCTTGGTAGTCTTTGTGATAAAGAGATAACAACTGTGATTCAGATAGGGACGCTCGTTAAAATGCCTTTCAAAGCTTCTACTTAAATAGCTCTGTTCTGTATCTTTGAAATCCGCCTGATAACTTTCTTTTACAAACCAATCTTGCTTGTGAATCACAGTAAACTCAGGCAATGTTTTAATTGCCTTATGCCACACGCTGTGAATCATTTCATATTCCTTGTCTGAGATAGTAAAAATCTCAGGTAAGATGACCTTATAACAAACCGTAATATCCCCTTGCTTTGAGACAATGCAGTTATTCTCAACCGCCAAAATCGGAAACATCGTTTCTAAGGTATTTGTCTTAGCTGTATTTCTCATAGCTTCTTAGTTTTAAGTTTCTATTTACATACCCTTTGATGTCCTTTCTTGAGATGATATACTTTGGAAAGTATTTTCTGGCTTGAAGTTTCATAAGGCCATACTGACCGTATTTTTTGTTTAATGAAAATACCTTGTAAACAAGATAGCCAGATGTACTAAGGCCAAGGGCTAAACAAACTAAATTGTTTACCCCTGCCATATACATTACCATAACAAGAATTAAATTACCTAAGAGTCCTCCTGCAAAATAAAACAGGTACTGCGCCTTGAGTCCTTTAAACTCTACACTAGCTCCAATGCCTTTATTAATACTATACTTTTTCATAACCGTAGTTTTAAAGGAAAAATGAACGTAGAATAGTAGCTGCTACAATTAAGAAGATACAAGCTCCAAACCAGCTTGCTGCTGTCTTGCTTGTATCGGGATCACCACTAGAGAATTTGTTGTACACCTTTACTCCACCAATAAGACCAACTACTGCTCCAATAGCGTAGATAAGTTTAGTGGCTGGGTCAAAATAAGAAGTGACCATTTGGGTAGCTTCTGTAATTCCCGCTGTTCCGTTTCCTTGAGCTAAGAGTGGCAAACTACTTAGTACAACAAGTAGTAAGAACAGCCTTTGTTTGATTGTTTTTGTTTTCATAAAAATGACATTTAGTAAGTTATAATCATGCCCTTTGCATGATACTTTGGTAAATGTCTTTTGAAAACTGTTTGAGGGATTGATTGTGGAAGTTAGTGGATGTTCATGGCGATAAGGTGTAATAAAAAAGGCGTTAAGTATGTTTTACTATAACGCCTTCACAGTTTTTCTTTACACAAAATCATTAATATTAAAATCTTCACTATCTATTACTTCTTCTTCCTTTTTTGGTGATTTTTCGTTTAATGATTGATCTAATAATTTTGCTATTGTCTTAGCAGAATCAGGCATCGCCTGTTGAAGTAATTCAAGTAAATCAGATCCTTCAATTTTTTTAGCTGTCTTTACTGTAGTCTCATTGATTAATTTCTCTTCGATAGATCTAACAAATCCATTAAGTTCATCCATACTGACTCGCTCAGTAAACTCATTATCTAAAGGTTCTAAATTCTTACTTAGTTCCTTTTCTTCCTCTTCTAAATCAAGTTCACCTTCTGTTTGACTCGTTAGAGATAGCTTTAAAACAACTGGTTTACTTTCTCCTATAATACTAACAGGGACATCTTGTTTAAAAGGTAGCTCTTCTGTTTTAGTTGGGTTTTCTTGTTTGTTGGTTTTATTTTTATCTAATAACAGAAGAGCGATAACAAGTACAAGACTGATTATGATAACTATTTCCATAGATTACAGAATTGGTTTAAAATGTTCTTGAAAATAAGCCTTGATGTCATCCGCATGATCCTTAAGATGTTGTTCTAAGATATTGTCAATATAAGCATAGAGCGTTGTCTTATTTTCTTTAGATAATTGAACAAGCCGAATGAGTACCTCGTGATGTTCAGGGCGGATGTACACCACTTTTCCTTTACTATTTGCAGGTAATCGATTAACTAAGAACTGATCCTCATATTTCTTAGTATCGATTTTTTCTTCTGTTTTTTTGAATATATTTTTCATGATTTTTGATATTAAATTGGTTTATATTTTTCATTGTAACTCTTAGTAATCTGCTGAGAAAACTCATCAAAGTGATTGTCTAACAAATTATCTAAATAGGCATAAATCGTTATTTTGTCCTCACCTATTATGTGAATGATGCGAGTTAGTTTTTCATGAAACTCAGGTCTTATATACACTGTCTTACCATCTCTGGCATTGGTATCTGATTTTTTAAAAAAGATAGTCTCGTAATCTGTTTCAACAAATAGCTTTGTTTGCTTCTTTTGTTGTGAAACAGGATTCTTCTTTAAGAAAGTATCTTCTGTCTTTCTCTGTCCTTCTACTTTTTCAATATCCTGAGGTGGTTCTTTGATTCCTTCTTTTCTAACTCCATCTACCATTAGACTCATCATTAGTTCTTCATCAATATGCTGTTGTTTTTTGTTTTCTTTTTCCATGATATTATAATTGAATGATTGTTAAAAATTCTTCTATAAAAAGGTCTAAGCCACTGGCTTTACTCAAACGTTTATCAGGTGGTAATAAAGTAGAGCGGAAAACAAGCTTACTTGTTGCTTCGCTCTCCTTACGAAATCTTGTGCTACTTTTAATCTGACTTTGCATCAAACTAAAATTCAGTTCCTTAATAGCTTGGTTATAGATATTGTACAAAGGAGTACTCTCCCTCCCATCTACTTGGTTCCAAAACAGATTTATACTTTGTATTGCTGTCTCTGATTTTTTCATCACAACATCTCGCAAAAGCTGTGTAAAAACAAGCGTGCTTTCCATCACTACTCTATCCGCTGTGATAGGCGCAAAAATATAGTGCATGCCCGATAATGCGTTTAGAATTCCAGCGGTATTAACCGTACCTGGTAAATCAAAGAAAACAACATCAATAGGTAAAGTTGATTCACTTATAAACTGTTTGGCTGCATCTAATACATTGTCTGCTTTTTCTTGTAATATTGGGTAGACTTTTTTATTAATCGTTGTAAACTGCTTATAAGCAAGTTTTTTAAGCACATCGTTTTCCATAACGATAGATAAATCTCGTTCTTTCATCTTCACAAGACTGTGTTGTGGGAAATCTGCATCAAAGACAACTACATTGTAATTCATCTGATAATGTAAAATACTTGCCACTAACGTGGTAAATGTACTTTTACCTACTCCTCCTTTTTGAGAGGAAAAAGCAACAAAAATTGGTCCTTTTTTTGTTTTCATAATTGTATGTATTTAGCTATTTGCATAAGTAAATAAATACTTCAGTCTATCAGTTAGTTTGTGGTCATCTATACCAGTAGTTATTTACTCAGTTTAGTAGTGAATTATATACCTAATTCAATACTTAGTTACGTGTTTAATTACCTGTTTAGCTATATACTTTTCTATGTGATGTTTCACGTAAATAGTTAAACAGCTATGCTTGCATTTAGCATAATAGATACTTAAATAAGTGCTTGCGGTTACATTTATATACTAATGTGCGTAATGACCTCATTACTTACTTTTTTAGATACATCAGTACTCTGTGACTGATCTATCTACTTATGCAAATATGATTATACATACAAAGAAACTTCATAAACCAGCTGAATCTGATTTATGGCGTTTTGTGGTAACACTTGGCATTTTAGTGTCAAATAGTGGGTGATTTATTAAAATGAAATCACTTTAGATTTTACTTTGTAAAATTGGTGGAATTACTCATCGAAAGATGAGAGCAAGTTATGTTTTGAGGCACTCGAAATTGAGATTCGAGCTTTCAAAACTACTTGCTCTTGCAGAGGGCTAGGAAACTACTCCGAAGTCGTTGTTTTTTTGTTTAAATAGTAGATAGACTCAAAATACTGAGTGATTTACTTAAATTCACAAGAATATTTGAAAAAAAAATAATATGTTTGAATATGAACTATTAAGATGCTAACTGAATATTTTAAAATGTATTAAGTTTTATATAACAAGTTAGTATATACTGATTTATTTCGTTGTCAATATTTGCAAAAATTAATTGTGAATTGAATTACTTCAGTGTACATAAATTATTCTATTTTAAGCAGATTGTTTATATAAAAACAAGTAGTTTAATATGCTGATTTGACGAAATATCATTATAAAGGTTTTTCACAAAACGGATAGTAGTATTGTTCATGAAAGAGAATGTTTCGCGTAAACCATAAACCACCGTACTAAATAAATAACATGTCAAAAATAATAGATTTAGAAGTAGAAAAAGACCATATTGAATCATTAACTAGAGCTAATGGTTTAACAGCTATTTCAGAACTTATTTGGAATGCACTTGATGCAGATGCATCAAAAATAAATATTGAAATAAAACCAAATCATCTTGGTGGTTATGAATCATTAGAAATAATTGATAATGGACACGGATTAGAATATTCAAAAGGTCAAGAAATTTTTGGTAAACTTGGAGGTTCAGAAAAAAAGGCAAAGAATCAAAGTCCCAAAGGAAGATCTTATCACGGAAAAGAAGGCAAAGGAAGGTATAAATCTTTAGCAATTGGAGATTTAGTAACTTATACTAGTACTTATAAAAATTCTAACAACTCAAAAGAATTTACAATTGTTTTAGATAGAAATAATTTATCACATTCTAAATTTAGTGAACCAAAAATTGTTACAAGTAATGATAAAAACTCTGGAGTATAATCACGAAATTGAATTGTACCAAAATTTATATTAAAATGTACGAAAAATTCAGATTACACTACAAAATTAAAAGGCGTTTAACCATCAGTTAAACGCCTTTATACTTTATTTATAAATTTATAAGATTAATGCATATTCCATCAATCTAGCCAATTGAATTTCATTTTAGAATCCCTTAAATCATTGAAAAAATTAAAAGGTGTTAATTTTGAGTTTTTCCAAGGATTCACTTTAGGCAATATTCCTGCAAAATCATTTATATCAATTTCAAAAACAAATATAATATCTTCTGGACCATAAGCCTCAACAGCTTTTAATAAAACATCATTAGTACTTACAGTTATCGGTGTTACCAAAATCCAACATAAGGGTGAATATCTCCACCAATTAAGTCTTTTATCTTCAATAAACTTGCTAAACTTATAATCATCTTCAATATTTCTAATATCTGTAAGAACAACATTATAAATTCTATACTCTTTCATTTTATTACTCATTTATACTTTCTTCTTTAGATTGCCCTTTACCTTCAATAATAACATAATCTGTGCTAGGCATATTAATTTTAAGTTTAGATCTAGAAGAACTATCTCCTGTAAAAGACACCTTCTCAATCGCTGTTTTTTCAATGTTATATCTCTCTGATCTTAACAAATCAGGATTATTAATTAAACAATAAAAATAAGCTACTAAAACCATTAAACCACAAATACCTGTAAGTACAACTAATACATAAAGTATTATTTTATCTGTATTAAAATAAGAAGCAGCTATTAGTCCACATAAAAAAACAATTAATATACCTACTAAAGGTTTAATTACATTTGATTTATATCCTTGTGAAGTAGCATGTTCTAATAGATCATTTAAATACTTAGCCATTTGAAAAAATTTAAACAAAAGTAATTATTTTTTATGACTTTAAATTAAATGTTTGATTAATCCACACCACATATCTGCTATTTGATAATATCCATCTGCAGAAGGATGGACACCGTTAGCTTGCATAATTATTCTGTCTGTTTGATTATGAGAATTCACTCCCATTTCAGAAACAGGATAGTTATAATCTGTATCTAAATTCAAATGCGCTGCTACTAAGTATATATTATTATTTCTACTTAACTCATTGTCAAATTTTTCTAACAAATATTTCTGCCAAGTTATAAGTCCTGTTTTAGTGTACATTTCTGATGTTTGCCCTAAAGAATAAGAGAATCCAAAAGCGTCCTGATTAGCTGGAGGAAACGTCACAATAATACCAACCCTTATAGCCGAATTATAATCATGAATATTAGATATAATATAATCCATTTGCATCGCCATTTCTGACACCTTACTTGAAGCTCTTTCTAATGTCGTAATTCCAAAAACGTCATTTATCCCAAGTTGAAAAAAAACAAAATCACTATCATTTAGAACTTGTTTTGTCGATTTTAAATAATAAGCTAAATCAAACTTGCCTATCGCTGGGTTATAAAATGGATTTTGACTTGTTATTTCAGAATCAGAATAATTAATAGTATTATCTCCATTTCCAGAAATTTTAGTAAGAGTACCATTCTTTGTTAAGTCAGCAGAACCACTAACCATAGATAATGATACATAGCCTTCTCCATTAGTAACATTTACCTCTGTCACTGTAAAATTATTCCCTGCAACTTGTTTATATACACTACCAATAGATGGACTCGTAACTATACCTGAAACTGGTACTACATAGAATTTACGTCCTATACCATAGTAATCTGAAATAGTCCACCCCCCTCGACCTTCATGTTTTTCACCAACATTGCCTCTTGTGCCTAAAAAATTAACGCTCATAACATCTGTGTTAAATACTTCTCTTATACGTTTAGTAATTGTACCTGCATTTAAAGTACTATCACCAACACCTAAGATATTTCTCACTATTCCTTCACCTGCGTTAATATTGGCTATAATAATCTCTTGCTCATGTGTAGATATTATATTACGACCATGTAACACATCTAATGTTATTCTAGATATAGTGTTACTTACAGCTTTCTGAAGTCTATATTGCCTTAAGAATTGCACGCCTAAATTTCCATTGAAGTCTAGACGATAATTATGTAAATTATCTCCATATTCAGGAACAACTACATTCTTATTGTAAATATTATAATCATGACCAGGATAAATAAACACTTTTGAATTCAACAAAACTGATGGTTCTTTGAAATAATTGTTTTTTGAAAATTCTAAAACTGAGTTAGCAAAAGATGGAGTGGATTTAACTTCTTTTTCTAAAACACCTAATTGGTAATAAAACTGTTTATAATTTGGATCATTAACAACTAATGTACTGCCTTTTGAAAAATCACCAAAAGGTTGTGTATACACTTTATATCTTAACACCCTTGGAATATCACTCTCAATAGCCAAAGGAAATGAACAGGCTCCATCTGTATAAAATTCTACCCATAAATTATCATCTCCTGTATATTCAACTAAATTGAATAGAAATTCTATTTCTTCTTTTTTACCTACAACACTAACATTTTTTTCTCCATAAGCTAGAACACTTCCTCTTTCATCACCAACACATATTCTAAAACCAACCCTTGAAATAGGAAAAACTACATTCCAATTATCTATGATTATTTTAAATGAATTAAATGAACCTAGTTTATGTATTGGTTGTCCCCATCCACAAAATGTAGATCTATCATAGTCTTTCCCTTTATATATTATACCTTCAATAGGAGGAATTAGAGTTTTAACTTCTCTTATAGAATCAATTCTATAATACTCTTCTATTGTAGATGCTGGAACAATGTCTTTTTTATTGTTTTTATCAAAGATTAATGAAGGGCTTATAATATCATTTTTAAAATTTTCATTAGGAATAGCATCAAATTTATTAAATAATGAAAATGTCAAACCAATACCATCTATTGTTTCTCGTGTAAGCTGTTGCACACCATTTTGACTAAAATCTTTGAATACCCCATTAACTGTGTATTTTAGTTTTTGTGAAGCAACTCCTTTATTCCCATAACATAGTCCAACTATTCCATCTGTATAAAATTCTACCCACAAATTATCATCTCCTTTATATTCTATAATAGATTCTAAGAGTATTGTAATTTCCTCAACCATTCCTTTTTTTAATTCAATATCTTGGGTACCTTGACTTAAAACACGTCCTTTTTCATCTCCAATACAGATTCTATAGCCTATTTTTTTTACCTTGTAATCTGATCTTGAGTTTTCAATTAACCATAATTTTAAAACATCAAAAGGTGCAGGTTTTTTAAAAAAACAGCCAAAACCACTAAATAAATAATTTGTTTGATAAAACTCGAGTTTACCAACATAAGAATTATTCATTACAATTTCTGAATCAATAACATTTTCAAATACACTTGAATTGTATTTTATTAACCCTTCTGCACTAACAATGTTATTAGATTTTCTAGTTATATTACTAGTTATATTACTATATATTTCCCCACCTGATACAAACCCCATATTCCCCTCCTCAATCTGCCCATCAGCTAAAAGAGGAACCACAGCCACTTCCCACTTATCACCATCATAAGTCACGAAGTTCACCCCTTGACCACGATCAACCACAATATTATCAGCATTGATATACACACCATCTTCTTGAGGAATATAAAATCCTGAATCCACGCGTTTTTCATTAATAGTTAACGTCCCCTGGAACCCTCCATTACTGACATTAATAGCAGGTACCATTTCGTTGATCTTAGCTAATATAGCATTGATATCATCAGCACTAGTAAACTGATTAGCAGGTATATTTTCACGGATGATCTGTGCTAACTTATCATCGTTGTCGTATTTTTTTTGAATTTTTAGCGGTTGTATCATTTTTCTTATTCTTTTAATATGAACCAATCTAGTGTATAACTCATGTGTATAGGTATTGATGGTACTTTTCCTCTTACTTCAAACTGTACATAAGTAGATGTTTTAGAAATACAGAATACATTAGGAAGCTCCAGTTCATCATGCAGCGTTCCTCCTGCATAAGTCAGAGAGAAAAACACCTTAAAGTCATAATCTACTTCGTTTTCAAATTCTCTTACAAATGTTTGTTGTTCTTTATTAACAACAAAAACAAAAGAACCTTTTGCAAGAACCTTATTAGAATTCAAATACAATACATCACTTTGAACTTGTCTAAATTCTTTTAAGTCAGATGTTATTTGCTTCAAATCACTAACCCTCACAAAACTATCCCACGGAATAATACTCTGTCCTGAACCGCCATTACTAGCGTATGTAAACTCATATACTGGAAGCATCTCCTTAGCATTACCTGAGTTAGTATCATAGACAGCTTGTGTCTTTTCTATAATAAGGGTAACACCCTGAGTTTTCTTGCCTCCTTTAAATGAATAGATCTGCTTATCTATTGTGATAAGACCATCAGTTACATAGGTTTCATTACCTTGATTGTACTGATCACATCCTTTTAGGATTACATTAGATCCGATGATATTAGCAGTAACACCTAAAGCGTGTTGTACACTATCGTTTAAGACGTTCCATGTTTCTATTGTGGCTGGAAACCCTTCTGACTGTATCGTTAATGACTTATGTTGTGACATACTTTATTTCATAGTTTTTAGAGTACAGTTTATAGTACTCTATTAAGTTTTTCATTTGTGTTTTCTCTTTATCATTTAAGATGACATCCTTTGGAATTATGACTAAGAAGTCATAGTTCCTCTGCCATCTATCCGAAAAGAATCTTTGAGTACCGAAGTACACTGGTTTATTTCGAGGTTCTGTATAGAACAGCACTCTATCATCTATGGAGTTGTTTTCAATTCGTATACGTCTTAAAAACGGATCAAAGTAATCATTCAGCATTTTCTGCATATAGACTACTTGAGAATTGTAACTCATCTTTTGAATAACCTCTTTGCGATAATTCACAAAGCGTTGATGAAGCTGTTTTATAGGAAACAAGAAACAACCAAATAGCTCCAGTATTGTTTTATTGCGATACGCTATCGGAATAAACAATTTGATGAACCGTTTAAAATCAAATCTATAAATGTTATTCACGAGCAATATATTTATACTTTGTTTCTTCAATATCTAATATCAAGTATCCAGCATCAGGACGTCTAATTTCATCTACTATACCAGCGTTTACAATGTCAGTTGTAGTATAACTGTAATTAGCATACTTTGTCCAAGCTCCTTTAATATTCACATATTTTATACCCTCTACACGGCGAATTACATCTGATAGTTCAGACTTGATAAACTCCCCATTAAACTCTATACTTTTAAGGTATTGAGTGATTGCAGTAGTTACTGGTTCGTTATTGGTACCATCTAATCTAGCACCTGTAGAGTCAAGTATAAGTGGATCATAATGCAAGTCTAATTCTAACTTAAGATCATCACCGATATCTGTAGTAGGGAGCACGTATGTACCTGCATCACCTACTAGATTCATATAGCTTGTAAATGCACTTAGTTCTTTAGCATCTAACGGAACTAACTGATCACCTTTAAGTTTAACTACCTTCAAGCGAAGTATTCCACGTCCTCCAGTAGTTTCTTTCTGTGCAGCTGCATTCGCTATGATTTTAGCCTTCTTTATCTGATCATCATTTAACCCTTCCACATCATAGATATCTGATTCACTAAGAGTATATCCATACATAAATGCAAGAGCCTTCTCTCTATACCACTTTTGAGTGTGTACACGAGATTTAGCGATATCAGCATCAACTTCTTTTCGAAACAAATCAAACAGCTTCTCTAAGTAAACAATCACAAATGACATCAAGTCAAATAAGATGTTCTCTAAAGACACCTTACTAAACTGCTGTTCAAAGTTCTTGTTTGGATCTAAATCGTATTTATCTATAATAGTCTCATTACTGATAAACTCAGTAGTCATACTATCTTTTATTTCTTCAGTACTTCTTGCCATTAGATATTAGGTATTAAGTTAGCTAGTATGAAGTCAAAACCTCTCATACTCTCGTCTAATTCACTCATTGTAGCGATGTTTAACGACTTTCTTATACAGTAGTCCTGCACATTTACATCCATCTCATCGGTTGCAATTAGTTTAAGTTCAGTACCAGCAGGCACAGTATCAGTTATACTCAGATTATTGTTTAAGGCTAAATCAAAAACAGCTAGTACAGAACCATATTCTACTAAAGCCACATCTAACAAAGATTGATTGCTAATTACTACTGTTTTTCGTTTCATCTCCTAGTTCTTTTAATCGTCTTCGAAGAGCTAAGTTTTCAGTCTTCAAGTCCTTTATTTTTCGATTAAGTAAAGTGATTTCATCTCGTAATATTTTCTCTTTACTTTCATAGAGTTTCACGACATCATTAAACTTTGATTCATATCTAGCTTGTAGATCATCCAGCATCTGTTTATAATAATCTGCCAGTTTCACTTCATTGTCTATCGCTTTTGTTCTAACATCTTCTTTCTGTCCTTTCTTATTGAATATCCATTGGATGAGTGCTGTAAGAAAAGCTCCAAGTGCACCAGATATAACTAAGTAAACCTCTGTCATTTTATTGTTGTTTGTATTTTTTCTTTAATATCCTCGTATCTCTTGTTATCTAAAGTCATCTGTGTTTTGATACGGCTACTTAGCTCGAAGTGTTTGACCTTGGTACCTACTAAGTTTATTAGGTTAGCCCCTAGATAAGGTTCGAACTTTTGTTCGCCCTGGTTCATCATCAGGATAACTCCAACCTCTTGCATTTCAGAGTCACCCACTACCATCTGCTTATCTTTGATAAGTAGATCTCCAGTAGAGTCAAGTAGTATTCCTTTTGTAGCCATTATTGTATAATACCTTTACCAGTTACAGCACCTCCACTCACAGAAGTACCTGTCACTACAGTTTCACGACCAATTACATAAGAGTCTACAGCATTAGCGATATCTATAGCTAACTGTTTTCTTGCCTGTGCAGGATCTACTATCACATCACTTGTTTTATCAAATGCCTGTTGTAGTAAACTTGTTAATGTTGCTTTATCTATTGCCATATTTATTCTATTAAAACAGTGTTTAAACGCTCTTTAATCGCATTCATAGCAGCTACATTTATCGTAGTACCCTGAATAACTATTATCTTGTTAAGTTCATCTATCATATCGTTTAAACACTGTTTAAGCGACTCAGAACCACTAATGATTGTAAACCCTTCTTGTTTGATATTCAGTATTGCTTCTCCAGCCTTATATTCTATTTCCTCTATATCTTCAGAGGAAATCAAAAAGGTACTTCCTGAATTATTAGAGATAATACCAATAAGAGCAGTAGATCCTACTGCTGGCTTTTTTACCTCACTACCCAGTCCAAGTATAGTATCATAATAATCAAGATCATCAACAACTCCAGTACAAGTCATGGTCTTTTCTTCCCAATTGACCTCCTTTACAGTTACCCAAGCTGTTTGTACCTCTTGTCCTTCCTTAACTCGCTGAGCGATTAAATTTGAAAATTCTGATACATTTCCCATACTATTCTTTTTCTTCTTTTGGAACAACTCTAGCCCCTAAACTAATTTCTTGTCTGATTCCTCCATCATCGAATGTTTTTGTTACCTTCTCGATGTAGTATTTCCCCTCACGATCAGGAAACTGCTGACTAGTTAGAGAACTTTTCATACCATGTCTCACAGAAGGAATTCCAAAGGCTGTGAATGAACCATCGAAGCGATCTTGTTTATACTTGTTATAAGCAAGTTTTCCTTGTTTCTCTAATTCTGCTTTGACTGTTACATGCATAAACGGCAATTTCAAAACATCAGCATTCAAATCTTTATCACCAATTTCAACTTCTAATTTCTTACCATTTTTAAGGGTACTAACACACTTGATTCGCACTAGTACATCTTCTTTCTTCTTATAATTAAGAGCAGTAGATACACACGTTCTCTCAAGGTCAAATTTAGCTTCAGGAGTATCAGTCTCTGTGGCTACATACTTACCACAAATGACTTTACCATCCTTAAAGTAGGTCATAAATCCCCAACTTTGTTTCAGCTTATCCAGTACGGGGCCTACTTGTGTATCTGATAGCCGTACAGCCCCAAGTTCCACACCATCCAGCACCTCTATGGTATAACCAGGGATAATCTTTTTTAGAAGGTTTTCTAAGGATATATTAGGAGAAGAAAAGTTAACAGGAAGCTTATTAATCTTAAACATCTCATCTTCGAACTTTAGCACTACAGGGATATCTGCTGATATCTCTGAGAGATAACCCCTAAACTCTTCTTTTACTTCATAGCCATAACCGAATGATATGATTACTGGATCTCCTTTGCTAAACATCTTCCTAATTGAGTTATTCTCAAACGGCTTGATATTACGAGGTAGAGTAAGTTCTCCTCTTGATACGATTTCCTTATAACTACTCTCGAAGGTCATACCACTTACTTTATGAAGTACTATTTCTCTTTTTCTTTTATCTGTAGCAGGAAATACAATCTTACATTGCATAACTAATAACATAGACTAAAACTCTAAAGGATCATCACTCAACATAGTCATTGTATAAGCAATAACTCCTGGTGTTCCTTGTGGAATATTAAATTCAAACTCATTAATACAAACTCTTTCTATATTTAATGTTTCGAATAGATCACCTGATACTGATATAGAGTCAGCTAATTCTTGCCATTTGATTAGCTCTTCTAATTGTTCCTTAGCAGTTTGATTGGGTTCATCTAAAATGAGTCCTTTCACATCAATTACCCAGTCATCAAAGCCGTATAGTTCCTTTACGGTTCCATTTGCTCCACTGACATTTGTTCTTACAAGGTTCTTAGCTCTACGAAATTGGAATACAGTTGCAGCAGGTAAATCAAAATTGGACATACTTACTTTTTCTAATTCTCCTGTCTTCTTATCATATACATTATAGTTTTCTCCTAAGAATGATCCTGAGAACATTATAGGAGTCCCCATCCAACTCTTACGATCTGATTCTTCTATAATGTTGAATTCTACATCGTCGAATTTCAATTTAGGTGGTAATTTCTTTTGAAATGCCCATGGTATAAAGATTGGAGTGTTAACTCCAAACGCAGCTTTTAATAAGGGAGCTACCCCAAATCTTGCATCCATTTTATCCTATATTTATTAGTGCATCTCTTAGCTGATCATTCACATATCCTGTTACTTTATCTGCTATATCTCTTATATTAGTATCTCTGTTTACACCAAATGTATTATTGACTGTTAGATTCATCGTAATGGATTTAACTCCATTACTTCCTGATCCTACATTCAGTCCATTGCCTTCTTTCCCTTTCTTGTTTTTGTTTTTTGCATCCTCAGTAGGCGAATACTTTAGACGTTCTGCATTACTTTGCAGAAAGTCATTTACACTGGGCTCTTTCTTTTCTTCCTTTTTTTCTCCTTTTTCTTCAGGAGTGATCAGATCGTTTTTTCGTCTAAATTCTTCTACTGTATTAGCTGCATCTTTTGCCCATTCCCATCCTGTCAGTTCTGCTACCCATCCTAACACTTTTTGAATAGGATGCATAAGCACATCGAGTAGGACTAAACCTATTCGCTTTAAAGCTCCAACAATACCATCAGATTCAAATGCTTCTACGATGCTATCCCAATGCCTTCCAATTAAAACGATAGCTTCTATTAACCAACCTATCGGCCCTAGTAAGAAAAGGATTGTTGATCCCCATGTATCAAAGCTATCCACTGCTGCATAAACTAATCCTATTAAGAAGACTAATGCGGCTACAGTTGCTCCTAATGGATTTGCATCCATCGCTACATTTAACAACCATTGTGCAGCTGTCCATGCTTTAGTCGCAATTGATTGCAACCAAGTTACTTTACTGAGTGCCTGTATTAAGGGGATACCTCCTGCAAGCATCTGAAACATAGGTGAGAGCTGTTGTGCATATACAGCTACAGTTCCGAAGGCATCTGCTCCCCAGCTTTTCACATCTGAGAAGAAACCTTTCATTCCACTTGCTGCCTCTTCCACTTCAGGCATATCATTTAGATTGGGTAGTTCATCAGCTAAACCTTCCACGAAGGCTAAACCTGATTCCTTACCAGCTGTACCGAATATCCGAGCCATTGCAGTAGCTCTTGATTGTGTATCTAATCCTTTCATAGCATTAGATACTATTTGAACTGCTTCCCAACTTGTTTTACCTACAAGATCTTTAGTCTTTACCCCAATACCTGCTAGTGCTTTCTCTTGCTTAGATGTCATTTCCATTAGAGAGTTACCAGCTTTTTTAATACTGTCTAAAGCATCTTTTGGAGATAACCCATCTTTAGCTGATTTAGCCATAATAGCGATTGCATCTCTAGCAGAGAGTCCCATTTGCTGAAATGCTCCAGCATTTGACTTCATTGAGCTTAATAACTCATTGTTGACATCAGCCCCCTTTTTGATACCTTCCTCGATTAGATCAAAGTTATATTGATACGAGCCTCCTAGAGATTTTGTCATGATATGTACTGTATTAGCTACATCTGTAGCATCCTTTTTATACACATCTGCTATTTTATTTGAGTTAGCAACATATTCTAATAGTTGCTCATTACTCAGATCCGTTAACCTTCTCACATGTGTCTCCAGTTCTTTGCCTTTCACAGCGAAGTCTAATGCTGAAGTTGCTTTTTGAATTAATTCAATTCCTTGATTAATTCCGATTGCTAGTTCTCCCCAGTTTGTAGTTCCTCTTACTACTTCCTGATTTACTTGTTCTAAAGGGGCGTGTATTTCTGAAATAGTAAAAGCTATTTCATTTCGGATTGAGATAATTTTTTTCTCATATTCCTCTATTTTCTTTTTAGCTAATTCAAACTGTTCAGTAAGTTTTTTAACCTCCTCTTCATTGGTAGTTTTAGCTCTTGTTCTTGCTATTTTATTAAGTTCTAACTGAGCAAGAAGAGCTTCCTTTTTTAAAACACCATACTCTTTTTCTAATTCTTTTACTTTGCCCTTTTGATTATCTATTGAACTAGACGAAGCCGTTGTTGCCCTTTCTACAGCGTCTATATTGTTAACTACATCTCTAATAGGTGTTGATACTTTATCAACTAACTCTAATATCCAGCTTGTTTTTGTGCTATTACCTGACATCTATTTACTATTTAGAGCTGTGAATATTTCGTTTGTTAACTTGTACAGCACTTTTTGTAGCGTATTCTCTAGTAGTGCTATCTGTGTATCGTTTTTTACCCTTGTCACATACACCCAGTCTTGAAACTTCTGTGCATACTCCTGATCACTTAACTCATCAGGGTCGATGCGATAGTGATACCTGAGGATTGCATTTATTTTTTGCAATTCGTTGCCAGCTTCATCCTCAGGGTTTATCCAGTTGCTGGCTATAGCTTTTTTAAGTGACCTTCAGCAGTAGAGATTAATGCAGCTACTGCTTTGAGTAACTCTTCATAGATTGCCCCATCATGTTCAAAAGCTTCTCGATCTCCTTCCAGTACACAGCCAAGCATAAGTTTAGCTACTGCATTTAGATCATTGTCTTTTTTCTTATCTGTGATAGCCTCCATCACTGAACGTGTTGGTTTTTTAATGAGATATACAAACTCATAGCCATCATCTGTGATGATACTAACTTCTCTTAAGTTTCGTCTTCCTGCTACTTTACCAGCGTGTTGATCAACTTCATTCTCAGTAAATGGCTTTACTACTTCTAACTTTTCTTTATTTTCTAAACCCATGTGATATGTGATATGATTAGTGGCAACTGAACTGCGATAGTTCCATCACCTTGTTTGACATCTATACTTTTATCTGTAAACTCACAGTTATGCAAGATATCTGTGCGGATCATTCCAGACTCTAATTCATAGATAACAGGAATGTCAAAAGGAGCAATATCTTGTATTCTTTTCCCTGGACCTATACTTAACTGTAATGCATCTACTTCCTCTTTTAATAGAGTAATAGAAGCAGTAGCTTCATAGTTCCCCCTTGATCGCCCGATTGGATATGCTCCAGCACCTCTTACGTTTTCCTTAGTTGTTTTATCACTGTAAGCCAGTTGGGTGATACCTTCTAAGTCCCTACCCAATAGATTTACAGTTACATTGTTCCAACCTTGAAGGGTTCCGAACTTATTTATGATTGTTGGTAATGCCATTTTTATAAATTATTAGTTAATCCTAACGCTACCTCAAACTCGTGTACGATGCCATCTGCTACGATTCTCGCTTTGATCTTAACAGGTTCAGTCGAATTGACTACTTGTTTACTATCAATATATACGTCAAATCCGCTGATATCCTCATCTATAATAAGTTGATTTAAAGCTTTGTTTAATAGCGTTTCCCAATACGCTACAGTTGTAGTAGCGATATATCCTGTTGATGGATCTTTCTTTACTTTACTCTTTACACGGGGTAGTAGGGTTGCTCTAATGATACGAGCGGCCTTATTCCATACCCTGTTATTTTCGATTTGTGCGAAGTCACTACCTCTATCTACACACGTATAAGAGTTCTCTAAGAAGTAACCTGGATACCCTTCATAGCTTGCAGCTACTATATATCCATTAGCAATAAGAGCATTGAGTTCTGACTTATCTAACTTCTGTATAGATCGCCCATCAGGCAGGTAAGAGTTAAGCCATCTATCTAATAGGTTATCTGTAAGAGGATAGTCTCCACGTCCTCGTTTATCACGTGGTTTGTTTTCTACATCCACAGATCCTAAATTCTCTGAGATCTTTCGAATACCTAACATACCTAGAACAGAACCAATAGATACCTTTTTATCAGACTGCTCACAAGAGACAAATACAGAAACGTGTGGCGCTTCTAATTCAAAAAGATTAGTTGTATAATCTGTTAATCCATCTGCACCAATACACACGAAGTCGATTAGGCGATTCTCTTTAGAGAAGTCGTTAACTAGTAACTGGAGTTCTTTTACATCTGCTTTTAACTTAGTAGTTACTTCCCCTGTTTCTCCTGTAGCATACACTTTGTTTAAACCGATACCTTTAATTTCTTTATTCTGATTAATCCAAGACACTAAGTCTTCTTTCTTATCAGAATTAAATAGGTATAATGTAGCAGTAGGAGCAAGTCTAAAGAACTCCACGATCTGATTATAGGTATTGACATTGTGATTGACATCGAAGCTTGCGTTTATACCTATTTTCTCTACATCGTATGCAGCCTTTATGACAATACCTTTCCCCTCATTTTGAATAACTTTAGCTATCTCTACTGCTGTAGTTGGTACGCTGATTATCATACCGATATGATCATCTGTACCTTGAGCAAGTCGCTGTAGACCGCCCTCTAATTTTTCTATATTTACACCAGCTAACTGTGCCATACTATTCTACTTTAGTTGTGTTATCTGTTGCAACTGTATCACTTGTTTCTTCACTAAGCTTTTGTCGCTGTGTTTCCACTGCTTTAATCACACCAGCTCGATCATCATCTTCAAATGATTCTAATTCTTCTAATGTTTTAGCCTGTAGTACCCATTTTACTGTATTTGCTACAGTTGCTCTTTTACTACCTGGCAGTACATCTTCTGTTAATTCTCGCTCAAATGGGATTACTATCCCACCTTTAGCATGTAAGCGAGCTCTATTTTCTTCTAAGAATACATTTCCATCTGCTGTAGCATACACTTCATTGGCATTTGGAAATTGCTCTAACACATTGTCTGATATTTTCTTTAATTCTTCTTTTGTCATCTTCTTACTAAGATTTTATATACACTTACTCCTGCGTAGCCTATTAGAATAGTCAGTGTTATTGCACCGATAACTAACAACACTTTTTCATACCATCGAAAGGGTGTTTCTATATATACTGGAGTATTGGTGTGTTGTGATTTGTTTTCTTTGATATACTGTTCTTTCCACTGAAAGAATAGTTGTTGAGCTCTTGTCTCACATTCTACCTCTAATAAGCCATCAGTTAGCTTCACAGTAGGTTTTTGAAGGCTTTTACCTGATTTAGAATCCTTTGGTTTGAGTACTGGTTTATTGTTGATACAATCTATATAAGCGCTATAGTAACTAGAATCTTTTGCTATCTCAATAATAGTATCTCGGATAGTCACAGTCTTTTCTATCGTTGTCACTACATCATTAGTAATGATCCTTTCTTTAGTCTTACAACTTGTAAGAAAGACTAATGCAAATGCAACAATAAACCATATAACCCAACACTTCTTTTCGAGTTTATCCATTACTTCATTTCAAAGTGATTTGCATCCCACCCCCAATCATAGCCTGCTACATTATCAGGATGTAAACTTTTCCAATAGTCCGAAAGTGGTTTATAAGCTTCTCTACCTGTTTGATAAACCCCATTGATAAATAGATTAATATCAAATGCCAGCCTATCCTGATGCTTAGATCTTGATGCTTTAGTTAGCCCTTGCTTTTTATACAAGGCTTGTTGCTGATCGCTACGCCACATCTCTCCAGCAGTCAACTCATAACCTTGTGCATTTGCCCAGGTAATCAACTTTGCTATATTATTCAAAAACACACTTTGTTTTTGTCTTAGTTTCAGAGGTTTTTCTACCTCTGCCAAGTATGCTACCTGAGTACTAAACTCTAAGTTCGCATCCTTTATCTCTTGTGTTGTTAATACCATATCTCTCTCTTTAGTTGGCGCGGATTTGCAATCCGTGCCGTTACACACCACGTTAATTCCTAATTCCTAATTCATAATTAATTAGGCTTTCCCTGACACAATAGCTGCAGACCCTTCTACACCATAAGCCACGATAATATGCCATAAACGGAAACCAATAGTACTCTCTCTCATTTCAGGATCATTACTCGCATCTCTCATAAAGCGTTTCACAGTTCCTGTAGCTTTAGCTGTACTTCCTTTGTGGAATACCACAGAAGCAGTACGTCCAACAGTTGCACTGCCAAATGGAAGTTTTTCTAATGAATCATTGTATTGTGGGTTAGTAGAATCTTCATACACGATGAATCCATAGTAATTTTTACTAATGACACCTTCAGTGTGATTTTGATATTGGGTATAGAATTTTCTATCTTCTTCTAGCAAGTCACTTACGTGATCATCAGATAGAACTAGCACACGACCTTTCTTGTCGATACCTGCTTTATTCATTTTTTCTTGTAGTTTTCGAAGATCTTTAGAAGTCAACATCAGTCTACCTGTTTTATCGTCTTCACCAGTTGTTTCTACTACATAAAGATTTTCTGTTTCTTTAGCCTTTTGTGGAGCTAGTCCCCAAATACCATATTCTGCTGTAGTATCTTCTAATGTCTCACGATGTTGCATCTGTACATCTGAGGTCTTCTCGTATGGCAATGCATATAGTTCATCGTCAGTAACAACAGTATTTTCTGTATCAAACTTGTGTAGTGATACCACTACATGGCTGTCCTCTCTATTGTTTTTAACGATTGGATAGTTGGTATTATCAATTAGTACTGATGGAGCTTTTCCTCGTTTAGGTATCTTGATAGTATCATTATTTACCCAATTTTGTCTACTTCTAATCTCACCCACCCAACTGTGTACGTGTCTTAACTGTTTAAGCATTTCTTTCTCAGCTATCGTGTTTTTTAGCTGAGAAGGAACAGCAGTTACTGCTGCCATTTGTACACTCTCAGTTGTATTCAACCCTAAAGCGTGACTAATTCCCATTCCTGTAACAAATAATACTGCTACAAGAAATAATCTAAATAATTTCTTCATATATTTCTCTTGTTCTGTTCTTGTTTTAAATTCATTTAAACCCTGTTTAAACAGGGTTTAAAACACTACTTGTCAACTGTAAACCGTTAACTATTTATAATACTCCTCGTTAATTTTCTCAAACTTCTCAGGATCACTAATAGCCAATGCACTCAACGCCTCAGGATCTTTGTCTAAATAATCAGCTACTGTCCAGTTTGCTCTAGTTCCTTCTGATGCTCCAGCATCTACCTGTTCAGATAACTTAGAAGGTTTAGGTAGTGTCGCTAATATTGCCTTAGTACCATCATAGTCATTGACAGCCATTTTTACCCATTGCTCTTTAGTATCAGCTGCGATTTGTTTGGAGTCTATAAAGGCTTGTACCATAGTATTAGCGATATCCTTCTCTTTTGTTTCCGCACTAGTCTTGTTCGCTTGATACTTTGCAGCATCTTCCTGACTTTTTGCGATTGTCGTTTGGATCTGCTCATCGGTTGCATCTGCTGGCAGCTTAAAGGCTGCGATAATTTGCTCTCTTGTCATATTATTATCTTGATTTTTACTTTCTGTTCTTTCAGGTATTACAGGTATTACAGGCGCTCCACATGCTGTTATCATAGCTACATCACTCTCTGTGATTGCCTGCTTGTCATTGCTCACACTACTGATAAATCCCTGTTCTAAAGCCTCCTTAGCACTGAGCCACACATCGCCCTTACTCCAGCGAGATTCTATTTCATCCTCACTCATTCCTGTTTTAGTAGCGTAAGCTGTTCGGTATTGATTAGTCAAATTTTGAAGCAATTTGAGTTCACTGCTAATCTTATCCTCATTGCCCTGTGTATAGGTTAGAGGCTTGTGGTACATATATTGCCCATTGTTACTCATCTCAAACTCATCACAGTTCAAGGCGATATAGGTACCTGCACTGGCTACCAGTGCACCTCCATAGCCTTTTATCTTACCTGTAAACTTCTTGATCTCATTGACGATCTCATTCGCTTCGAATACTGAACCTCCTGGACTATTGATATACAGATTTACATTCTTAATACCTTGCTTGAGCAACTCATCTACTTGTCTTTTAAATTCAGTAGCCGAATTCTGGTATTGATGAATAGCACCTGTTATTCTGATCTCTGCTACATCTTTACCACCCTTAGCACTAATCTCGAAGGGATACTGCTCTGATAAGGCTATAATGTTATGCACACTTGCCAATATGTTTAAAGGCTTTTTTTTCATACCTCTTGTTTTGTTTCTGATGCAAATATTGGACGTTTTCACAACCCGAAAAAATTGACAAAACAACTTAGTAACACACCAATACTAAATTAGTTACACACAAATACTAAGTTGTTTTTCTAAATTTTTAACCTCGCTATTTAGATACATTTTTGCACTGTCATAATGGTAATAAATGGTAGATAATGGCTAAGAAAAAAGAGCAAGAACTTGCAAAGAGATACTTCATAGACTTCTTCAAAACACAAAAGGAAATTGCTGAAGAGTTAGGGGTAACAGAGAAGACTGTTAGTAGTTGGGTAACCAAGTACAACTGGAAAGCGCTTCGAGATGCCAAGCTAAACAACTCAACAAACAGAGCAGAGAACATTAAGAAAGTAATTTCAGAACTAACCGAGTCAACACTAGATGTATTAGAACAGATTAAAGTAGCCGAATTCAATGGAGATAAACCTGAGGTACTCAGACTAAAGAAGGAAACGACTCGTATTGCTCAGGAGGTTGGGATGTATCAAAAAGCCTTAGAGAAGATGGAGAAGGATTTTAAAACCTCTCTATCAACATATATGGAAGTAATGGAAGATATCTTTCAGTCACTATCTAACTATGATAAGGAATTGTATTTACAGACAATTGACTTTCAAAGAGCACACATTCAATCAATCGCAAACAAATTAGGATAACATGTTTAAAAAGATTTTAAATCTAATGGTCAACAGAGCACCACTGAGTCAATGGAGATTAGAAATAGGAGCCCACTTACTTCGTAAGGGAGTTGGGTTTGAAGTAGGTCAAGTTATTAAAGAAAAGAAACTCGATCACAACAGGTATAAGGTTAAAGTAATCACCAATATGTTTTTTGATTTCAACAAAAACGAAATCACACATACTACTGCTAACAAGGTAATCAAGAACTAAAATGAAAAAAAAGGATAAAGATGCATTAGAGCGCTATAAAAAGCGACTGGAATTAAGTGCCAACTCTGTGCACTTAAATCCTTTTGAAACAGAAGCAGAACGCAATCGCGAAATGGCATTAGCCAAAAAGAGTTTTAAGGCTTGTGTAGAGAGATATTTCCCTCATTTTGCCACTTGCGAGGTACCTGATTTTCATATTGATTTAGCTAATAAAGCAAGGGCTAACCAAAAGATTAAAGCCTTTTTAGAATGGGGACGTGCACAAGCGAAGTCCGTATTTGCTGATGTACTATTGCCGTTTTGGTTGTGGATTAATGGTATTGATGTTTACCTTGTTTTAGTAGGGAATAACAAGGATAGAGCTGAACAACTACTCGAAGATTTAAGAGCTGAGTTTGAAGCCAATCCTCAAATTATAAATGACTTTGGTGTACAGCACAATCCTGGCAATTGGGAGTCAGGCTTTTTTGTCACTCGTAGTGGTTTTGTAGGACAAGCTTTAGGGATGGGACAGTCTGTCCGTGGTTTGCGTGTCAAGTCAAAAAGACCTACCATAATCGTAATGGATGACTGCGAAACCAAAGACTTAGTACAAAACCCAGCACGCCAAGAAAAGATTGCTAAATGGGTAGAGCGAGATCTACTGCCGACTATGGATGGAGAAGTCAGAATGTTCCTATATGCCAACAATAGATTTGCTCCTAATATGGTGCAAATCATTTTACAGGAACGACACCCTGATTGGCTTGTACACCGTGTGAATGCCTACGATCCTGTTACATACGAACCTCGTTGGAAAGCAAAGTATGCCCCTAATTATTTTAAAGAACTAGAGCAAGAGATTGGAGTGTTAGCAGCACATGCGGAGTATAACAATGAACCACATATTGAAGGAACTATTTTCAAAAATGATGACATACAGTATGCACCTTTACCGCGTTTAAACACCTTTAAAATCATTTTTGGGTATTGGGATGTTGCCTATGCTGGTACGAAGACTTCTGATTATAATGCAGTCGTGATTCAAGGCGTTAAAGGACGTGACTTTTGGGAGATTGATTGTTTTGTCAAGCAGTGTAAGATTGCAGAGGTATTAGATTATATGTGTATTACACAGATTGGTCTTCCTGCATCTGTTGTCATTCATTGGGTATTTGAAGCTCAGTTCTGGAATGATGCCATTGAGGATGCTATAAAACTTGCTGAGAAGAAATATGGCATTCAGTTAAATATCATTAAACGTAAAAACCCGGGTATTAATAAGTATGACCGTATTCTGTCTTTACAGCCATACTATCAAAATAGAAGGTTCTTTTATAATGAGAAGTTAAAACACAAAAGAGATCATCAAGTAGCCAAAGGACAATTGATGGGAATAGAACCTGGTTATAAAACCAAAGACGATTATCCTGATGCCAAAAAAGGGGCAACAGACGAATGCCAAAAATACGCAGTAGATGATTCAGGCAACAATACAGCCGCATACAAATCTACTACAGGTAATTACAATCAATCTTCTAACAGATGGTAATATGATATACATAAATAAAGAGAACCTAACCACGCACTCCTATGAAAGATTCATTGAGGAGTCAACTAAGGATGATCCTTTAGTAATAGATCGTGCAGAGGCAGAAAATATAGAAATTGTCAAGAGTTACTTATCTAACAGATACGATGTCGATAAGACATTTAACCATGACAATCCTATTCATAGCCCTTTACTTGTTAGAATTATCACCAAACTGACGTTGTATGATGTTTTTCGCAGGAATGCTCCTCGAAAAATCAATCAAAGTACTATTGATGATTACGAAGAGGCTATGCGACAACTTAATCAAATCAGTACAGGGCGTATAGTGCTAAATGAATTGCCAAAGCCAACGGATGAAAACGGAGCTACTAAATCAAATAGCATCTATGGAAATAATTCAAACAAAAACTTTTATATATAAGTATGAATTGGTTTAAAACATTAAAAACAAAAGCCTTTGCCTATGTACTAAATAGAACTCCACTCAGAGATCTAAAAGTATATGCACGAGCCAAGGGCGACTCATACTCTAATCAAGTACAGTATCAAGCCGAAAGTTTAATGGCAAAGAGTTTGGATGACTGGAGAACAGCTATCCTGATGGCTACAGATCCTGATACACCTGATAAGAGCGAATTAGCTTCACTCTATAGAACCCTTTGGTTAGATGATCACTTAGCCAGTACTGTAGATTCGCGTATCCTGTTCTGTCAGCGTTCGCCTTTTAAAATGGTGAACGATGCAGGCAATGAGAATAAGGATATTACGTGGTTTTTTGAACGTACGTGGTTCGAAGAGTTTATTCGTTTAACATTGATGAGTCGTTTTGAAGGGACTAAAGTAATTGAGATTTGGGAATTAGATTCGAATGGGGAACTAATGGAAGTCGAAGAGATTCCAATGCAATATGTTAATACAAAAAAAGGCATTATTCTAAAGTCTCCTGGTGATCAAACAGGATGGGATTTTAGAACAGGTAAGATGGCTGACTATTATATCCAAGTAGGTAAAGACAAAAGTCTGGGTATGTTGGCTGATATGACACCTAACTTACTAGCAAAAAAGTTAGGAGTTGGTTCTTGGTTGGATTACTTGGAGAAGTATGGGGTTGGTAATTTATTCATTACCACAGACCGTGAAGATGATGCACGTTTAAGAGAACTAGCTGAAGCTGCTGCTAATTATAGGGCATCAGGATACATGGTTGGTCGTGGAAATGAAAAGTTTGAGATTAAAGGAACGGAAGGGGGAAACCCTCAGAACTTTGACTTATTCTTAGAGCGTATTGATAATGGAACTTCTAAACGTATCCTTGGTGGTTCTGGACTGACTGATGCAAAAGCCTATGTGGGTTCTACAGAGATTCAGTTTAAGCTGGCTAAAGATAGATTTGAATCGGATAAACTACTTTTAAAGAACGTAATTAACCAGCATTTAATTCCTCGTTTAATTAAGTTAAGCCCAGTTTACGCTCCACTAAAAGGGTATTACTTTGATTGGGATAACACAAAATCGCAAAACCCAACGGAGATAAAAGAAATGATTTCAGCCTTAGCTCCTCATTTCGAATTAGACACAGAAGAGGTAAGTCAAAAAACGGGATTCAAGATCTTAAACCAAAAGAGTACTAACACTAATTCTGAACAAGAAGCTAAAAAAAAAAGCCTGAACCTGAACTAACAGCTCTATGGGATAAGATTAATTCACTGTATCAGAATCTGTGTTGTGAGCACAATCTTATTGCTTTAGACTTTTCTCAGTATGACAAATTGATTGACAAGATTGCAAGAGATCTACAACAAGGAAAAATGAAGCCTTCTGATCTTAACCAGGATCTAATCACGCAGACGTATAATGATTTGTCTGAAGGTGCAGGCAAAGGTTATGGCAAAGAGTGGGGTAAGTTCCCTGGGGATAACAAGGGGACTTTACCTACTGAATTAAAGAAGAACATATACTCATTCTCTTGTGCCAAGACATATACACAGCTTGAAGCCATAAACAAGTTATTAGTTACTGCAGATGGAAGACTTCGCACCTACCAAGAGTTCCGTGAGGGGGTAAGAGCATTAAACAGGCAGTTTAACGAGAACTACCTAAGGACAGAATATAATACAGCTAGATCCGCTGCTCAAATGGCGCAGAAGTGGCAAGGCTTTTTAGAGGCACAAGACTTATTCCCTAACTTGGAGTTCCGCACGGTGGGCGATGATAGAGTACGCCCTGAGCACATCTTATTAGATGGGATTATACAGCCCATCGAATCGCCATTTTGGAAGGATCATTTCCCTCCACTGGATTGGAGTTGTAGATGTGATGTAATGAATACTGCTGCAGATCCTACACCTGTTAACTATGACAAATTACCAAAAGTGAACTTCAAAGGGAATGTAGCTATAGATGAGGAAATATTTACCAAGAAAGCAACCTATTTTAAGCTATTAAATACAGACACAAATGCAGTGCGTAACGCTGAACTAGCCAAGCTAAATGCTCCTAGTGAAGTGGCGTATAAGGCAGGTAAGAAAGCCTTGACGATTAACATCTTTGCTGACAAAACGGATCTAAAGCAAAACATCGCAAGTAGTAAAGTGATTGTTGACAATCTTAAAAAGAATGTAAACATCAGACCGCATTTAGATGAGAACATTGCTAATGGGATTAAGAACCCTGAGTTATTAGTAGATAACAAGGTAGCTGATCTAAAAGTAAACTTTAAACAGGACAATTATAAGGGGATCAAAAACGGATTAAAAAGCGCCAAGAAACAAGGTACTTCTACAGTTGTTTTTGATCTTACCAACTCTTTCAAAAATCTTGATATTGTGATTGTAAATAGGATGATTAAAGGAGAAGTAACCAACAGTACGTCTAAATGGTTAAAAGAAGTAATTGTAATATACAATAACAGAGCAATTGAAGTGAATAGGGATGATATCCTACAAGGAGTGTTTTTAACTGAGCTTAAAAAGCTAAAAGCCAACTAATAATAGTTGGCTTTTAGGTCCGAGCTTGACAAACATTGTTTCCCTCACTCATTGCAAATATACAAAACTATGAGCGAATTACAAACACCTGATTTCGCAGCTATTGCTGAAGGTTTAAAAAAAGATGTTAGAATATATGCCAGAGAGAGTTATCTAAACTGGTTTACTGAGAGTTTTAGAAGACAAGGCTTTACAGATGTATCTTTTGTAAAATGGCAAAAGAGAAAGAAACCCGACAGAAGACAAGGGGGAGCTATACTGATAGACACTGCCTTTTTGATGAAAAGCTTAGCTGTACTTTCAGAGACAGAGACAACAATTGAATTCGGAACTCATGTGCCTTATGCTGCAGTTCATAATTTTGGTTTAAGGGTACGTGCCATTCAGTATGTTAAACCACACCATAGAAAAATAAAGAATAGTGATAAGAGGATGCAGGTGCAGCGACATGCTCGTAAAGTTGATATCAAATATCCAAAAAGACAATTTTTAGGATATACCCAAAAAGGAAAGGAACAAGTTGACATGTGGTTATTTGCTCAGATTCAAAAACGTTTTAATACCAAATAATAATGCAAAATTTTGTAGAACTATATAAAGAGCTTAGTAATAAATTAATAAAGATTGAACAGATCCAATGGGTAGACCTTTGGAATGATCAAGTCACTAACTTAGAGATGGAACATCCTTTTCCTGCTCCAGCCGTATTCTTAGCATTCAGATCTCAACAAATGGAGGATGTGGGCACGAATGTTCAAAAAGTACTAATGCAAGTAGATGTGTTTTTCTTCTATGAGACCTTTGCAGATACCTATCACGAGAGCTTTAACCAATCGGATGCCTTAAACTTCTTGGAGATAATGGATAAGATTAATAAAGTACTACATGCATCCAGTGGAGAGAATTATTCCTCTATGCGTAGAATAGCTTTCTTTCCTCTTGATATTGGAGGAGGAGGGAATCTTTGGAACATTACTTATGAGTGTATTTGTATGGATTACTCATCTACTCCTGAGTATGAGGAAGGCGAATTTAAAGGAGTAGAGGTTATTACTTTTGATGTTTAAAGCAAGGTTAACTGATTGGCGATCTTCTTGTGGATAGAAGTTCTACCAAATACTATATTCTCTACAGTCTTAGGTGATTTGTAGAATTTTACTGCCACAGCATTTAAGATCCATTCAGTCGTGTGCTTCTGTACACCAAACTCTTTTATACTACATAGCTTATCAAATTCCTTTTTGATATCCTTGTGTAGTCGTATTGTTACCTCTCTTGCCATATCACAAATATAGGGCAAAAAAAAACACCCATCAAGTGGGTGTTTTTTACTTTAATTTATATGGTTTATCTCCCAAAATCCTCTATCGCCTTTGAAATAAATTCCATTATATTTATCTGAGCCTTTCTTAGATAAATCTTCAATATCTACATTACTATTGAAGTACTTTTTCCAATAAGGGAATAATGTCAAATAACGACCTTGTACTTTTCTAAGTTTATATGTAGTTACACCCTCTTTTTCTAAATTAAGATCTTCACCTTCACTACCTATTACAAAAGCGAAAGTAATAGCTTTTTTATACAATTTATTTGGATAGTCCTCATCTATAGCAAACTCTTCATTACTTATACTCTCAGGTATATACTTCACAAAAAAGTAACTTCCTTTACTAATTACATCAGCTTTATATAGTTTAAGTGGTACATCAGAATACTCCAGTATAACCTTAGATAAGTTTATAGCATCTTCAGTAGTATAAATAGGCTCTTTCAATTTTGCTAAGTATTCTTTATCCTGTGCGAACGTGATCAGTGTCATAAACACACATAGTACTGTAATAAGCTTTTTCATATTATTCATTTTACTTCACAAATATACAAAAACAAAAAAAAGAGCTAACTAACTAAGCAGTTAGCTCTTTTACTTCAATCCTCATCATCAAAATATCTTTGATTGATATAGGTACTAAAGTGTGCTTGTGCCTCTTTACTTTTAGCAATTCGTTTATGATACTTTGGTATATGTAGAAAGCATTTAATTCTATCAGCATCATTAAGTTTATTCCATTGCTTTTCTGCAAACACCCTTTTGACTTTGTTATCATATAGTTTCCATATTGCTTCAAAGTCAAGTACAGGAAGATTCTTTTCTATCTCGAAGTTATTCTTCAGTCTTTTGCTCCACTCTTTAATAGTTACTTCTAAATAAGGAAAGTTACCTTGAACAAAGAACCATTGAAACTGCTTTTCAGAAAGCACACCTTCCATATTCTTAAACTCATTTAAAAAGCCGTTTAAATCATATTTAAACACCCAAACATTAATTGAGTTTTTGCTGCGTATCGTATAGGTTGTTAACTGTTCATTCATACTAATTTCTGATCTAATTCATTAATCAACTTACTTAACAAAGTATAGTGTAATTGATTTGTTTCTCTAACATAGGTCATCATTCCTATTAAAAGCTCTTTCAGTGCCCAAGCTTCATGATACTTAAACTTAGTACTATATTTCTTTTTAGAATCAAATATGGACGTTTGTCTTTCTATTGTTCTACATTTCTTTTCAAAACGATCAGAAAGTTCTAAACCAATACTCACATATACTTTGTTTATTCCTTTGGAGTCTTTAATGGTATTAACTAAACTAATCCATCTCCCCAAAGCAATCAATGTATCTGTACTAATTTTTATCTTTACTTCCATACTATGTTTCTACAATTGTTTCAACTATGATACCACATCTATCACATATCACATTGATAGTCTCCACAGTGCAATTACTTGTTATCACTACACCATGTTTTGTTCCTTTGTGTTCGCACTCTCTGCTAACTACCCACTGTTCACTATTAACCTTACTATCACTCATCATCTTCATTTACTAGCCAATAAGTAAAAAACATCCCAATCAAAAAGCCTACTAAAAGAGCACCGCAAATACCAGCTAAAAAATATAAACTATCAATAACCATATCCATACCCATTTTATTTATATCTCTTTTTCATCATTCCTTCTAATGCTCCAATAACCTTACTCAACTCAATAGAACTCATCTTTTTTAAAGGCTTTTGAACAGGTGATCTTTCACTCTTAAGCCATTTACTTAGTTTATTGATATCTGCTACATCACGTCCTTTAACTTCTACAGTCAACCTCAATTGCCTAAGTAAACTAAGAATATATTTGTGTTTGGAGTTATCCTTGTCAAACAGCCCCCAGTTCTCTGTTTTCTGTTCCTTATTTCCATCTACATATTTTCTACCCCCTTCCTGAACACTTAAAATCCTCTGTGCTTGTTCATAGGATAAATCATTTAGACTTGTCTTATTATTATCCGAAGTAGCCCACTGGACTAATTCCTCTTTTATCCCAATATCGAAGCCACAATTCTTACGAATTCTAAACTTCTGTTGTTTTGTTGCTTCCATAATTATGTAAATTCTAATCGTTCGCTTTCTCTAACTATTGTTGTTCTAAAAGGAAAGTTTTCCTTTGGTACTTGTTGAATCATATCCTGTAAAACCTTTGACCCTGTAAATACAATGTGTTTAGTGTCATTTCTTGAAATTTGTAATGTCAAAAGCTTTGTTCCTGCCTTTACTGTTGAATCTTTGATATCATAGTCATGTACTATAATCTCAGTATTTAAGATTCTATCCATCTTTATCTTGTCTCCAGTGAAGCCTATTAAACTTGGTTTGATATTAAAATTTTTAAAATTGTTCATTTGGTATTAATTTTCTTTGTAGTGTTTTTGAATTACAATGTTTTAACCAACCATTATAAGATGCTATTGAAGCTGTATTAGGGTTACGCTTTAACATCTTTGCAAAGTTTTGCTTGATACTTTTTCGAAGTCTAACATGTGTATGATAGTGAACATATCCTACGAAGTCTATTCCTCTTGATGCGACAGGGAATACTTGCCAATTTTCTTTTACATCTAGTTTTAAAGACTCTTTAAAGTGTGTTTTAATCATCTTTAAGAGTTGATGTAAGTAATACTTGTCATGATGAAGTATAACGATGTCATCTGCATATCTGAAGTAATATTTGACATCTATATTCTCTTTTATCTGATGATCAAAGTAGGATAAGTAAAAGTTTGCTAGATACTGACTCAGATAGTTTCCTATTGGAAGACCTTGTGCACTGTCAATAATCTCATCTAGTAGCCATAAGAGGTCTTTGTCTTTAAACTTCCTTCTTAATAGCTGTTTTAGGATATCATGATCTATACTCGGATAGAACTTCTTTATATCAAGCTTTAAACAGTAGGTTGTTTCTTTCTTGTTCTTTAAAGCTTTTCTAAGGGCAAATGAAGCTGCATGAATACCTCTTTTCTTAATACAACTATATGTATCAGCTGTATAAGTCGAAACAAATATCGGTTCTAAGACATTCATAATAGCATGATGAGTAATTCTATCAGGAAAGTATGGAAGTCTGTACACTTCTCTTTCTTTTGGTTCATACACTTTAAAAACACTATATGATGAAGTTTTATACTCTTTATCTTTCAACATCCTATGAAGCTCTAGTAAATTCGATTCTTTGTTCTTATTGTGAAGTCTAACACCATATTGTTTTGACTTTCCTTTCTGTGCTTTTAAATCTGCTTGTTTTAGATTCTCAACACTTATTATTGTCTGAAATAAATTACCTATTCTTTTCATTGCCTTTGCTTTAAAAAAGGTCGCTTTCGCTCACGCTACCAACGCCCTTGAAAGATTTTTAATTTTTTACCTAGAGGTAAGGTTTACAATATTTATTTTGAATTGCTCAGGTGAGAGCTGACATTCGAATTCGTATTCCAATTATCGTAGTCGTTGTACGAGAACCCGACACCCGAAGGAGAACTACAGCTACAACATTGTACAACCTATATTTCTTATTCTATTACAAAGTAATCCTTGTATAAGCTCTCAAATTGCTTTCCTGCGTACTCTGCCAATTCTCTGTTCTTAAAGCAAAGGCGAGAGCCGACATTCGAATACGCATTCCAAGTATCGCAGCCGTCGGACGAGAACCCGACAACCGAAGGAGAACCCATTTCAAACCATGGATAATACTTTCTTTCATTCCAATTGTTCCAATCAGGTTTCCAGCCTTCATTTAATGCTTCAGCTATGATTACAAGTTTTGTATGAGCTGTTAATGCTTTTAAATGATGTTTAAGCTCAATTGGTAATCCTATTGGCATTACATCTATGTTAACTCCTAATGCTTGACAAGCATCTTCAAACGTTTTTATTTTATCTGTTATAGTATTCATTTCTATTAATTGTTAAGTGTTAAAAAATCTTTGTATATATCTGTAAACTGTTTTCCTGCATACTCTGCTAATTCGCTGCTTTTAAAGCAAAGGCGAGAGCCGACATTCGAACCCGCATACCAACGATCGTAGCCGTCGTACGAGAACCCGACACCCGAAGGAGAACCCATTTTAAACCATGGATAGTACTTATACTCATTACTATTAGACCAATCAGGTTCCCAACCTTCATTTAATACTCCTGCTATTAACTTTAGCTTTCTATAAGCTAATTCATCAGGTAGAAGTTCCTCACTAATCTCATTAAAGTACTCTAAGGTCATATTCTTCTCCTTAAGTACATCCTCAAACGTTTTAAGGCGTTCTTTGATATCTTTAGGAAGTGGTTCAAAGTTTACTTCTCCTGTTTTCTCATCAAAAGACTTAATCTTAAAGCCTTCTGGAATGTTAATTTTTAATTGGTTCATTTTTATTAATTTTTGATTCAACATAATTTTCTACTTGTTCTAATACCTCAGAAATACCATACTCATTAAAGTTCTTCTTGATAGAGAACTTATCTATTCCCATTGTGTCCTTGTGATTAGGAATAAGAGCTACCCTTAGATTATTTCCATTAAAAATCATCAAACTATAATAAAATCCTTTATCATTTAGAGTATTCAAGTAACTCACTAATGCGTTTAAACTATCCTGCATAACTATAAACTTGAAAAATTCAACAATACATTAGTCCACTTGCCATCTTTATCTTTAATCTTGAACTCATACCCATAACCACGTAGATGATTAGAGAAGCTTTCTTTGATAAGTCTTAAACCTTCTTTCCATCGTGGATCATCGAATTTATCTTCATGAGAATACAAGTCCATCACACGAGAGTACTCCAGTTCTCCCTTCTCGTTACGCTGTAAGAAACTCATTAGTATTTCATACATCTTTGTATCTCGTTTCTTAATCGCATCCCCTAAGAAGTCTTTAATAAGATCTACAGCCTTAGTACTTCTTTCATCCCATGCAGGCTCAGTATCTCGACGTCTCTTAAGTTGCATGGTATTATCAGAGTTACTAATAGTAAAACCTCCTTTGCTTGTACTTCTTATCATTCCATATTCAGAGATTAAAGTTGCCTGTTCATCCATTAATTGATGCACTTGATTCTTAAACTCCTGAATTACCTTATTCAAATTTATAGCAGCTTCAACACAACTATTAACAGTATAATCCCTTTTACTTTCATACTCCTTTTTCTTCTTAGCAAGATCTGCCTGTTCTGCTTTCTTGCGTTCCTTTAGCATTTGCTCCAACTCCTGCGTTGTCATATCCTTAATATCTTTCATATCTCTTATTCTATTATTTCTGATTCTACTTCTTTCTCTTTTATTGAGTCCATAATGTTCTCTATCTTCTCTTCTAAGTGTAGAGGTATCTCATAAGGTCTTAACTCATTATAAGAACCTTTACTAAGAAGATATCCTCTTTCCTGATTGATAAGTATTCTTTCACATACTGTCAGCATTTCAGTTTCACTGGTGATATACAATACTTCGTGTAAAAAACTAAGCCTATTTAATTCCTTGCTCATTTTGCTCTAATGTTATTAGTTGTTGTTCTAACTCTTTCTTATCCTTTAGTACTAATGTATAATTAGTGTGATGTGCATTATTAGTCAACCAATAGTCTAGTTCACTAATCTTATTCTTTATTTGTTGTTTTGTCATTAGTTCTGATTTAGTATTGGTTGTTTACTCTTTTTATATTTAGGAATCAACGCCCCTGGATAACTTTTAAAGATTTGATTAGTGATAGTTGCATAGAACTCATTTTTAGCAGATGCATCTAATCCTTTATATTCTTGTATCTCTTTAATGAATTGCTCTTCTAAGGTTTCATAAGTATCTTTAAAGTACCTCTGTATAGGTTTACTTAATAGTGCCTGTTGTAGCGAATATGCTGTTGGATTAAACCCTATACACCAATCTACAAAGCTGTGTAACACTATTTCATCATAATAAGTAGGAGTTACTTCTAATAGTTCTATAATTGTCTTTCTCATAACTTATCTGTACTTACCCTTTTGATAATAATTTCATTCTTTGTGCCTCATATCCTTCATCCCATATTATATAAGACTTACCTGTCTCGAAGCGGTTCTTCTCAATACGTGCCTCAAACTTATCTACCTTCACACGAATATCTGAATCAAAGCTTACTGCCTCTGCTACTGCACCTATTGGAGTATCTCCACGTCCCCAGCTTATCCATATAAAGGTAGTTTTTGGAAACTTTTTGATAAATAGTTCATAGTCTATTGTATTCTTGCCTCTAAAGAAGTACTGTACACTGTCTATCACTACTATTTTAGGCTGTCTTGGTCGGGAAAGTCTTGCTGTCAACTCTTCTAAATTCTCCTGGTGAAAACTAAAGTTGTTTTTAACAGACTTAATGTTGTTTCTTTCTAAGGCTAATACAAAACTCTTTTTCATTCCCTCTTCTAAGGTGTTGTAATGCACTTTATAGTACCCACACAACATCTTGACTAATTGCAATACATAAGAGGTCTTTCCTTGTCCACTGCCTCCATAAATAAACCAACTACTACTTCCTAACTGTGGACTTCCTAAGTGTTCCTCCCATGATTTATCGACTGTAATATCCTTAAACTTCTTGCGTTTGGCATCTTCGTAACTATATGCTCTTGGTACTTTCATTTCTTAAAAAGTATTTCTCTATATCTAATCGTACTCTTCTTAAATCTCCTTGACTATTGTTATATACAAAATGGATATACTCTTCATCTGTCACACCATTAGCACTGCATATATTATTTACATCTTCTAAACTAAACTGTGGTAAAGAGATATAGTTTGAATTAATCCTACTCTTTAACTCTCTGTACCCGATCTTGTCATACCTACAACCAGCTTCTATTCGTTTCTTTAAGGCTGGTACTCCTGATAGAATAAAGCCACATTCTTTGTAAACTGAATCGTGTATATCAATAACTAAATCAAAACTACGTTCGCCAAGCTTGTCCATCTGATCAATAACTACTATTGGTTTTATACCGTTGTAACTGCATTTCTTTAAATAAGAAATAAAGCGTTCTATTAAGGTATCTGTTGTTCCATTATCATCAAGTCCAGCAGCTCTCACTAATTCTTTTACATACCTTGTCTTTGTCCAGTATCGCATTACTTCTACATAAATTACAAGTGGGTATTCTTTCGCATAATCCTTATAACTATGTGTCTTTCCCGCTCCAGCATTATGACTAACACACACAGTTGAACTCTCTGTTTGAACAGTCTTTAAAAGGTCTTTTAAGAGTCTGTAATTAACTGTTTCACCTGTTTGCCATCCAAATTGAATCCCTAAGTTGATTCGTACTTTATTCCACATCTCATCTTTGATTAATTCCCACTTGCCATTAATCATTTGGCTCAATGTTCCTGCACTGATATCTGCTTTTACAGCCAATTTATTCTGAGAACTCTTAGCAGCCATAAGCTTTAGTTGCTCTACAATCTTGGTTTTTTGTGTATTTTCCATAGTTAATAAGTTTCGTATAGTGATATTATATTCTCTCTTGATTCTGCGTATGCTCTTCTACCTTTTTCTACATCTCCACCTTGTTTAATAATAAACTCTTGTTCTTCGATTAAGGTATCAGGCGTAATACCTGTTTTATATCTAATTGCCGCTAATGCCATAAGATCGCGTTCTCGCTCAAGTGCCTTAACATTGTGATCATTGACATAGTTGTCTCCTTCTTTTCTGAATCCATGTAGTCCATGCTTGCGTTTTGGTTCTGCATTGGCTACAAAAATGATATTGCCATCATAGTCCTTTTCGAAGAGTTGAATATATCCATCCATAAAATCAGGATCAAAGCGCACGATGAATTTCTTGTTGACATTCACACGTCTAAACTCTAAGTCAACATTGCCATCAACATCATACACTTCATAGATATACTTGTGATCTCCTAACCACATCTCTAATCCATGTGCTTTGTAGGTTATAGGGCGTTTTGCCTCTTCTATCCACATCTTATCCACGATATCTACTAGACTTAAAGGTTCTTTTTTATCCATTTCTTGTTGATACACCTCATTGCGACTTAACTTCTTTTGATGTGGATGTTTCCTGTTATTCCAAATGTTTACAACTGCCTGCCATGCTTCTACTAATTCATCTGTAGTCTTAAGGAAGGCTTTGTTATCATGGATAAAATCAACATTCATTCTGTTATCTGCTCTTCGTACCTTAATACTTTGTCCATCTGAGAACCAAAAACGGTTAATCACTTGTTGTTGTAACCTTCTAAACACACCTTCCACTGGACCTTTAGTTTCCTTTGGCTTATGCGCATGATGAAAACCTCCATCTTTTGCTACTAATTCATTATATAAAGTTTGCATACGTTGACTCTTGTGCCCTGATTGATTATCGTAAGTGAGGTAGTATGGTCGGCACTGTGCTTCATTGACTGCCATCTTCACAGCTCTAAAGTGCTCGATGTGGTTCTCACTAAATCCTAAACTCCAGCCAATGATCTTCTCACTATATACATCGATTACCACATCTACTTTTAATGCACTTCCCATCTTATTAGTTGATGGCTCCCATATATGTATCCAGTCAAGTTTAGTTCCATCTATACTCCAGTAGTAATTCGGATATAGTTCCTCTTTGTTGATAGATAAACTATAGCCATACTTCTTATGGTATTCTTCTATACTATGTCGCCCAAGCATCCATATTCGCTCTTGTGCTGGCTCCATAAGCCAGCGGTATATTGCACTCTCTGTCAAACTTGCCCATCCCTTCATATCTGCTAACTGATTGTAGCGTTCTGTCAGCTCAGGTATTTTGACTTTATTAGGTTGTGCATACATAGCTATTAAATAGTCTGCGATATCTCCCTTGATTAGTTGTGCATTCTTGCGTCCTTCTCCTTTGTGTATAAAGGTTGCATAGCCTTCTTTCTGATAATCCTTGTACTTAGTTTGCAGTCGTCTTGGATTCTCAGGTAAACTGTGTTTGTAAGTTCTAGCAGTTACATCTCTTTGACTCACATTAACCAAGTCATTCACTGCTTCACTGATATTCTTCCAAGCATTCGTTTTGTTTTTCCCCCAGGTACTATTACTTACTTTAGGATTATCTATAATTACTTTAATCGCATTGAGTATAATCGCATTAGTTGTCTTTTCTATCTGATCCTCTGCACTCAAAGGCTTACCATCAGGTTTGCGATGTGAAGCAAAGAATCTAGCAGCATTGATATCAGGTTCTATAAAGTCTAATAGCTTATTGCGTACCACTACTTCTTTTGGATTGCCAAGTTGTGCTATACATATCGCCTTTAAATCATCGTCTAAGTCGTAATAACTTATCATTGCCTCATTTCCTTTTCCTCTCCCTTCTCTTGTCTTAACAAGCTTCCCTCTTTGTACATAACTTTTATATGTATTGTAGCTCATCTTACCAAAATCCTCATACAACAATCTCGCAGGAATACTCAATACATTATTTACATATTCATACATATTTACATTATTGGTTAGTTACTATTTTTACTCTGTTTATTCTACTATACGTATTGATGAGTTTGCTGTCACATGTTTGCCTTTATAGTATTTCTTTTCTAAGAAATTCAGAATATGTTCTGAAAATAAATCAAGAAGTTTCACATAATCTTCTTCTGGAATTTCAACAGGTAGATTAACTTCTATTTCATATTTAACCTTTATTCCTTCCATACTGCTTAGATTATACTGTTTAACACCACGTCTTGTACTTTCTTTAAGGCTATAACTGCTTTGTTATAGTCTTTTTTTACAGCGTCAGCAGTCTGATTATCTCTGACACCACTCAAACACTTTCGAACATAATCCTCAGTAATTCTGTATTTCTTACTTAGCTGAATGATAACAGTTTGATTATATTCATTACGCTTTTTTATTTTTTCCATATATTTACTCGTTTTTACTTTTTGTCCTTTTGTACAAGACAAATATAATGAGATATCTCACAAAATAACAAATCAAAATGAGAGAAAATTCAATTCTTAAAGAAAGAATTTTACAATACCTTGATTACAAGGGAATTAAAAAGACCAATTTTTACGCTGAAACAGGTGTTTCTAATGGTGTCTTATCACAAAACAATGGTTTATCAGAAGATAACTTAATGAGATTTCTCAATTTTTATACTGATATTAATTCAAATTGGCTACTAACAGGAGAAGGAGAGATGTTAAAGTCTGATACTCCTCTTACATCTAAAGAACCAGCTCCTAAACGTAACCTAATTCCTTTGTATGAAGATGTACAGTCTATAGGGGGTACAGCTACAGTTGCTAACACTGATTCTGTTTATCAAACAAGTGAGTTTATAGATGCTGGTGATTGGTTTACGGGTGCTACAGCTGCTATAAGACATTATGGGGATAGTATGACAGAATACCCAAGTGGGTGTATACTTGCTCTTAAAGAAGTAATAGACCGTGATTTAATCATTTGGGGGCGTAACTACTGTATAGAGACCGCCGAATACAGAATAACAAAGAAACTTTATGATGATGGAGATACTATTGCTGCCATTAGTACTAATGAAGAAACCTATGGTAGTAGTGGTCGATTAATACACCCTGAGATCACTATTCCTAAAAAAAGCGTTAGAAAAATGTTTCTTGTTCTTGGCTATGTAGTTAAAGAATATTCAAACGGACCTGTATTTATAAATAACTAAACATATATGGAAAACTGGGAAAAAGAGTTCAGAAGAATAATACATAATCCTATTTACTTTTTAGATATGTACTATAACAAAGTACAAGAGGAAACAGTAAATCTAACAGATGAAGAAAAACAGGAGTATTTCGATAAATATAAAGGAGCCCCTTTGTTTAGAACACTTGATGACTTCAATAATTATAATGATCGACTTGAGAAGTATAGAGCTGAAGGATATAAAGATTGGGAGATACTTTAAGAGTGATGTAGTGTACAGGTATATTTATCATATCGGATGTGTGATATAGTGTAGGGAGGGTGTGTTTAATAGATTAATGGTCTAAATAACTGATAATCAATGATAACGTATTGTTTTAGCTGTTTTTTTAGTGTCATTACACCCCATTGCTTTACACCTTTTATATGTTTTAGCGTATTAACCTATGTATAATCGACTATTCGTTTCATACTTTTTAGGGTATATTTTGCATCCCTAAGTGCATCCCTAACCGCACCCCTAATACCTTTCACACGACACTTTATAGAGTTTGAACAGTATTAATATGAATCCCCTTTATAAGCCATTTAAACGGTATTCATACATTCTTTAATAAGTATTTAAACACCATAAAAAACGCCGTAAGAGCCTATTTTAAAGCTTTTACGGCGTTTTTTATACCTCTCTAGGTATCTATATGGTAGTAAAACCGTTTAAACGTTTAAACGGTTCTTATTTTATGGTAGTAAAATGGTAGTAAATGTACATTTCTATTAGTTTTCATTTTCGACCTTTTTTATAGCTAAACCCTTGATTTTATTGGGTTTTTCGACCTTTTTTATATCCTATATCTATGTACATTTCTATCTAACCCCTATAGGAGTAAGTGTCTTAATTGAAAATACTAACTCGGAAATTGTTCATCAAATTTATGATGAAAAAAACAGGAAAGAATTATCACAAAAGTTTGCATCATATTGGATAAATTATCGTGATTTTAATATTTATATTAATAATAAAAAGTTAGAATTTGAATCACTAATTAAAAATAGTGATGAAACAGAACACTTAGTTCATACCGAAAATTTAACTCACAGATTTAAAATTAAAGTAATTGAATGGAATTTTGACATAAAGAAAAAACATATTTATGTAATAAACAAGGAATTCCATTTAGAGAAACTAATCTTGGAATTCGTTCGTCAATTCCAATCTCAATATTTATTCAATCAATTTATATTGAATCATTGCATCGAGATAACAAAATCGATGTACAAGAATTCGATGAAGTAATGGTAAATGTTATAAATGAATCTAAAAAATTTGCTCGTGAATATTCTAAAAAAAGAATGCATTTTTATTCATCTGAATTTATAATAGAACTTAAACAACAAGGTATTTATCCCTACAAAGAAAAAGCTGAAAATATTATTGAAGAAAGTAAAAGACAAGTATTTGATATTGTTGCATTACAAGTCAACGAATTTTTACCAGATTTTGAAAATCAAGATTTAAAAAGCAAAAAATTTACTCTAACATTAATAAAAGAAGCTCTTGAAAATGATTCTCATAATTTACAAAAAATTCTTACTGAAGTCATTGAACTTCCTAAAGAAAAAAGAGAAGAATTAGTAGAAATTCTAGAAGAATCATCACTATCTACGGTTATAGATACAATGACTGAAATCAAAAATAGATTAATGTTTTTAAATGCTCTTGAAGAAATAATTTATAACAGAGATTTAAATAAAAATGTTCTAGAAAGAAAGCATTTACATAAGATAATTGCTAAAGAAACTTGGATATTTGGTGATGAGTATACATATGGTGTTGATGATTTAACACTAAAAAACGTATTAAAATCATATCTGAAAGATCATCTAAAAAGAGATGACTTTGAAAATATAATTAATTCCGAAGATAATTCGAATTTAGAAACTATTCCTGATGTATGTTTATGGCAACAATTCAGTTTAGGGAGCTCAGGTAAAGAAAACTTAGTTATTGAATTAAAAAGGCCTAATTTGGATGCAGGGTTTCCTGAAAAGTCGCAAATAGAGGGGTATGCAACTGTTGTATCAAGTGATAACAGATTTCCGAAGGAGAAAACAAAATGGAAATTTATACTTTTAACAAAAGACGTTAAAAAAGAAATAAAACCACTTTTATCACAAAAAAATAGAAAATATGGCCATATTCACGAAGGTGAAAACTTTGACGTGTATATTTTATCTTGGGGAGATATCATTAGTGAAGCTAGACAGCGTTTAGAGTTTATAAAAGAGAAACTAAATCTGAATCTAATGGATAATGAAAAAAATCTTGAATTTTTAAGAAAAAAATATTCCGAATATTTGCCTAAAACATTTTAAAAATAAAAACTTACATAAAACATACGTCTTTCAAAAAAGGTGGTTTTTTAAGATTGAAACTTAATTTTAGCCAAATAATAGAAATTTGATTTAATTAGCATTGAATTAAAACTTTTACTTTCAATTCCCACCACTTTGCAAAACGCACACTTGCTATGCATCAACTTATTGAAGACTCTACTAAAAAGAAAACACTGATAACAGAAAATAATAAGTAAAATAGAATATGGACATAATATGGCAATTAACACCTGAAAAAGAAAATATTGACTACACCGATATTGTTGTCAAACTTTCTAATAATGAAGATATTAATCTTAGAGATTATGAAGTTAAACAAGTTAATAACGTTGTTTTTTCATTCAAAGAAGAAATCATTAATTATATTTTGGAGCATGGACTTTCATCTCTCATAAACTCAGAACCTGTTTTAGAGCATCTAGTTGCAAAGGGAGCAACTAAAAACAATATTATTGATGCAATGCATAAATACCTTGACAAGATTGGTGTTGATAATGAATTAATAATTATTGATCCTTATTTTTATGCCCCAACAACTGACACAACATATCCTACTACAATTGAATTGACACTTGACAAATATTTATCAAAAGTTAACACATTACATATAATTACTTATCCGAATAAAGTTGATAAAGCTTTGAAGACTACAATCGAGACAAACTTAAAAACGAAAAAAGCATCACTTAACATTCTGCATAAAACTTCAAATGACTATCATGATAGATTTTGGATTTCAAATAAAAGGGAGAAAGGAATTTTAACAGGTACATCTTTGAATGGCTTCGGAAAAAGATATTCATTACTTGATAGGTTGAACACCTCTGATGTAAGAGACATCGTAGATTCACTTCAAACTCTTGGACTACTATAAAATATTAAATAACACTTAATCAACGAAAGCCAAACGCATAACAAGAATTTTACAATAGTGAGGAAAAACAGCAAAGTTCAACAGTAGTTTTTCGATTAAACTTTTTTAGAATCTTTAAGTACTGAAAGAAAATTTCAGCAATTCTTACCAATTCTTATAAAGTCTTTTTTTTCTTAGTAAATTAGCCAGACAATATCATCTGTTTCAGTATAAGCTGGGTATTTCGTTTCAAACCGTTCCACTTGGGGAAGTTACTTACCTCAACACTTATTATTTTCTAAACGATAAAATACGGCAAATAAACTTGATCCAAGGAAGCTTAGTTTTATTGAGATTGGGATTATAATCAACTAGATTTTAAACAGAGTAAATTCAAATAATAAGTTCGCTTTAAAAAAGTCACAGAAAACTTTATCTTTACAAAAAATGGATATTGAAAAAAAGTATTAAAAAAAACTCTATTAATGACATCCTTGAAGTCTTAGGTGACACACCTCAAACTGAAGGGCTTCATATTTATATAAGCAAGGAAGATATACAAGAAAGCCCCTTTCCCTACCCCTTTCGCTTAGACAGTTATACCCTTATGATTGTATTATCTGGGAGTTCTAAAATTCAATTTAATCTATTGGATTATACCATTCAAGCGAATGATATAGTGCTTATTTCTCCTCACACAGTTACGCATATTAAGGAAATAAAAGATAGTATCTCTCTTATTACTATTAGCTTCAGTATGAACTTTGCCTTAAGTCATAGTCTTAACCGAACTGATGCAAATGCTTTTAGTTTCTTTGCCTCTAAGACAGCACTAAGCCTTAGATTAAAAGATGAAGAAGTAGATAATCTTGTTAAAATTACCTTACTTCTTCATGAAAAAAACACTACTACAAGTTCATTTTATGGTAAAGAGCTTTTAATTCACAGTTTCAATTTATTAATGTATCAAGTTGCAGAAATATATAGTGAAAGATATGCTGAAACCGTAACTAAAATGACACGAAAAGAAGAGGTTACCTCAAAATTCATAAAGCTTCTTGAAGAAAATTTCAAAAAAGAAAGAAAAGTCCAGTTCTACTCTGATGCTCTAAATCTGACGGCTGCACATCTTTCTAAGATACTCAAAGAAGTATCAGGTAAAACAACAGGCGAACTAATAGATGCTGCTATTATTACAGAAGCTTGTATTTTGCTTTCTAATCCTGATTTGACTATATCTCAGATATCAAATGAACTGAACTTTAGCGATCAATCTTTTTTTGGAAAATTTTTTAAAAAACATATCACATTATCTCCATCAGAATATAGGAAAAAAACTTAAAATACTTACCAAAACAAATCTATTTAAACAATTAACTAACCTGCAGTATCTCATCTATTTTCCTATTTCTGATTTTTTATTCCAATGGAGTCAAAAACAAATGAATCATCGAAGTCTATGTAACTATTAGGCATAAAATATGAAATTCCCATGTAACTCGCTACAGCTCCACGTCCTTGTTTTAATTTATTCCCCTGACGAAGGAAGATAATTGGCTTTATTGTCTTATTTCCTCCATAACTAAGATATCTAAATTTACCTCGTAGTGTATCTCCAACAATCTCTCCTTCAACAGTACCTGTATCCTTTCTAGATCGATTGCCATAATTAACCTCATAATTGCCATAGAATCTTTTTTCATACGTTGTTATTTCTAAAAAGGCAGTATCTGTTCCTTTTACTGCTGTATATAAAACTCGTTTTTGTTCTATATCATTGCAACTGAATGTTCCCAAAAGTACAAACGTTCCAATTACTACGTAAATTCCATATTTTAGTATTTCAAACTTCATTTTCTTCATTTTTATCCCTCTTTTATTTTAAAATATTCCTTCATTAATAAAACCTATAAAACGTAGGTTTAATAATAAATCCAATCCTTAGCATTCCTCTCTCTGATTTAAAATCTAAAAGACTCTCGCTATAACCCTGCCACCATTGCAAGGTAATAAGTTGATTTGCACTTTTTGTAAGTCGATAACTAATGCCTGTATTTATACTTCCTTTAAAATCCCAGTCAGCCCCCTTTCTCACTGTAACATCAAAAAACAACCTATCTTTATTTAGCACACATTGCAGGTGTCCCTCTCCATAACCAATATACCTGGGAAGAGAAGGGTTGTTATCAATGAGAAAAGGTATCCAGACCTTAAGACTTATAATTAATTTTGATGAAAATATTCTTGTAAAACCAATTGAAGCAGTATTTATACTTCGTGAGTATATACTGTCACGCCCATTGGACTCATGTTCAATTCCCAAAGTCAACGCTCCAAAAAAATTATCATCCCTATATACAGGTTTTAATAGCACTAGGCTGGGATGATAACTGCTTTCTTCAAATGGACTTGAAGCCTTATAAACTTTCCAAAATGATTTCTGAGTATAAGTCAGGTATGGATAAAAACCCGCGTAAGGTTTATCAGCTAATCGCTGTTTAAAACTGATCTGAAATTTTGCATCCATAGTATTTCTTGAAGCTCTCTGCCCAAGATCGATACCTGTTACAAAATAATTATCCTTGTAAATTGAAAAAGCGGGCAATTCAGTTATGATTTTCTTAATTGAGTCTTTACTCATCGGAATTTGTGCATATCCACTTGTACAAAGAATCAAGAATAAAAAACCTATTTGTTTCATATTAATACAAAATTCGTTTTAGTATCTTAGTCAACAGCTTTTTACATTTTTGTAAATCATAAAAATCTTTACACTACTATTAACCACTTGATACAAGGAAATCTTACCTATACTCTCCAATTGATTTTTTATATTTAGCTTCCATTATTTTATTGTTCGCCTTTGCATCTATAACATCAGCATACGCTTTCTGCCAAAGTACCTGTGCTTTCAATACATCCTCCCCAAGAACAGTTCCCGCCTCAAATAGATCTTGATTTAAGCGCAGATTTTCTTGTGCTTGTTGAAGTGATTTTCTACTGAGTTCAATTTGTGTTACTGATTGATTAAGCATCAACCATGCATTTTGAATTTCTATACTTATTAATTCTCTAGCTTCTTCTAATTCAAATTTTTTAACTTCAGTTTGGTACTCCTGTTCTTTAACTTTTTGCTTTCTTCCTCCCCAATCAAGTATAGGAACCGATAGCGTAATTAATCCTACAAAAGCTTGCATATCATTATTGCCATTAGAAAAGTTAATTCTCTTCCCATAAGAGGCCAATCCATTTGCACTTATAGCTAATGTGGGTTTTAAACTCCCTCCAATTAGTTTACTCTGATACTTCTGGATTTCTACAGTCTTATTTAGCATATTGATTTCGGGGCGTTTATCTATAGCTGTTGTAATATCTGATTGGCTTATAAGTTGTACATCCATAGTAGAATCTTCTTTAATATCAAAATCAACTTCATTCAATCCTGAAATCTGCATAAGATTCAATTTTGCAATGGCAAGACCATCCTTTACTCTAGTTAAATTCAACACCGCTTCATTATGTTGTACCTCTACTTTAAGTAAATCATTTTTGTATATCAAACCTGCATCAAAAGAATTTTGAAGGTCTTTTTTCAAGGTATCTAACAATAGCAGATATTGATTGGCCAGGGTAACTTTTTCCTTTAGATTTACAACTTGCCAATACACCATTTCTGTATTTAGTAATACCTGATCTTCTGTTAACTCCTTTTGGGCATGCTGTAACTCGATGGCAGAACTTGTTATTTTTTTTGAATTCTGAATTTTGTTTCCTGCATATAGAACCTGTGTTAGTGAAACCGAACCATTCGCACTATATTCTGGAAACATATCTTTTAAAGGATCTGATAGATAAAGTCCAAAAACACTAGCATCGATTGTTGGTTTTGCAGCTGCTTTTGCAACAGCATTCGCCGCTATAGAAGCGTTAATATTACTTTGTACTATTTTAATTTTTTTGTTATTCTCTAAAGCTAAAATTTTTATCTCTTGCAATGATAATTGTTGCTGAGCCTGAGCCTGTCCAAATAACAATATCAAAAAGGCTAATAAAAATATTCTATTGTATTTTCGTGTCATGTTTATTCATTTTTAAAACATTCCTGTTGAATCATAAATACCCAACTCAACAGGAAGTTTACTTATTTTGTTAATCAATGAACTGGTTTGTATTTTACTTCATCTTCTCCATCAGGTTGATTATCTGGTGCCTCATCGTGAATAATTGGATTTTTTAAAAATTTATAATACATCACAGGAACCACAAAAAGAGTAAGGATCATTGAGAAAATTAGTCCAAAAGCAAGGACACTTCCAAGTGGTCCCCACATTGGAGATTTACCGACAATCATTGGTACAACACCAACTGCAGCTGCAGCCGAAGTAAGGAAAATAGGTCTCATTCTTCTTTTCGCTGCCGCTATTGCCGCCGCTTTGTGTTTATAACCATGATCCCGAATTAATTCATCGGCATAATCAACCAGTATAATTCCATTTCGAACCACAATACCAATCAAACTTATAATTCCCATAAAGCCTGTCATTCCAAGTGGATTTCCCGTTATAAGAAGTCCTAAAAATGCACCAAAAAGACTAAGTAAAAATGTACAAAGCACAATTAACGATTTTGCCAAGCTCTTAAACTGAAACAATAATGTTAGAAAAATTAGAATAAGGCTCACTCCAAGGGATACCGCCATACGTGGGGCATTTTCACTACTAGACTCTGCATCTCCACCGTATTGGATTGTAGTTCCAGAGGGTAGTTCTAGAGCATCTATAGCTGGTTGGATATCCTCTAGTATTCGAGAGGGTTTCTTACCAAGCTGAGCTTCAGAATAAACACTAAGCATTTTAAGTCCGTTTCTTCTTAACAACATTCCGGTATGCCATTGTGGTTCAAGTGTAGCTACAGCTTTAATCGGCACTTTTTTGCCATATTGAGTTGAAATATGAAGGTTTTCAAGTGCAACGAGATCTTTTCTACTCTTCTCATCAAAACGAAGAAATATATCTACCGTCTTATCCCCTTCCCATAATGTTGAAATTGAATACCCTTTTAAACCTGCTCCTAAGGTCTGTGTAATGGCTTGAGTGCTTATCCCTAAGCGACTAGCTTTAGCATTATCTATATTTAGTTTTACCCCCATATAGTCATATTCATTACTCAAACGAACATAATTAACACCTTCTGCATTTTCTAAAATTCTCTTTATCTCTAATGCCGTGCGTTTTTGGTCAACCTCATTTTCACTTATTACTCGAATATCAATCGGAGCCCCTTCTTGAAAACTCAATTGCTTAATCTTCACTGCACCATCTTGCATAAATCCCTTTAGCTTTTCTAGATATTCTTTGGCCATTGCATTGGTAGCATCACTATCTGTGGTAGTAATAAATACTTGGGCAAAATGTTTTTTGGGTGTTTCAGGAGCATAGGAGGTATGAAAACGAGGGGAGCTCATCCCAATAAAACTCGTTACATCAACAACGCGTTGATCTTTTTTTAATATTTGTTCAAGTTCCTTTACTTTCTCCTCCGTTTTTTCCAATGAAGTCCCATTAGGCATCCAAACCTCCATGTTAAACTGATTTCTCTCACTTAAAGGGAAAAACTCTGAATCAACTTTAGTAGCGATAAAAACTGCCGCTACAATAGAGAGTACGCCCAATCCTAAAGTAATTTTTGGATTTCGAAATGCCGCTTCTACCCCTTTGTCAAAAGCAGATTGTAAATGATCTAATAAATTTTTCTTTAGGGGTCTGTTACTCATTTTGTGTTTTAATCCTTTTTTGATAAAAACATAACAAGTGTATGGAGTAAACAAAAGAGCGATAAGCATAGATACTACTAAAGCAATTGCTACAGTAACGGGCAAATAAAACATAAAGTCCTTAGCAATTCCATCCATAAAAATCGCTAATGGCAAGAAGGCAAAAATAATTGCCAAGGTAGCTGTAAAAATAGGAATCATCAATTGTTTAGCCGCTTGCCAAGCACCTGTCCAAGGTTCAACATCTTCATCTAATTTTTCAATGTAATTATCTACCACAACTATTGCATTATCAACTACCATTCCCAATACAATAATTAGAGCCGCTAAGGTTACTTGATGCAACTCAACCCCCATCATGTTCATAAAAGCAAAAGTGATTAACATGGAAATTGGAGCCGCCGCAGAGGCAACAACAGCAATTCGAAAAGGCAACAACAACATAACGATTAAAAGTACTGCACCAATAGCCAATCCAAATTCCTTCATAAAATGACTAATACTGTACTCTACATCCTTGGGTTGATTTACAATAGTTTTCATCTTAACATCCGGTGGAAATGTTTCTTGAATAGTAGCAATCTTTTGTTCTACTTCTTTGCCAAATGCCACAATATTATTCCCTGGAAGCATATCAACAGATAGTACCATCGCTTTTTCATCATCAATTCGAACAAATGACGATTTCTCTTCAAAGCGTCTTTCAATCTTTGCAACATCCTTTAATCGTACAATTGTTCCTGAAGGTGTTGTATACACAATCTGGTTAGCAATATCATTTTCATCTTTATAGCGACTGTTGGTATATATGGGAACAATATTATTAGATCCCATCGAAACTTCTCCTGTATACTGGGTAATATTCTGCTGCTGCAGAACTCTCATTAATACCCCTGCATCTAAACCATATTGTTGCAGTCTTTTGTCATCTACATTGATGTAAATCTGCTGTTTCTGTCCCCCAGAACGATTGATTTTAGACACCATTGGAATGACTTTTAGCCCATCTTCAAGTTTATCGAGGTATTTTTCAATCTCAGCATATGACCTATCTTTAGATGATACCGAGATAATCATCGCCGTAACGTCTGCAAAATTACTATTGATAAATGGACCTATAACTCCCTGAGGAAGTTTTGAACGCAAATTTGCATCCATATCCAGTTGTAGTGTATGCCAAAATTTTTTGCGATCTTTTACCGTCGTATAAATCTCTGTTGTAATAAAAACTTGTCCTTCTCGAACCTCAGACTTTACTTTTTTCTTCTTTACTTCTTCAAATGAAAATAAGTACTGTTCTATTTTTTTTGCTACTTCTTCTTCTACTTGATATTCATCAGCCCCAGGATAAATGGCATATATCAATGCTGTAGGCATATCAATTCGTGGATTTTCACTTCGAGGCATATTCACTAAAGAATTAATCCCCATAATCATCAGAAGGATAACAAGCACAATGACAACCTGTTTATGTTTCATTGCGGCTTCCAAAAAGTGTATTTTACGCTTTGTCATCTTTTAAATTAATTTTAGGAGATTAAAATTTAATAAGTGTCCCGTCTTCTAAATTAGTTTGCCCATTTACAATAAGTTGATCACCAGAGCGTAGGCCTTCCTTGACAACAACATCACTCGTTCCTGTCATTTTAGAAATAATTACTCTTGTTTTAAAAGCAGTATTATTTGCTCTAGCAATAAATACATAGTTTATATTATCTGGGTCTCGCACAACAGATTGTGCAGGAATAACAATAGCATTCTGTTCCTTGTCCGTGTTTATACTGATATCTGCAATCATTCCAGGAAGAAGTTCTCCATTTGAATTTTCCAATCGCACTTTTACGGTATACGTTTTAGACATATCATCTGCCTGTGGATTAATAATAGCCACCTTACCCTTGATACTTTTATCTAATGACGGAATTGTAATATTTGCATCAGCTCCAATTTTTAATGAACTAATTTCATTTTCATTAATTGAAGCAACAGCATAAACTTTATCTGTTTTTACAATTGTAAAAGCTGGGATTCCTGGTGCAGCTGTTGCTCCTTCTTCTGTCAATTTTTGGGTGATAATTCCTGAAAAAGAAGCATATAATTTAGTATCTTGTAAATTCTTAGATGCTGTTTCTTTATTAGCTTTTGCTTGTGCTAAACCAGTTTTTGAGGCAATGTAATCACGCTCAGGAAGGCTTCCTTTTTGATATAGCTGGTCAAAACGATTAAAATTGTCTTGGGCTTGCTCTAATGCTGCGTTAGCAACAATAAAGTTATTTTGATATGAGTTTTGTTCTATTGAGGCCAACAGCTGTCCTTTGTTAACATTTTGTCCTTCCTGTACCAATACCGTATTTACCCTTCCTGGTACACTAAAACCTATCGAAACTCTATTATCTGCTTCAATAGTACCACTATATTCCAAAATCAATGACTGAGAAGAAACTGCTATTCTTTTTACAGTTACACTTACTGCCTCATTGGTTTGATTATGATCTGGCTTGGTTTTACCACATCCCGCTCCTAATAAAATGAAAATTAGAATAAAAAAAATATTCCTTTTTAACATTACCATACAATTTGTTTTAAATTATAATTATATCCCAATTGGTTCATCCAACTGTTGGGTACAAATCTCTATAGAATGGTTATTGTTCAAAAGGTCTGTTTTGTGCAGAATTTGGTCAAAAACTCGTTTATTTTTAAATAGTAATTATTTTCATTTCAAAAATGGCACTATTCTTTATTGATTTATTAGTATTCAAATCAAATTATCATCTTGTAAAAAAAGCAATTCACACTATAGACTTACGCCGTTTTTGATTTAAATTCTTCTTTTCTTTTTTAATTTTAACCTATGTTCAAAATCTAATTCTTCATGATCCACTTCTTGATTAGTATTAAATAAATTAAAAAATGAAACAAATTCTCTACTGCTTGTATCAGTATTTAGATACTCAAATATGAGATGTAAATCAATAGATTCGTTTGTGAGAGGATGTGGTTCAAAAATTGTTTGTTCAGGTACTTTCAAACTTGATTTAGTATGTTCCTCTGTCCTACTCCATTTCTCATTCAGCATATTAGCTGAAAGCTCTTTACTTAACTGAGAGCCTTTACAAACACTTTTTGAGTTGTGATCAATAAAAGTTACCCCATAGATTCTATTGTCTTTGTTTTGGAAGATAACGACGTTTATACCATGATTTAATAGCTCTTCTTTAAATTCTTGTAATGAGTTTGATGTGTTTAAAACTATTTCGATAGTTTGTTTTAGACTAGCTTTATTGGAGAAAATGTTTAATCTTTCTTTAGAAGCATTAAAATGTTTTTCTATCCCTTGATAACTTGCGCTTTTTCCAAAGAGTGATGCTTTAAAAGGATTACTTACCTTCTCTCCTATTTCATTTAAAGCAAAATATACTAAACCTTGTTTTGTTTGTCCATTATAAGGAACTTCTACCCTCTCAGCTCTTATGTTAAATAGAGATAATAAAACATTGTAGCTTCCAAAACTATCATAACTATAGTATTTAGGTAGATAGCGTATTACAGAGGCTATTTGCCCTTTTAAATTGTGTTTAGTATAATCAATTGGGCTAAATTGAACTTGTTTGGATTCTTTGTGTGTATGATTGACTGATGAAGTTAGATTAAACTGTTTTTCAATTTCACGACAAGCTTTCATTGATTTTAGATGATCATATTTATCATCAATTTTCTTTCCATGAAGATCTGTGCAAATGGTAACTATATGGATATGCTCTCTTTCTATATCACTATGTTTATAGACCATGTAAGGTTGATCTTCATACCCCATACTATCCATATACTGTTGGGCTATTTTATTTAAGGTCACATCGGATAATTTATCATTAGGGTTAGGATTTAAAGAAATATGCCTAACAACTTTTTCAGTCTTGTTATTTAAAAGAAAATAGGGTTCAAAGTGTTTGTAAAGTTGAGGGATATAGTTTGACGTATTAGTTGGTTCAGGCAAGTTGTTTGTAAACAAAACGGAGCCTTGTCCTTTATCAACTTTTAATTGATTGTAGGACAAAGCTCCAATAAGATTACTTCCTTTACCAATCTTAGCTATCATAATTTATGGATTAACGTTAAGATACTTCTCTTCAAACTCTTTGGTTAGCTTGATAATATAATAGCATAACTTGGATAAGTCCTTGGTATATTCTTCAAGTTTTGAGATAGATTGTTTCGCTTTATCTTCAGAGAAGTATTGATTGCATAGCTTTACAATCTGGTTGTAGTTCACTCCTACCGCTCTAAATTGATTAAAAAGCTTAGTAAGTGTTACATGATATTGCAAAGCAGCAACATCTACTTTGACTGTTTTAACTTGTCTATCTAATAGCATAGAAACAAGAAAGCTTGCTTTGTTTGTCATTCCTGATGATGCAAACAAAGCAAGCAGTTTATTATTTTCAGATTCAGTGAGTCTAAAAACATGTCTATATTTTTTAGGATTGGATTTTAGTTTTCTTCCTCCTTTGTTTTTATTGGTAGTTTGCATAGTTTCTTATTTAATTCTATCAAAATAAGATTCTCTTAAACAAACCTCTTTAAAATGACCTTGAGAGGTTTAATTTGGAAGTTATGTAATCCTCAAAAATATCAGGATGTACTTTTACAAGAATATTATAATATGTTGTATCTGTTTCTTCGTCAACCAAATTTTCTAGTCTTTTAGCAATTGTTCCATTCTTATCTGTTCTTTCTAATTCAGCACCTAATTCTGTTTTATTTAATACATATACAAAATAGGAATGAAGATGTTTATTTTGATCTACTATTGGAGTAAGATATTGAACCCAAGATTTAAGGTTTTTCCCAATTATCTTCATCTTTTTAGCAGACTCAATAAATAAAAGGAAGTCAAGTATATTTCGTACTTTATCTAATTCTTCTAACTTACTAAAATTAGAATAATACATCCATTCATAATACTTTGAATCCCAAAACTTTCCTCCTTTTAAAATTAATAAATCTTTATCCTGTTCAGTAGGTTGATAACCATGATAGAAAATAGATTTTTCAACCTTATAGAGTCTTTTTAATAAATACTCATTACCATAGAGATAATCCATTACTCCCTTTCCTAAGTTATCCTTTAGGTTTATATCAAAATCGAAATTTTTCGTTGTAAGTAAAAATTCAACTATATTCATTGAGCTTTCCTTTTCTTCTTTACCGAATTGATATTGTTTTATATAGAATAAAAACAGAGGTATCCCTTCTATTTTTTTATTCAAGTCTACAGCAGACTTTAGTGCATCAATCTCAAGATAACTAAAATTATCTACCTCTTTTTTCAGTGAGTAAAAGTTCCATCCCCTACTTCTATAAGCTTTCATCCTATTTAGTAACGAAATAATCTTTTCCTTAGCTTCTCCTTTCTTCAATGATTTGATCTCTTCCTCTTCCCTAAGTTCTAAGTTTCTTTTTATGTAACTAAGTTCATTTTCTTTCCGCCCCAACTCAAAGTTAAAATGATAATAAAAACAATAATATTCTTGAATATTAAAAATCAAATTATCTAATGAGATTCTAACATTATTCCACCTATTATGGATTACTTCATCCTTGTAAATAAATGGTTCTTTAAAATAACATTCCAAAACAAGTTTGTCATCTTCATTGTTATCTACACTTAATAAATTTTGATGTGACCAAACGTATTTTATATCACGTTGAAAATTATATAATTCTGTAGGCATATTTTTTAAATCAATAATCCAGATTAAATAAATACCGTTATTTTTATAAAAGTCATATCTATGTTTAATATAGTGTAATGGTAAACTAGACAACTGTATTTCAAAGGCTAGTTTATATCCTTTATACTCACAATATACATCTGGTCTTCTTTTACCATCTAGTCCCATAATAAACTTTGAATCTATATCAATAGAATTAATATCTACACCAGGTTCTTTCATCAACAATTGTCCAATTTTATGCTTTAGTTCTTTATGTCTCGAACTTTCTTTACAAATTGCAGAGATTTTATAGGCTTCTAATAAATTGTTGTCTGGATTTAATAGTTCAGAATCACATAACACACAATATGTTGCTTGAGGTAGATGTCTAAAGTAAACTTTGTCTTTACTACTGTTTGCGCAAACTAGATTTTGCCCACATTCTACACATGTAAATCTAATAGTATTAGAATTATATTGGTTTCTTATTTCAAAACCATCCTTCTGAGACTTAATAGTTTCATTTAAATCTATTATCTTCTTTTCTTCATTATCATAAACATAGTCAATACTTCTCTCCTGTTTACTCATCCTTATGTATCCTATTGATATTATACATTAGCAATTTAATTAAAATAAAACTATCAATCTAATGTAGCCAAACAAAACCACTGCATTCCATTACAAGGTACTTTCTTTAATACAATTTTACTTTAAATCGTTAATCTTAATTACATTCATTATGCAATCAGAAGACGATTTAAAAGCGCTTGCTAAAATCTTAGCGTTTATGCGAGCAGTAAGTATTCTTATTATACTTATGCACTTATACTGGTATTGTTATTCTTTCTTTTTAAACCTTGGAATAACACATACTGTTGTAGATAGAATACTAGTGAATTTCAATCGAACAGCAGGACTGTTTTCTCATTTACTTTATACGAAACTCTTTTGTCTGGTTTTACTCTCTTTAAGCCTATGGGGAGGCAAAGGTGTAAAACATGAAAAGATAACAATCTCTAAAATCATAGGTATTTTTACAGTTGGTTTTAGTTTGTTCTTTTTCAATTTCTTTTTACTTGATTTTGGATATGTTTGGAGTGCTATACTGTATATAGCAAGTACTTTCTTAGGCTATATTCTACTTTTGGTATCTGGTGCTTGGATAAGTAGACTCTTAAACGATAACCTAATGCAAGATGTATTTAATTTTGAAAACGAGAGTTTTATGCAAGAGACTCGTCTTATTGAAAATGAATACTCCGTAAATCTTCCCTCAAGGTTTTATTACAAAAGAAAATGGAATAGTGGTTGGATAAATATCGTTAATCCTTTTAGAGCAACGATTGTACTTGGTACGCCTGGTTCTGGTAAATCCTATGCTGTGGTTAATAGTTTTATCAAACAACAAATTGAAAAGGGATTCTCCATGTATATCTACGATTTTAAGTTTGATGATTTATCAACTATTGCTTATAATCATCTGCTTTTACATAAAGATAAATACGCTATTGCGCCTAAGTTCTATGTGATAAACTTTGATGATCCCAGTCGTAGTCATCGCTGTAATCCAATTAACCCATCTTTTATGACTGATATATCTGATGCTTATGAATCAGCTTATACCATCATGCTTAACCTAAATCGTTCGTGGATACAAAAACAAGGTGATTTTTTTGTAGAATCTCCAATCATTCTATTAGCTGCAATTATATGGTTTTTGAAGATTTATCAAAAAGGTAAGTACTGTACGTTTCCACACGCAATTGAGCTTTTAAATAAAAAGTATGCAGATGTATTTACCATCCTTACCTCCTACTCTGATTTAGAAAATTACCTCTCTCCTTTTATGGACGCATGGGAAGGTGGAGCTCAGGACCAATTACAAGGGCAAATAGCTTCTGCTAAAATTCCCCTTTCTCGTATGATATCACCATCACTGTATTGGGTAATGACAGGGGATGATTTTACTTTGGATATTAATAATCCGGCAGCGCCTAAAATACTATGTGTAGGAAACAATCCTGATCGCCAAAACATTTACTCTGCAGCTCTTGGACTATATAACTCTCGTATTGTAAAACTAATCAATAAAAAAGGACAACTTAAAAGTTCTGTTATTATTGATGAATTACCAACAATCTACTTTAAAGGTCTTGATAATCTTATTGCTACTGCTCGTAGTAATAAAGTAGCGGTGTGTTTAGGGTTTCAAGATTTCTCACAGCTTAACAGAGATTACGGAGATAAAGAAAGTAAGGTAATTCAAAACACAGTTGGTAATATCTTCTCAGGTCAAGTTGTTGGAGATACAGCTAAAGCACTATCAGAACGCTTTGGTAAAATACTTCAAAAACGTCAAAGTATTTCTATTAATAGAAATGATCGTTCTACCTCCTTCTCTACCCAGCTTGACACGCTTATTCCTGCTTCAAAAATATCTACCCTTACACAAGGAATGTTTGTAGGGGCTGTCTCTGATAATTTTGATGAGCGTATAGAGCAAAAGATATTTCACTCAGAAATAGTGGTTGATAACGAAAAAGTCTCTAAAGAAATGAAATCCTATAAAAAGATACCTCAGATAACTTCGTTCTTAGATGCTAAGGGTAATAATACCTTAAATGAAACGATTCAAACCAATTACAGGCAAGTTAAGCATGATGTTGAGTCTATTATTGAATCAGAGTTAAAACGTATTGAAAACGATCCTGAATTGGTTCATTTGATTAATAAGAAGAAGTAAACTAAAATTAGTTATCTAACTTATCTTGATACTTTTCTAACACATCCCATATTCCATAGAAGTCTTGGCTTCCCTTTTGTCCTGAAAAAGAAGTGTTCAAAATCAAAATACGTCCCGTATTATTCTTTGGATCAAAGAACATAACGGAAGCTACTCCCGGATCTCCGCCAGTATGACCAATATAGCCTGAGAACCCAAAACCAATAAACACTCCTACATTGTAACTTTCATTGTAGGGGTTATTTTCATCTCTTTCTAAAAAATTAGCTTCTTTTAAATGTGGGCGAAAGAACTCTTTATAACTCTCCTTATTTAGTATTGTGCCTTTTTGATTGTATCCTTTTATTAATTCTGTTAGAAATAAACTCAAATCGCTAATAGATGTAATAAAACCTCCATCTGGATAAGTAATGATATGGTAAAAAGGTAATACTGTTTTCTTATCAGCATACAGTTTAGAATAATTCTCAAACTTCACATTTTGAAAACTCCATCCAGAATCCTTCATTTTTAAAGGTTCTAAAATATATTTCTCAGTAAATGTATCAAATCGCTCCCCTGTTGCTTTTTCTAAAACAAAAGCAGCTAATGTTGTACCAATATTAGAATACTCATACATGGCTCCTGGTTTATATTTAGAATAAGAATCTTTTGTATTCCATTTACCTCCTTGTACAAGTACATTTTGTAAAAACTCTTCTATTGAAATAATAGAATCAACAGGGTTAAAGGTTTGCATATCATCAAAGCCTAAGTTTGCCTTTTCAGTAGACATTTCTTCTTTTAAAATGTAGTTCTTACTTAAATAAAATTCATTATCTACAATACCTGAGGTATGAGTTGCTAAATGTCGAATTGTTATTTCCTTGTCAGGATAAGAAGGGTTGACTACTTTAAACGGTAAGTAGTTATTAATTGGATCATCTAATTTTAGTTTCCCTAATTCTTGAGCTTTTAACAACGCAACTCCAACAAACACTTTAGAGACCGAAGCTATATTTTGAATGGTTTTATCTGTATAAGGAATCTCATTTTCAATATCAGCATATCCAAACCCTTTCTGATACAAAGTCCCCTTATCATTGACAATAGAAACGGCAAATCCATTAAAATCACTTTGCTTGTAGATTTTACTAATAGCCAATGTCAGTGAATCTGTATAAGACACATCCTGTGCTTTTCTCTGTGAACTCTCTTTCTTACAAGAAATAGAAAACACTACTAATAAAACTAAAACAACTATTTTTTTCATCAAACTAAGATTCTATTTAAGTGATTTAAAACCAAATAGCTATACTCTTTGCTTTACAGCGTAGAGATATACTTTCCACTACTCCCCTATTTTTTCACTAACAATAATAAACAATTCATTCCTAATACGATATATTTTTCACCAATTATCTCACTAAGCTAGGCAATGCTTAGCTATTCGCTTTCAAAAAATTCCCCCATAAATGCTTGATCTTGTCTTCGCTTTATTGCGTTGCTTTTTGATCTTGCTTAAGCATTACCTGTAGCTGCTCCATAATTAATTTAAAAATATAATAGTATGGAAAATGCAGTTTTACACAGCAATTGGTTAGTGGCATCAGAGATAAAACTAATCTACAAATCTAAAGTTAAAGCATCTGAAAGACCAAGAATTGACTCTTCTTACTCCGCTTTTGAAGTAGCTTTAAAAGCATGGGATGAGAATAAAATTGAACTATTAGAGCAATTTAAAGTACTTATGCTTTCAAACAATAATAGAGTACTTGGTGTACTTGAGATATCATCAGGTGGTATTACTGGAACAATCGTTGATCTTAGATTGATATTTGCTGCTTTATTAAAAGCAAAAGCAACTGCTTTTATCTTAGTACATAATCACCCTTCAGGGAAATTACAACCAAGTGATGCAGATAGGCAAATCACACAAAAGATTAAACAAGCAAGTCAAATACTTGATATTGCTCTTTTAGATCATTTAATAATAACTTCTGAGAGTTATTACTCTTTTGCAGATGAAGGCGTCTTATGACGCCTTCTTTTTAATTTAGTTCTCTTTTCTTATAATATCATTTTTAATTTCAGTCAGTTCATCGCAAATAACTAAACATTCGCGTGCTTCATCTAAAACTATTTTATTAATATACCATTTAAAGAAATACACTGCAACAAAAAGAGTAAGGCCTAAGAAAGCTATGTTTAATAACGAAGTATTACCACCTACATCTTTTATATACAAAGTCCAAATACCTCCCATGAAAAAAACTAAAATTTTACTATTTGAGCTAATAGTATCTTTAAAATCAGATTTTTTCCTATCAATAAGAGACAAAAGATGTTTTAAATCAGCTTCAAGTATAATAATATTATTCTCTTCATTATCTTTTTTCAAAATCTCTTTCTCAATTAAGTTATTCTTAAAGTTTACCTGTTCATCTTTCTTCATACCTTGAGTTCTCCAATCTCCTTTTAGGATATTTTTCAAATTCTCCATTTTACTATCTCGAAATACCTTAATTGCTTTCAATACATCAAACATACAGAGAGAAATATAAACTGAAGAAAATAAACTAATAACAAACATTAAAAATTGGAATGACCATAAATAACTAGGAAAGAAAAGTATTACTATTAGAATACCTAAAATTATCCCTATGACTCCTCCTCCTATAAAATGGAGCGTTTTTTTCTTTATTTCTAAATCAGTTAATACAGTATTCCTTGATCTAGCTTTAACATAACACTCCCTATACTTCTGAAACAACAATCCTTTATTCATTATTTAAATTTTAAAATTAACTACAAACATAAGAAGTATTAAAATTTAGACAGTATTAGTCAATGACTTAGCACTGGTATTTCAATAGGCAAAGTTTTTTAGCTTTTTAGCCCTTACAAGTTCATGTCCTTTGGATTACTGCAATAAATCTTCCTCAAGTTTTGAGCGTATTTATTTTGTAAGACTTGCCTAACCTAAAAATCAAAACTCAAATGCCATGAAATTAACCAGACCCTAAGGTCATAATACTATTTATCATGGAAAATTTAATGCACTCAAAAGTTTATGTTGGTACTTATGCTAAGTATAACAATGGTTCAATTAAAGGAGAATGGATAGAGCTTAGTAACTTTAGTTCTATTGAAGAGTTTTATGAGTTCTGCTTAGAACTACACGCTGATGAAACAGATCCAAAGTTTATGTTTCAAGATTGGGAAAATATTCCATCTGAGTTAATCTCAGAAAGTAGTCTTTCAGAAAATATCTTTTCAATCATTGAAAAAGTATCAGATTTAGATTATAAAACCTTAGAAGCTTTTTCAACTTGGGTAAGTATAGGTAATCACGATATTGCATCTGATGATATAGACTCATTATTTGAATCATTTGAAGATGATTATCAAGGACATTATGATGGTGAAGATGATTTCGCTTATCAAATCATTGATGAATGCTATGATTTATCTGATTTTGCTAAAACTTACTTTGATTATGAAAGCTTTGCTAGAGATCTTTTTATGAGTGATTATACCTATGAAAATGGTCATGTATTTAGAAATAATTGATTATTTGATTAATATATATAACAAAAGAAGTTATCTAGTGTCAGATAACTTCTTTTTCTTTGGTTACTTATTATTAAACTCAAAGCCTGTTGTACAATCTTCTTTTAAGATGATGTAAGCATCAAAACCCTTCCCTGCTTTGCTTATCAATCCTTTTAACAGTTTGGTTCTACCGTTTTCTATCAAATCTGTTACATCATCTACCGAGAGTTTAATTCCGCAAATGATTCTAAACAAAATCCAATTGCAATCTGTATCTAAACATTTGACAACCTTTTCTCTTAGTTGAAGTGTATGCTGTTTACACTTGGGACAAAATAAATGATCTGTTTCACTGTTTGATCTGATGGATAGAAGCTCATTAGTAATCTCTGTGGTATAATCCTCTATCTGCCTATGAAAGTCTTCCATATCGGTTTTATTCTCTTCTATTTCTTTAAAACCAGATTCCCATTTAGCTGTTAGAAGTACATCGGAGATAAGTTTATCCTTGACTATTTCATACACTTTGAGTCCTTTTTCTGTTGGAACAAGGGATTTCGATTTTCTTATGATGTAATCCCTTTTTAAAAGCGTTTCAATAATAGAAGCTCTTGTTGCTGCTGTTCCAATTCCAACGTCTTTAATAACGCTCTGAAGTGATTTATCCTCAACCTCTTTAGAAGCGTTTTCCATAGCAGAAAGCAGTGTGCTTTCTGTATACAATGCTTTTGGTCTTGTTGATTTTTCAAGGGTTTTAGCTTCTTTTATCTTTAAGTTATCTCCTTGCTTTAACTCAGGTAAATCTACAATTACCTCATCATTGGTAGGTAACTCCTTTCTTACCTCTCTCCACCCAAGCTCTATAATTGAAAACGTTTTAAAACTAAACTCATAATCCAAAACATTTAAGGTTACCTCTGTTTGCTTTTTTACACAAGGTTCAAACACCGCTTCCCATACTCTTTGAGCAATTAGATGGTAAATACTCTCTTCTTTAGCATTAATAGCTGAAGGAAGTCTGTCTGTAGTTAATAGTGCATGGTGATCCGTTACTTTTACATCATTTACTATCTTCTTATTAAGCCTTGTCATCTTTAGTTTTAGGAGCAGGTTACTATATCTACTATCATCTGAAAGTACCTTTAGTAAATTAGGAACCTCAGCCCATAAATCCTCTGGAATATACTTACTTGATGTTCTTGGATAGGTAGTAAACTTCTTTTCATACAAACTTTGAGCAATACTGAGCGTCTCATCGGCTGAAAAACCAAACAGCTCATTGGCTCTTTTTTGAAGTGAGGTTAAATCAAAAAGAAGTGGAGACTCTTCTCTTATTGTTTTGGTTTCTACTTTCTGTATTTTAACCTCACTTTGTTTGTCAATGAGTTTTAAAGCTTGTTCTGCCTTTTGTTTATCTTCCCATTTATCAGTTGAGAGTGATTTAAAGAGTAAATCATCTTTTAAGTGTTGAAGTTCAATTTGATAGTACAGCTTCTTTTTAAAAGAAGTGTTCTCTAAATACCGTTTACATATTAAACTGAGCGTTGGAGTTTGTACTCTCCCAAGTGAATACACCGAATCATTCATTGAAACAGTAAGCGCCTGTGAAGCGTTTATACCAACAAGCCAATCCGCTCTCCTTCTACTGTGACCTGCCCTGAAAAGTCCATCAAATTCGCATCCTTCTTTAAGGTTTTGAAGTCCATCTTTAATGGCTTTTTCAGTTAGTGAGCTTATCCAAAGTCTTTTAAATGGCTTATTGCAGTTTAGATACTGGTAGATGTAGCGAAATATGAGCTCTCCTTCCCTACCTGCATCAGTGGCTACAATAATCTCAGAACAATCTTTAAAGAGTTTATCAATGACTTTAAGCTGTTTTAAAGCTCCTGGATCAGAAGTGTATTTGTTTGCTTTTTTGATCTTTCTTGGAAGTAACAAATATGACCTTGGTAAAATAGGCAAAGCCTCTCTTTTAAAACCTTGAAATCCATAATCCTCTGGCATAGCCAAAGAAACTAAATGTCCAATAGCCCAAGTAACGCAGTATCCATTTCCTTCTATGTAGCCATCCTTTTTTGTTTTAGCTCCAACAAGCATAGCTATCTCCCTAGCTACACTTGGTTTTTCTGCAAGAATTACAATCATAGTCTTTAGCTTTACATTTTACGTCCTTTTGATTTTTTAGGCTCATCCGCTTGTTTTTCTGACTGTGATTGCGCCTTTGACTGCTGTTCTTTATTTGGATTTTGAAACGAGAAGTCCCTCTGCTTGGTTTCTTTGTTATACGTTACATACCCTTGATACGGATTTCCTCTTTTATCCAACAAATCTTTAATATAAATAGGTTTACCTTCTAGTAAATCGCTTTGCTGTTTTTCAGTAAGTTCTTTCCCTCTAAAGGTTTTTAAATCATCAGATAGTTGTGATTGGTTTTGCGAGTTATTCTGACTTTGTTTATTGGTATTGTCAAACAAGAACTCAATATGGCCTTTAGCTGCGTTAAACTGAATCTCAGCATTAAAAAGATTCCCTTTAGCCGAGGTCATCCCTTCTACAAGAAGCGGCTTACCTTCTTTTAAAGTTTGTAGCTGCTGTTCACTAAGTACAATGCCTTTTACCTCTTGTGGTAACTGCATCTTTTCAACTCTTGTTACCACAAGGTTATTAGTTAGTCTATCCACGCTTACAACTGATGGAATCATCTCCTTAGTAGTTGGATGGACAAGATCCACTACCCTACCCATATTACCCGTTTTTAAAAGGTTGTGTTTATCCTGCTTTGAAAAATCGTGCCCATAAAGTGGTACATTTAAATTGGGGTATTTCTTTACTCCTTCTAGTGCCATTACCACTTTACCTTCTTCGTTTTTCTGTAGTGAAAGTCTTGCATCCAAAGAAAAAACCGCTGAACCTAAATCAAGATTTACAGCCACTAAATCTTTGGTTTTATAACCTTGTAATAATGGTTCTAATAAATCCATTTCTTGAAGCTTCTCTTGTGAAAGACCAAGTCTTGATAAAGAGTCCCAATCAACGTCTTTAATATCAAACTTGTTAGAATTATACTGCTCCTGCTCTTTTGTAGGTTCAGCTACTTTGTTTTCTTTTTTTGACTCGTTACCTACTTCTGTTATTTGGTGCTTTAAAAACAGCTCATGAGTAGGCCCTGATTGATTGAGTTCCTTTTGCATTTGATTGGCCATCTTGATGGTCAATAGTTCTGGAACTCTAAAGAAGGTAAACTGCGTTGGATTTTTAAGTTGGCTGAAAAAATTAGAAAAGAAGTTTGAAAAGAAATCTCCGTTGCGATCAACTTTTAAAAATTGATTTTGATTCTTTTTAGTAGCCGGCACTGTTTCAAGTTTACCATCTTTATCTAATCCCTTTACCACCTGAATCTTGTTTTTTGTTTTGTCATTGACAAGAAGCACATCGTGCTCTACTTGTCTTTGTGTGTCTTCTGTACTCATAATACATAGTTTTAAATGATTAAAAACTTAAAACTAAAGCCAAGAGAGTCTGCTCAGTAAATAGTATGCTTTAAAGGTCATTCTTGGCTTTTAGCTGCTATTTACTTCTTGCGTACAGGATGTTTAAAACATTCTCTGATAAACTGATTGACATCGGAGCGTTTGTAATAAAGTTTACCACTAATGGTATAATAAGGGAGTTTGCCGTCTGAGCGGTAACGTTGTAAGGAACGTGGGCTTATTTTAAAAAGTGCCATTACATCTTGACTGTCTAAAAGCTCTTCTCCATCTATAGTTTGAGTTTTTATAGGGAGGTCTTTGATATGTTCTGACAAATGATCAAAGCGTGTTATAATACGCTCCATCCATAAAAGGAATTCTGTGCGATCTATATTCATAATGTTAGAATTTAATGGGTTAATTAAATTTGTTAGCTAACATTACAAAGCAACAAAGCTTGGGAGAATAAATCTGCCAAGCTCTGCCAATGGGTAGTTGTAAAATAAAAACAATAATTAATATTCCTACCTTTGTTAAAAAGAATATTCTTTTAATACCTTAGATTTAATAAATATAAACCATTATTCTATGACAAATAGAGATGATTTTACTTCAAAAACAAAAGACATACTATCAAAAAGAGTTGGACTAACATGTAGTAATCCTGATTGTAAGAGAATTACAAGTGGACCAAATGAAGCTCCCAATAAAGTAACTAGTATTGGTGTAGCTGCTCACATAACAGCTGCTGCCCCTGGAGGCCCTAGGTATGATGAGAGTATGGATAGTAGCTCTAGAAAAGATATAAATAATGCAATTTGGTTATGTGTAAACTGTTCTACTCTAATAGATAGAGATCCTATTAATTACACTGTCGATGTTTTATTAAATTGGAAAAATTCAACAGAAGCAGCTATTTATAGTGCATTGACTGGTTCTACAACATCTTCTAATATAGTTCCATTTATTGAAGCTGATTTGATTTATGATTTTAAATCAAGAATGTCAAATGGCTTTAGTCCTAAAAATTTTATTTATTATGACGAACCTTTTGATGCTAATACTGATTTTTATAAATATTGGACTTTAACATGGAAATTTAATATAACATTACATAATAATTCTGAAACACCTTGCTATAATGTTAAGGTAATAGACACCTCTAATTTACTGTCTCACTTACAAGATTTGGGTAGAGTAAACCACATAAAGCCGTTTCATAGTATTACAATTGAAGCCATTTTTACAAAAGAATTTGAAGGTACTTCAAAAGAAGCTAATATACTTCTTTCAGAATATATTCCTATAGAGCTAAATAATGAAACGTTAAATATTATCTATTACGATAATCAAAGAGTCGAACACAAAACTATTGTGACATTATCTACAACTAATATTATCGTTAATACAAAAATTTAATTATTATTTTTTTTATTAATGATAATATCTTCATCACATTTTTCAAAAATTATTAAAGAAGAAATAAAAAAACATTCTATTTCTTCTTTAATAACTTCTCCTCCTCAACAGATTGCCATTCAGAAATGTACTTATCAACATCAATTTCTATATCGAATATACTAAACTTTTTTATTTCTAATCCTTTTGCTAGAATAATCAGTTTATCCAAGGTTGGATTTGATAACCCACGTTCTAAAAGACCTATATAATTTTTTGTAAGATCTAAGCTTTTATCAGCTAACTCTTGTTGGGAAATATAATCTTTATTATAATCAGAACTTTCTACCTTTTCTCTAATCTTTCTGATTCCTTCCCCAAGCTTCTCTTTTTCCGTCATTTCAAAACTTTTTATAAAAGTCTCATTTATAAAAAAAACTAATGGAACTATATATCGTTCCATTAGTTTTTTTTACTATATTTGCTTATATCTATATTCTAAAAAGATATAATTATAGTCTTGATGACATACAAAATATAAGCTAAAGCTTATTTATTTCTCGCATTAGAAAACTGGCACTTTTCATTTTAGCAACGAGAAAATAAGTATCTTAGCCCATGACCTAGGCATGGGCTCACTTATTCGTTGCATGGTATGCCAGTACCCCTAATGCGGATATTGTGAGTACCCATGCCAACTTATTTTGATATAGGTTTGTTATTTGCTTCTCACTTTATTGAAATACTTAAGTTTCGCTTTATATTAAACATACTACATACCTCTTGTTCATACCGTCTCCCAATTAGGTATATAGAGGTTTAAAACAAAGGTGGATTTGTTTAGTGTTCATTGTATTAATTAATGAATGCTTGCAATACCTTATCTATCCTTAATGGACTTATCGAATGATTCTATTCGAGATTTTTTTCAATTATTACATTTTATTAAACAACAAACAAGTAGTAACTAAACTCACATTTAGCCTATGATTAAACTTTAGTTTAACTAAATCTTATCGATGTAGATTGATTTGACATTAACTCTTTAATGTTAGATGGCTACCCTATTATCTATTTAGTTAGAGTTATAACACATTTTGCGCTAGGTCTAAAAACAGTTTTTAGATGCGTACAGGATAACTATTGCCTTTAATTCACACATAAAATAGTTCGTTCATCCATTCGACTAAAAGGCAATATGGATTAGTTAGTAAGGAAAACGCTATGAAATAAGTCTCTCCTAACTGTTTATTTAATAATCTATTAATCACTTGTAAAACTATTAATTATGGAGAAAAACCGCTTGCTAAAAGGCTTTAGCCTAGGTTGGTTAATGTAGGCTTAGTCCTTAGTGAGCATTTTAAACAAAACAAAAAAATAGGATGGCTTAAAGGGATTTTAAGTCGTGCTATAAGTCCATGACTATCCCTTTGCTCTAGTTTGCATTTTGGGAGACGTGCTTTAGAGCTTGGGGATAGTTTTTATAAAAATATATATGAATTAAATATTACCAATTAACTAACCTTTTGATATAAGGCTTGTTTTAGTACTACGGCAATAAGAATCTTAATGATTTAAAAGCATTTATATCAAAATCAATTATAAACATTATGAAAACTCAATTTTTAACCTTTTTTGGTTCTAGGAAGGCTATACCGCTAATATTTTTAATTAGTTTAACTAGCAGTCCAATCTATGCCGTATCAAATGATAAACATTTGTTTTTTAGTGTATCTGATTTGCAGCAAGATACAAAACAAAAACCAACTATAAAACTCTCAGGAACAGTAAAAGATTCCTTTGGTACTCTTGGAGGTGTTATAGTGACTGTTGGAAGCAAAGTAGTTACAACAGATGTAGATGGAAAATACACCACCTATATTACCTCTGGTGATAAGATAACCTTTTCAATGATTGGTTATAAAGATCAATCAATTGTGTACTCTGGAGGAAGTGTACTTAATATTACACTTAGTGAGGATAATAATACCCTTGACGAGATAGTAGTCAATGCAGGGTATTATAGCGTTAAAGATCGTGAGCGAACTGGAAGTATTGCTCGAGTAACTGCTAAAGAGATCGAGTTCCAGCCAGTAACTAATCCTTTACAAGCAGTACAAGGTAGAATGACTGGGGTGGATATCACACAAAGTAGCGGAATTGCTGGTGGTAATATGGATATAGAAATACGTGGAACAAATTTCATGGGAGACAAATTGTCTGGACGAAATAATCCACTCTATATCATTGATGGTGTACCGTTTCTTTCAAATGCTCTTGGCTTATCAAGTGGTAATATTGGTATTGAAATCTTGCAAAGTGGTATGTCACCGCTTAATGCTATAAATCCAAATGATATAGAAAGTATTGAAGTTTTAAAAGATGCAGATGCAACAGCTATCTATGGTTCACGTGGAGCTAACGGGGTTGTCTTAATAACAACTAAAAAAGGAAAATCAGAAAAAACAAGCTTCACTGTATCCTCTGCAACTAGTTTTAGCAAAGTTCCAAAATTATTAGAACTAATGAATACTGAGCAATATGTACAGATGCGCGAAGAAGCCTTTACTAATAGTGGTATTACTGATCTTCCTGCAAATGCATATGATCTAAACGGTGCTTGGGATAGAAATCGCTATACCAATTGGCAAAAAGAATTAATTGGAAAAACAGCAATAGCCCAAGATATTTCTCTAGGAATAAATGGAGGTAGTAATCAAACCCATTTTAATGTTAATCTAGCTCATAACAATTCCAATACAGTATTTCCTATTGATAAAGGATATAAAAGAAACTCTGTTTTAATAGGACTTAATCACCAAAGTAAAGACAATAAATTACAGCTTAACTTTTCTACATCCTATTCTAACCAGAGCAATAATCTACCGACAATGGATCTAACAAGACAAGCATTGACCTTAGCTCCCAATGCACCTGCCTTATATGATCAATATGGAAATCTTAATTGGCAAGGGGGAACTTTCACTAATCCATTAGCTCAATTAGAAGGAGCATATGAAAACAGCACTAACTCGTTAATTCTGAATATGAATCTTTCATATAATATCTTTAAAAATCTTGATCTTAAAGTAAATACTGGACTAACAACGAATAATCTTGAAGAGAGAAACATCATTCCTCATACTGTTTTCAACCCTAGTGATGGATATACTAGTGAAATGTCTGAGTCCTCAAAGGCTACAAATCAATCCCAAACCTATATCATAGAACCTCAACTAAACTTCAAAAAGAGTTGGAATAAACACTCTTTTGAAATCTTAGTGGGTTCAACATTACAATCCACCGAATCAGATAACCTAAATATTACTGGTAGAAACTTTTCTTCCAATGCCTTAATAAGAAATATAAGTGCTGCTAAAGACAAATACATTGGAATATCATCTGATTCACAATATAAATATGCAGCAATATTCTCGCGTATCAACTATCAATATGATAGTAAATACTTTTTAAACTTAACAGCAAGAAGAGACGGTTCTTCTCGTTTCGCAGAAAACAACCGTTTTGGTAATTTTGGGGCAATTGGGGCTGCTTGGATTTTTTCAGAAGAATCGTTTCTTAAAGATATATCTTGGCTTTCTTTTGGAAAGATTCGCGCTAGTTATGGAATTACAGGTAGTGATAATATTGGAGATTATGCTTATTTGGATTCTTATACCGTATTTGCACCTCAATATAATGGAGAAACGGGGTTATATCCTACTGCTTTACACAACACAAATTATAAATGGGAAAAGACTACCAAACTTGAGACAGCATTAGAACTTAGTTTCTTGCAAAATAGAATAAACACATCTGTTGCTTATTATAACAATCGTTCTACTGACCAACTAGTAGGAATGACACTTCCAACAACTACAGGATTCTCTACTATTTTAACTAATTCCCCTGCGGTGGTTGAAAATACAGGATGGGAATTTACACTTAACACTACTAATATTAATACTAGTGAGTGGAAATGGTCTACAAATTTTAATATCTCTTTTCCTAAAAATAAATTAGTGGCTTATCCTGGTCTTGAAGAAGGCACTCAAAGTAGTTTTTATGTAATTGGGAAACCATTAAACATTGTAAAACTTTATCAATATGAAGGCATTGATTCAAATACTGGAGAATTTACTTTTAAAGATTTTGATAATAATGGAATTATAAATGCTCAAGATCAACAACTAGTAAAAAACTTAAACCCAAAATTCTACGGAGGTATACAAAACACTATTATGTATAAAAACTTAGCATTAGATTTTCTGTTTTACTTTAAAAAACAAGAGAATTATAATTTAAATCAATACTACAATGTTGCTGGTGCAGCCCTAATTAATCAACCTATAGAGATGATAGACAGATGGTCACAATCGAATCCTAGTGGAATCTATATGCCTGCAGGTTATAAAAACAGTGCCCTTAACAAACTCTCAACTCCATTTAAACGAAGTGATGCTTCCATTAGTGATGCTTCATACATAAGGTTAAAAAACGTATCTCTTTCTTATATTTTAAAAATACCAAGAGCTCATATAGAATCATTAAGAATTTACCTGCAAGGACAAAATTTATGGACAATTACTTCTTATAAAGGAATGGACCCCGAATTTACAACTTTTGGATACCTACCTCCTCTTCGTACTTATGCCTTTGGAATGCAATTAATTTTTTAAAACTGTAATCATGAAAACGACCAAAAAAAACACCAGTATAAGAGCTACAATCTTAGTCTCAATGGCTATTTTCTTACTTGCAAGTACTTTGACTTCTTGTGAGAGTATGATTGAAGTAGACTCCCCAACCAATATGGTTAACAAAGAAGATGTTTATAAAGATATTGCTACAACAAAATCAGCGCTCGCCTATTTATACTCAAATATTAGAGCTAATTCTTTTTTATCCAAAAAACCAACAGGATTACATCATGGATTAAGTCTATACACGGATGAACTTGAACATATTGGAACAACAGATAACAATTATTTTTTAAATACTATACAAGCAAGTGGTTCTGAAACCGCTCAATGGTGGAATAATGCATATCAAGATATTTATGCTATTAATGCATTTATAGAAGGATTAAGCCAATCATCATATATTGAACAAGAGATAAAAAAAACACTCTTAGGAGAAGCTTATACACTTAGAGCGTTATACTTCCAAAATCTAGTCCAACTCTATGGGGATATTCCCTATACAACTTCAACAGATTTTAAGTCAAATACGACTATTTCTAAAAAACCGTATCAACTAGTATTAATTGATATAGAACAAGACTTACTCAAAGCTATAGAGTACCTAAAGTATTCCTTTAGAAGTCCTGATAAATATTACGTTAACAAAGCTGTAGCAGAGTTGCTTCTAAGTGAAAATTATTTACTTCAGAAAAAATATGATTTAGCTGAATTATACAGTAAAAATGTAATAGATAGCAATTTATATCATATAGAAGAAGATCTAACTAAGACTTTCAAAAAAGATGCTAAAAGTACTATTTGGCAAATTAGCCCAGAACAAGGTAGTTATATAACACCAGAAGCAAGTAACTATATTTTTACAACGATTGCTGCTAATACTTCAGTTATTAGTGACAAGCTATTAAATAGTTTTGATACTAGTGACTTAAGAAAACAGTATTGGCTTAAAGAAATAGAGGTAAATGGACAAGTATTTTATGGGGTTTACAAGTATAAAAACAAAACGAATAATACAGATGAAAATTCTATTTTCTTTAGAATAGAACATGTCTACTCCATTTTAGCTGAAAGTCTTTTAAACCAAAATAAACTTTCTCAAGCAACTCAAATAATAAATAAAATAAGAACCAAAAGAGGTCTATTACCACTTGATACAAATATTGCTAAACAAGAATTAGAGCAAAACTTTTTACAAGAAATGTATAAAGAGTTTTTTGCCGAAAATGGGCATCGCTTTTTTACCTTAAAACGACTAAATCAATTAGGTCAAATAAAAGAAATAAAAACTAATTGGAAAGATTATAACAATCTATTTCCAATTCCTGAAAAACAATTACTAATTAATACAAACCTTAATCCTCAAAACAATGGTTATTAAAATAAAACACATCATATTACCTCTTAGTAGTATCCTTATTCTATTTCTCTTCTATGCATGCTCTCCTATGCTAAGCAACAAGGTTCAGAATGACTCAATACTGATTCAAGGCAGAGTTACTCTTTTAGGAACAGATTCTATTCCTTTGGGAATAACATCAGTCAACATAAAAAACAAATGGGTATGGAAAGATGAAAATCTAGAAGCTTATGGAGAGAACAAAAGAGTATTCATTGATAAGGAAGGATATTACAAAATTCATATTCAAAAAAACGACACTTTAGTATTCATACCTAATCACATACTTTATGGAAATAATATTGACCAATATACGTATTCCAATCTCAACGAAAGTCAAACTTTAAATGTGCAAATAAAAAAAGACCCAAAGACCTATGAGGCGCTTACAAAAAACAATCCTATTCTTAAAGCTAACTTAGAGAAACACCTGAAGGATACAGATACCGAAACTCTTGTAACTGTTTCTGGTACAATATTTAGCAAAGAGACACACAAACCATTAAAAAATGTAGACGTAGGCTCTGCCTTTAACAACAGTACTTTTGGTACAGGAACCTACCACTTAACAGATGAAAAAGGAGAATTTAAACTCCAACTACACAAAGGCAGTTTGTTTAGTGTTCTTTCTCTTTCCCAAAATTCTATTGGATTCTATCCACAAAGAGATACGATTGTCAACCTTTATATATAACAGCATGAATAAATTAAGTAAAACACTAGCTTTAGTTGGCATTGTAACCACATCATTTCTATCTTATGCTAACCTACAGCAAGACAGCATACCTTCGGATACTAGATGGAATATTTTATTGGCCTCTAAAATTAGTCCTGACGGGAATTGGGCATTAGTTTATAACAAAACCCCTATTAATCAAACGCCTAATTCAACTGATTATGTCAATACTCAAAGTGGCCAAAAAGTTGATATTACAAAGCTAAATGGCGCAAATAATCATATGTTATACAATGATATTCTTGTGGGGAAAAAGCAAAATAAAATAGAAATTGTACATCTTCATGATGAGCAAAATTCTTTTTCTCTTGAGAAAATAAAACGCTTTGAAACCAGAGCTAAGCTAGATCACAATCTACTACTAACTTTATCTGATGACTCAGTTTTAGAAGTTCGAAACCTCAATAATAAAAATAAGGTGGTATTCTTGGACACAGCTGTAGATGAGTTCGCTCTAAATCCAAACAAAAGCACGCTTCTTTATCGCAAATCCAATACAAAAGATACCTTATTTATCGTAGATTTAAATACAACTAAAAAACAATCGATAAACCTAGCTACTGATAGCTTAAAATCGCTCTACTGGAATACCAATCAAGATGTTTTTGCTTTTTTAACTAGTGATAATAATTTAAAAATTGTCAATATTAAGTTGCAATCGGTAAAAAAATTAGCTCTTGACAAGGAAAAACTAGAGCGTTTTGAGCTGAAATTCTATAGCAACAACGATATTTTTATTAAGTATAACATTAAAACGGATCAAATAATTGAAAGTTCTGATTATCTTGATATTTGGAATGGAAATTCTAAATTTCTATCACCTAGTTTATTCAATCTAAAACATAAACTAAAGTACAAAGCCCTTGTATATAAATACAAGGAAGAAGTTGTACATCAGATTAATCGTTCTAGAGAGAACGACTGTGAATTCGTAAATATCCCAAATCACATTTTAACGTATAATCCTTTTAATTTAATCGATTTTAACGACAATGTTAAACGAGCAAATTACGCATTAGTAGAGCTTTCAACAAATAAACAAGTGCTATTAACTACAGCTAGAGGAAAATGGGACTTCATTCCTTCCAAAAATTCCAAGCACTTGCTTTACTTAATGGATGAGAAATTAGCTCAATGGGGGGTTTATACAATACAAACTCAAGAAACAGTAGACCTATATATTAATAATGACTACTCATTTAAACCTACATGGAGTTTAGATTCAAAAAACATTTATTATGCAAATGAAAATGAACTTTGGAACTTGGATATTACTAAAAATCAACATAAAAAAATCTCCGATTTTAAACTGGAAAACATAATAAATCCAATAAATGATGTTCGTTTTATAAACTATGATAATGCCTTTATTAATACTGCTAAGTCAGTTCTATTTGTTTCAACAAGTATAAAAGGAACTGCCATCCATTCTTTACAGAAAGATCGGTTTGAACTTCAAAAAAAAGCCAATAATACATCGCTGACCAATACTTCAAAAATTTATGATTTAGTAAGTCAAGATGCTAAAACCATCGTATATACAGAAGAGAATCTTTTAACACCTCCTACAGTTAAGTCACTTAAGAACAAAAAAGAAAGTACAATCCTCCCACCTAACCTACCACAGGAGCTATACAACTGGTATAAATATGAAACCATTGACTTTACTGATAAATATGACGTTCCACTAAAGGCTTTACTATATTATCCTAAAGATTATAATCCAAATAAGAAGTATCCAATGATTGTATACATTTATGACATAGTTAATACAACAAAATCTTTTTCTGATCGTTCATTTAAAAGCCCAGAACCTCTAAATTCAGTGGGATTTAACCATGTTAAATTAAATGAGGATGGTTATTTTATCTGCTATATTGATACCTATGTTTCTGATGAAGGACCTGGACTATCAGCAGTTGAATGTGTGACAAAAGGAGTTGAAGCTGTAACTTTAGCGCAGCCAAGTATTGACAAAACTAAACTAGGACTTATTGGACACTCTTTTGGAGGATATAAAACCAGTTTTATTGCATCCCATTCAAATCTGTTTTCAGCAATTGTTAGTGGGGCTGGAGCACATGATTTTATTGGTGGTTTTACTTATAGATTCAGTAACTATAGGTATAACCCAGAATGGTTTATGGCGGAAAACGGTCAGTATAATATGAAGCAAAGTTATGCGGAGAACCCTCAAAAATATATCGATAACTCTCCTATTTTACATGCACAAAATGTCAACACACCTCTTCTGATTTGGACTGGACTCCTGGATGAAAATGTATATTGGGAAAATACTCGTAAAATGTATATTGCACTTCTGCGATATAAAAAGCCTACAATTGCTCTTTTTTATAACGATATGGATCACGGAGGAGGTTTTGATGTTCCCACACAAACATTAGACCTGAATCATCGTGTTAATGATTGGTTTGACTATTACTTAAAAGGCAAACAAGATAGAAATTGGATTATAGAAGGTATTAAAAATCCTTATTCATGGAATCAATTAGATGATTTTTAGAAATAATAGTAGAAGACGCCAATTAGCGTCTTCTACCTTTTTATTAATGTCTATCAAACTCTTTTATTGAGTAATCTCAAAAAGAGGAAGATATCTCCCTTGAATAGAATCCCAACCATACATACGCTCATTCTGACCATCTACATCTTCATAATAAGGAATACTTGTTCCTTCTAAAGTACAGATCTCCAGATTTGTTATACCTGCCTCAGGATACAAATTTCCAACTTTATAATGAAGTTTTCCTGTATAGGGAACTTGGGCTAATACTGCTGTTTCTTCTTTAACAACTTGATCATTATTACTAGCATTCACACTGAATGCACCTATACTTAGCATTGCAACAACGGCAAATGACATAAGTAGGGTTTTTATTGAGTTTTTCATAATTTACTTGGTGTGAAATTAAAATAACAAACCTCGTGTCTGTTATCGTTTATGGTCGTTTTTTAAGTTAGTTGGTTTTACTTTTATTTAGTCGATTTGTATGGTTACTTTAAATCGAACAGCTGTGCTACTTTATATCTCTAGAAAACATAAGGTATTAGTTTTCAGTATCAATTCATTTTAGATTGATTCGAACCAAAGTAAAATTACAAAGGACTATTATTCAAAACAATACGTGTTTTCACGATATTTTTATATTTGATATAAACCAATAACCTCCTTAAAAATTTACCGATATAACTCACTCAAGGATATGTAATGTCTTTGCATTGCATAAATAATTACACCTATAAAATTACTAGCACTAGTTTTGTATATCAAATTTTCTTTATACTTTTCTATGGTTCTCAAACTTAAATTCAATTTTTCTGCTATTTCTTTTCCACTATGTTGTAGAGCAAATAATTTAATAATTACAATTTCTTTATCCGTTAAAACTACTTCGCTTTTATAAACATGCTGCTGAAATATATGTATAATCTGTTTTATGTTTCCATCATAAAAAACTCCCCCTTCAGAAACTATTCGAATTGCTTTTTCTAATAAACTAGGCTGTATACTCTTTGTTAGATAACCTGAAATATTTAACTGTAACATTCTTTCAATGTTATACAAATCACTAAAACTAGTTAGTACTATTATCTTTATTTTTGGGAATCTAGCCAATACCAAAGAAGCTGTTTGAAAACCATCCATTACGGGCATTTGAAGATCTAAAAAAATCAAATCAATTTCTTTTTCTTCTAACTCTTTCAATAGCTCTAATCCATTAGAACATTGAGATACTACTTTACTATTTTCAAATTGATTAACTAATAATTCGAAGCTTTCTCTAAAAAGTGTATGATCATCAACAATACCTATTCTAACCATATTTTTCTCTATTAATACTTAAACAAACTATATTTTGCTCTTTAACAAATTCATGCGTTAATATTGCTTTAATCTTTTTTGCTCTTAAAATCATACTTTTTAATCCTAACCCTTCTTGATCAGTAAAACATAAACTAAAATTGTATTTCATTCCATTATCAGAAATAAACAAGGTAAATTTCTGAGAGTACCATACTATTCTAACACCAATATTTGTAGCATTACTGTGCTTGATAATATTTTGAACTACTTCTTGAGTAATTCTATAAATCTCTAATTTAACTGAATCACTAAAAAAAAATGTTTGCTCCATTGTTTTCATAGACACATTAATTTTATTTAACTTGGATACTTTAAGTACATAATTTTGTAAAATACAATTGATAGAATTATCTAATATTAAAGGAGGTAAAAGTCCATAGCTAATATGCAAGACATTATCATAACATTGCTTTAGCTCTTGCTGTAGATTTTTAATAATCATATCACGCATTTTAGGGTCCTTTGTCAACTCAAAAGACGCTAACAAATTAAGTAGACTCACTAGATCACTACATACTCCATCATGTAACTCCTTTGCTATTCTCTCTCTTTCTCTATAAACTAGCAAAGACTTATCAATTATACATTTATCAAGTTTTTGTTTTGTTTTAAACTTATTCAAAACATTACAATACCCTATAACTAGTACAAGGAAAAAAGCCACTAAAATAAATAGTCTAATTTCATACTCAAAGAATACAAATAATTGCAAACAATCTCTCATACTTCTAAATATTATTAATCTACCTACCTATTACCTATGGTACTAAATTTGGTTAGTAAAAAGAAAACAATTCTAATCTTATTAAACTATACGTGTTTTCCGTACATTTTATAGTGAATTCACGTATTGACTCACTATTTAAATTCGAACTATATTTAAATAGTGCATATAAAAAAGAGTAAAACACTTCTAATGCATACCAGTCATAAATAACCAACCTTATTTTTTATGACACAGATCGCTAATTACAAAAACTCGTTAAAGCTCATTGAAAAAAAAGAAAATGAATTAATATCATTTGAACCTTTGACAATTGAAAAATCGTTTGAAATGATTCAATTTCTAAAAAAAACACTAACTGATATCAAAACAGAACTTCTTCTAATAGGTTTTGAAAATTCAAATGAAGAAGTGTTTTTTTTTAAAAACATAAAACCCATAATACTAGGAAAACTTATCTTTTATAATAAAATCTATAGAATAGAGACAAATTGTCCTATTAATGCTTCAAACAAAAATGAATACTACCTTGAAAAAATTTCTGAACTAAATAAAGAATACGAAAAATATTTTCGCAATAACGATTTCTATAAATATTACCAAGCTAATCGTGTAGATAGAGATTTAGAGTATTTTACTCTAGGTCAAATCAATTTACTTGTGGGAATCAACAGTTTTGCTTTTGAAATTGATCCTCTTTTTTCAACTTATTATGATTACAAATTAGCTAGAATACTAGCCAACACTCATTTAATCAACTATCTACAAGAACAAGTATCCTACTCAAATGATCCTAAAATTAACTATGTAAAAAACAATGAATCACTCACATGGTCTGAATCCCAGAATGCACTTATAGAATTAATATATGCTCTCTATGTAAGTGGTTCTATTAATAATGGCAAGTCTGATATCAAAAAAATAGCCGTTCTATTTCAACAACTTTTCGGAATTTCATTAAATGACATCCATCACGCTTTTCACAGAATGAAAAGTCGAGCAAAATCTAGAACAATATACTTAGATAGACTAAAAGAATCATTGGAAGACTACATGAATAACTCTTTGTAAATCTATTCAAAACACTACATACAAAACGACTATGATAGTTGTATTTGTATGTAGTGTGCCGTTTCCTTTTACATTACTCTTTTTAACCAACTTTTTATCGATATTTCCTCATTGATTAGCGTGCGAAGGTCAGCAATTGCAACACGATCTTGCTTCATTGTATCTCTGTGACGGATGGTAACTGTTTTGTCTTCTAGTGTTTGGTGATCCACCGTAATACAGAAAGGAGTTCCCAAAGCATCTGCACGACGGTAACGACGTCCTACAGCATCTTTTTCATCATAAGCGACATTGAAATCCCATTTCAAGTCTTCGATAATCTCTTGTGCAATTTCTGGTAAACCATCTTTTTTCACTAGAGGGAAGATTGCCGCTTTAGTTGGGGCTAATACCGCAGGTAATTTCAATACCGTTCTCGTTGTTCCATCTTCTAGTGTTTCTTCTTGAAGTGATTTAGAGAAGATAGATAAGAACATACGATCCAATCCTACTGATGTTTCTACAACATAAGGAACATAAGATGAATTTGTTTCGTTGTCGAAGAACTGTAATTTTTTACCAGAGAATTGCTCATGTGCTTTTAAATCAAAATCCTTTCGAGAGTGAATTCCTTCCAATTCTTTAAATCCAAATGGGAAGTTAAACTCAATATCCGTAGCAGCATTGGCGTAGTGTGCCAACTTCTCATGGTCGTGGTAACGGTAGTTTTCTGCTCCCATGCCTAGAGATAAATGCCATTTTAAACGCGTATCTTTCCAATACTCGTAATATTTCATTTCCTCTCCTGGTTTCACAAAGAATTGCATTTCCATTTGTTCGAATTCGCGCATACGGAAGATAAACTGGCGGGCAACGATTTCGTTACGGAATGCTTTTCCTGTTTGTGCAATACCAAAAGGAATTTTCATACGTCCCGTTTTTTGAACGTTTAAGAAGTTTACAAAAATACCTTGAGCTGTTTCAGGACGAAGGTATAAATCCATCGCTGTATCTGCAGAAGCTCCTAATTTTGTACCAAACATCAAGTTGAATTGACGTACTTCGGTCCAGTTTTTAGAACCTGTATCAGGATCAGCGATTTCTAACTCTTCGATAAGTGCTTTTACATCAGCCAAATCTCCTGTATCTAAACCGCGAGCCATACGCTCTAAAATTTCTTTTTTCTTTGCGTAGTATTCTACAACGCGTGGATTAGTCGCAATAAATTGCTCTTCATCAAAAGCTTCTCCAAAGCGTTTTTTCGCTTTTTCAATTTCTTTTAATGCTTTTTGGTGTAATTTTTCACAGTAGTCTTCAATTAAAACGTCTGCTCTATATCTTTTTTTACTGTCTTTATTGTCAATTAAAGGGTCATTGAATGCATCAACGTGACCTGAAGCCTTCCAAGTGGTTGGATGCATAAAGATTGAGGCATCAATTCCTACAATATTTTCGTGCATTTGTACCATGGATTTCCACCAGTACTCTCTAATATTTCTCTTTAATTCTACACCGTTTTGAGCATAGTCATATACTGCGCTTAAACCATCGTATATTTCGCTAGATGGAAAAATATATCCATACTCTTTTGCATGCGAAATAACGTTCTTAAAAATATCTTCTTGTTGTGATACCATAAAATAATAAATGATTAAATTAAACCTAAATTGACCTCTCTCTATAGAACCTTTTATTTTAAAACCATACTGATTCGCAATTTGTCCAATAAATTCATTTTTCACATTTGGTCAAAAAAACAACACGCGCGACTTTTACTATCACAACTTTTTAGTTAGATGGTTGAAGTAAAAAACATGAAAAATCTATAGAGAAAATAATATAACTGAAATACTTTTAGCTAGTAAATGCTTAAGTATTAAAAAACAAAGAAAGACACAACATCGCTATCTGGGTAACGATTAGTGTAAGAAATGCGAGAATTTATAGTCTTTTTAGACATAAAGTTTGATTTAAACTACTTTGAAAATAAACAAAATCAAGGATTTTAACAACTATTTATCAATACATTAGAATAAACTAATTGAAAAAAAACATACTTTACAAAGTAATAATCCTTGTTTGCTAAAAAGCAAATATAGAATAAAAGTCACATCAAACATTAACTTTTATTGTAAAAAGTTAAAAGGAATACCACAAGAAGGTATTCCTCTATTGGTTATTTTTTTTGGTAAAATTCTATTATTTACCCCAAAAAACATCTTCTTCTTCTTGATTGTCAGAAAACAACCATATTTCTACAATCTTATCTCCTTCTATTTTAAATAGGTCAATACCAAACATATTGATAGTTCGATCCTCCACAGTACCCGTAAAATTTAAGGGCATAGAAACAAGATTGCCATTTACCATCAAAGATCCTTTAGGAACTAAAGAGAACGTTCCTTTAGATACTTGCATCATTGCATTAAGCATCTCTCCTATTGATTCAACACCCGTTTTTACTCCAGAAAATTGATTATTACCAGGTTGATGCCATTTAACATTTGAATCAAAAAAAGAAAATGCAGTTGGAATATCACCTTTTCCCAGTGCATCAACATAAGCTGTTACTACTTCTATTGAATTTTTCATACTTTTTAAAATTTATTGTTATACGAATTAAATTAATATTTTACTTTTACACAAGTACTTACCTATGGGTTAGGTACTTACTAATTAGTTAGAATAACTGATAATCAAATGGAAAAAAAACTAAAAAAAATAAATACATCAGATGAGAATTGCCCAGTAAGGAAAACAATGTCTCTTGTAAGTGGAAAATGGACGCTATTAATATTATTTCAGATTAATGATAGAACTATACGATATGGGGAACTAAAGAAAACAATTCCTGGTATAAGTGAGAAAATGCTTATTCAACAGCTAAATTTTTTAGTCAAAAATGAATTTGTTTCCAAAAAAGCATACCCAGAAATTCCTCCTAAAGTAGAATATACCCTCACAAATCTAGGATTAAAAACACTTCCAATTATAGAGCAATTAGCTAAGTTTGGACTAGAAAATTTAAAATAAGCAAAAGCTGGAACATCATATTCCAGCTTTCTATTAAATCTAATTAAGCAGACAAGTATTCTTCTGAAGTTACAACATTGGCGTAAAAAAATGTCAATGCTGCTAAAAACGCTGTATGAACTTCTAAAGCTGGTACTGTTTTTCCGTCTAATACTTGATCTCTTGAAGCACAAGCATCTGAAATCACCGTACATTCAAAGCCAAAATCTTTTGCTGCTCTTGTTGTTGCATCTACACACATATGAGACATCATACCTGTAATCACAACTTCAGTAACTCCCTCAGCTTTCAAATAGGCTAACAAATCAGTTTCTCTAAAACTATTGGGATAATTCTTTTTAATTAGTTTCTCTCCTTCTAGTGGTTTTACATTTTCATGAATCTCTGCCCCATTTGTTCCTTCATGGAAAAAAGGAATATTACCTTGAACAGCAAAATGCTGAATATGTGCAATAGGTAAATTATGTGATCTAAAATGATCAATCATTTTTCGTGCCTTTAAACTAGCCTCTAAAGATCCCACCAGTTCCCAAGCTCCGTTTTCAAAATAATCATTTTGAATATCTATTACTAATAATGCTTTTTTACTCATAATTATCTTTTTTATATAATTAAACATCTAACACAAATCTCTTCAAAATAATAATTTAAACAGGTACCCAATCAAGCATTTAAACTACCATTTTGATAAATCAACTAGCGACCATTAAGTCCTACAATCTCACTTAAACTTTGTCCAATATCCCCATCTAATGTTATTGACTGTGCATCAATCTCAATAGGTACATAAATCTCTCCTTTATTAAAAGTTATATAACAAACATTAGAATTGTAATAAGTTAAATTCATAAATGGTTGTTTTATCAATATATTGCGTAAACCTACACCTAACTCCAATAAAACAATTTTCTTTTGCTTATTCTTAGCTTGATCTAAAAATGCCCTATATTTTTGGTTATTCTCTTGCCAAGTAGCTCCCTTTACAAAATGGGAGTCAACCTCTATATTAAGTTTCATATTACCTCCACATTTAGGGCATTTGGGCACAAGTTTAGTTGGTATACTCCCATTTTCTTGCTTTGCGTAAAATGCTAATAATTTTTGTTCGGCATCATAAAGCGTATCATGACAAGCAGTTTCGCATTGCATAAAACGACAATTACCCTCTATCTCAAATATAGCATGCGGATCAAATCCAGAATTTATAAAATGAGAATCAATATTTGAAGTAACAACAAAATAAGGCTTATCCTTCATTAAGGACAATAGCTGTTGCATAACCTGAGTAGGTTTTCTATCTATAGTAAAATAATGATACATCTTACTATAAAATGCCCATTTTTGCTCCTCTTTAGAAAACTGATGAAAACAACCTTGTATAATACTCTTTATTGCATTGTTGTTTTTAAAATCACTGAAATAATCATTAAAATCTTGATTATCTGCAAAAATATGAATACCCTGAGCAATAGACAGTCCATTGCTAGCTCCAATTAATACCATATCAGCTTGTAAAATAGCCTTTCTTGCGCGTTTGATACTATCCATTAATATACACGTGAAGGGTTGAAAATTTTCTCCGCATCAAAATGATCTACGGAATCTATGGGCTTATTTAGAAGTTGTTTCAAAATAATTGAAATATCATCACTCAATGCCAAACCTTTTGAGGCTATGATTTCAGGCACAAGTGCATGTTGAGGGTTTAATGTTGCGTAAAAAGCATTGGGCAATTGGTAAACCATGCTTATAAATGGTTTTTTTATAAACATTGGAGTCATTAATCCTACTCCTAATTCCAAAAACAAAATACGATCTCCTGCGTGCTTTTCAATAAAATCATAATACAACTTCATTTCTTGTTGGTAGTAATTTCCCTCTAGAAAATTTCTTGATCGTATCCAGGCATCCATATACCCACCACATTTAGGACATTTAGGAATTAAAGCGTCTGTGAGCTTATCTGCCTCTATATATTTGCTTAACTCTAATGTTTGTTCTTTGTTGTCATAAATTTGATCATGACAACGTTTCTTACATTGCCAATAGCGCCAATCTCCTTGAATTCTTGTAATTTTGTTAGCATCAAAAACTCTATAAAATTGAGCGTCTTGATTCGTTGTTGCTATATAGTAGTTTTTACCCTCTAATAAGGCTGCCAAATCCTTATAGGTCTCTCCTGTGTCACAATAATGAATATAATGCGACAAACGAATCAACATGGCCCAATGTTCCTCTAAAGTGTGATGAGGATCGTATAAACCATCAAAAAAATTACAAAACCCGTATTTCTTTTCTAAATTACCTGCAATCATTTGAAATACTTCATCATGCTGATAGTAAAACTTAAACCCTGAAGCAGCAGACATACCAGAAGCTCCTCCAACAACAATTGCATCAGCAGCAGCTATTTGCTCTTTTAAAATATCTATTTGTTCTTGAGAAATCATATCCTTTAATTGTTCAATTATTTAAACAACTAAAGTACTTTGTTGGCATTAGAAGTAGAATACCAATCAAATTCTAAGTTCTACCAGTTTGATAAGAATAATTAAATCTCTTTTTCTATTTCTATGTGTTCTTGTAAAAACTCTCGTGTAGTCATACCCGTTTGTGTCTTAAAGAATCGCATTAAATGATTTGGCTCTGAAAAATTTAATTTATAAGCGATCTCACTAACTGTCATGGAAGAATGAATTAGATAGTTCTTAATTTCAACTAATAACCTCTGTTTTAATAAATAGGTTGCTGTTACATTAAATTGCTCTTTTACAGACGAATTCAATAAAACTCTACTTATCCCCAGTAATTCAGCATAATCATTTACTCTATGTTTTTTTTCAATATGCTTTTCCATTAAATATTTAAATTGGAAAGCATAGTGTTGCTCCTGTCTATCTACAGATAAGGAATTTAACGTTGCATATTCTCTATTTAATTTATGCAAAATATAATATAACAAAGAACGCACAATATGTATACTATCAGGTTTTGTAAAAACGAGCTCTGTTTTGATCTCTTGAAGTAATTTGCAATAAACATCAATACTATCTCGTTCTAAACTTATTTTTAAGGGAAAATGAAACTGATGAAAATAAAGCAAACGATATGAAAATAGTTTGTCTTCAAAAAACTCATTTAAAAAATCTTCTTGAAAAAGTAAGACAGAAAATTCTAAATCCTTCGATGTAAAATTCCACTGTCGTTTTTGAAAAGGAGATATAAAAACAATACTATTATCTGTGAGTTCAATTCTTTGGTGATTTAATACAAGATATCCCTGAGCTTTTTTAAAGAAAATAACCTCAAAGAAATCCGTATTAAATGGTATACTTTTTAAGTAACTTCTATTTATATCATTGCCCTCTATATGCAGAACGTTTAATAAGAATTCAACACCACACTCCGTTTTATGAAATTTTAAAGTTTGCATATAGACACGATTATTTAATTAATTTGATTAAAATGGTTGATTAAAATCTCTAATCAAAGAAAAGAGATCTTAATCATTGCTAAGATATTCTATAAAAGTTGAGCGTTAACTTCAATTTCTACTTTTAAAGCATTTCCTACTGCACACATTTGTTTTGCTTTTATAACGTAATCTTGAAATTCCTTATCGGCAATGCCTGGTATTTTTGCAACTAAATTTAAAGTCGAGCTAAGTATAACATTGTTGTTTATTCCGATAACAACCTCAGTTTGCAATGATTCAGCACTTATCCCTGCTTGAGATAAAATATAACTTAAAGTCATATTAAAACATGTTGCATGAGCAGATCCTAATAGTTCTTCTGGATTTGTTATAGGTTGACCGCTTGCCTTAGCAAAGACTGGTTTATATTCTACTCCTTCGAGAGTGGAATTCTCTCCCTTTAAAAATCCATTTCCTTCCTTAAAATTTCCTTGCCAAATGGCTGTAACAGTTGATTTCATCTATTTTATTTATTAATATTTATTAGACAAAATTACCCATGCATCATTTTTTAATCAAGAGACATATTTCTCAAAACACAGCACTTTTTTCTTATTTGTTATTCCTGTTTCGAAAATTTAAAGGTGTTTGTCCTGTTTGTGATCGAAACAGACGAACAAAATAGGACTGATCTTGGTATCCTAGTTCTATTGCTATCTCCTTTACAGTAAGCATCGTATTGGATAATAAACGTTTAGCCTGAAGAACAATTCTATTTTTTATAAATGTATTGGGAGCCATTTTCTTCTCACTCACAATCTTGCGATTCAACGTCTTTGCCGTTACATTTAGCATTGCTGCATAATCTGATACACTGTGATAGGTCGAAAAGTTTTCTTCAACAAGTTGACTAAATTTTCTACTTAATTCATCCTCTCTACTACCTAAACCTTTTTGATTGGGATTTTGATTGAGCCACATTCTGCTAACTGTAATAATTAACTCTTTTAACTTTGTTCGAATCATCTCTTCTGTCCAATAATCTCCTTGATTCAATTCTGTCTTTATTTCAGAAAATAAGTTATCTAAAATATCAGAATCTTTTTGAGTTATATTAATAGAGGGCGTATCGTAAATATTATTAAATAAAATACCATCACAAGTCAACTCATTATCGTGAAAAGCTATACAGTAGAATTCAGAATTGAAAATAATAATCTCACTTTTGCTACTAGGGTTTAGAGAAAACCGCTGTCTCGAATCTAGAAAAAAAAGAATATCCTGTTTAACTTGAATCTCTTTAAGATCTATAGTCAACACACTGTCTGCTTTTACATTCATGATCAAATAACATTTATGTTTACTCTTACATGAAGAATGCAATGCTTGAATATCCATAAACGAATCAAATGTATAATACCCAATTCCCTTATCTCCAAAAAATCTCATAGTATCAAATAAATTCCTCCTTTTTAATTCGAATATTTAATTTCAATTATTATTATCAGCTTTTACATTATAAATAACACTATAAAGTAAAAACAAAAAAAGGAGGAACAAAAAATTCATTTTTAATATAAGTCAAGCTTTTAAAATTCTATGATCTCTCCATCATTAGGTATTAATAGTTTTTCACTACTAATTTTGAATTTATCAGCTTCTTTTTTTAGTATTTCACGAGTAGTATAGCAATGATCAATTGCATCCATATGAACTGCAATTACTACAGCTTTACCACTTTCCTGAACTAAAGACATTGCCTGTTTTTCATCCATGATAATAGGAGTAGCTTCAAATCCATTTATCTTAGCTCCACCTGTATTTACAATGATATAATCTGGTTCATATCTTTTAATGTTTTGATAAATACCCTCTGTCCATACAGCATCTCCAATTACATAAATAGTGGGTTGATTCTTTGCTTGTAGCACAAACCCAGAAGCGTCTCCCATCATTTGATGGATTCTTCCTGTACCATGCTCTGCAATTACTCTTGTTATCTTAATATCTTTCCAAACTATTTCATTATATATAGTTTCTGCATTTTGAAAACCAAGTTTCTGAATTGTATCACGATCAGCTGGTTGATGCAATAATTTAGTTTTTTTATTTAGATTTTTAACCGCATCACTATCAAAATGATCAAAATGATTATGCGTTACTAAAACCAAATCCAAATTTTCTACTATTTCTGAAATTGGTATAGGTAAGTCAACCAAAGGACTATTCTGTTTTCCAGCTACTGATATCAATCCTCCCTTCGGAGAAAGCATTGGATCAACTAAAATCTTATACCCTCCGTAATTAATAATTGTTGTTGCATTTCTAATGAATTGAATGCTTCCATTATTTTTTGTTTGAGCTTGTAATGCTACAGATGTGAAAAATATAAACACAAATAATCTACTTATCAATGTACTCATTTTATTACTTTATTAATTTGTACAAAAATACCTTTCAAAAAAGATTATGTTTATACCAATTACACATAGACTTATACCATTTTGATAACGATTAACAAAGTATTCACTTACTCAAGCATGTCATTTATAAAGTATAAAATACATACTAATTATCCTTTACTTGATAACCAATGCAAAACAATGTTTCTCCTTTTTGAAAATCCTTTGCCAAAAATTTATACCGATGCTTTTCTGAATATTGACAAAGACCTAAATCAGGAATTGATTGTTGTTGAAGATGAAAATGGGCAAATTATCGGCACACTACAATTGAGCTTTTTGCAGTATTTGACATACCAAGGAGGTGTTCGTGCGCAGATTGAAGCCGTGCGTATTCATAAAGATTTTCGCGGCAAAGGTTTGGGTGAGCAATTTTTCCGTTGGGCCATTGCACATGTCAAAGCAAAAGGTGCTCATGTATTGCAATTGACTTCAGACAAAAAACGTCCTAATGCCATTCGATTTTATGAAAAATTAGATTTTATAGCTTCGCACGAAGGCATGAAATTACATTTATAAAAAGAAAATATACGTTTATAGATTGACCTGTACCAGTTGGTTCGAATCCCTACTACAACTAAAAATTAATGTTAGTTTGTAATTCATTTTGCAAATCAACATCTCATTTTAACGCCAACCTCTTCTTTATTATTCCAGTAATACTAAGCACTCCTATTCTCCACATAAATTAGTTGTTTAACCTTAAAAACAACTATTATGGACAATCAAATCACAAAAGAAGATCTAAGACTGTTTAGTCAAACAATCGTTGCAGAATTAAAAGAATTCTTTAGTCAGAAATCAAATGAGACTTCACTTGAATGGGTAAAGACAAAAGTCGCAAGGCAACTTCTTAGTATTTCAGCAGCTTCGCTACAAACACTTCGTATTATTGGAAAACTTCGATATAGAAAAATACTCGGTTCCTATTATTACAATAGAACTGATATTGAAAACCTTTTTAATGAGTAGTATATGAGTATATCAAATAAACTACTTCGTTATATTGTAGAGCTTAAAAATGATGCTAGACTAAATGTCTGGCATTTTGCACTACTACTTGGGATTATTCAGTTTGCATTTTTACAACAACAAGGCAAACTAATTAGAGTTAGTAGACGTAAACTGATGAAATATGCTCATATTAATACACTTCCTACTTATCATAAATACTTAAAAGAACTTCAAGAATTGGGCTATATAAAATATACTCCCTCGTATCACCCTAACATGCGTAGTACAGTTGAATTATTGCATAAAAGCCTATGATTGTACGAGGGAGCAATTACTATTAAACTAACTTAGTTATAATATCTATTAACTGAGTTAGTTTTTCTTGATTAAGATCTAAGGATTCTAGTTTCTCAACTAAACTCTTATACTCTGCAGTTCTCTTAGTAGCTTGTCCTTCCAATTTACCTTTTAATATCTGCATTTCACTTTTGATAGCTTCCTCTTCCGTTAAAGCATATTCCTCTGTCTGTTTAACAGAGTGATGACCTAACATTTCTTTGACCACATGAATAGGAACTCCATTACCAAGAGTTACAGTACTACCAAAAGTTCTTCTTGCTTTGTGTGTATTTAATTCACTGATTTCACAAAGAGAAGAAATTTCCTTTAAATAAGCATTCATCTTTTGATTAGAGCGAACAGGAAGTACTACATCTTTTCCAATACAATCAGGATGGTCTTTATACTTAGCCATTATCTCTATAGCTTTAGGTAGTAATGGAATGGTGATATTAGCATCTGTCTTTTGTCTATTGGTTCTTATCCACAAATTACCTTCAATATCTTTAGTAATATCACTTTTTTGAAGTTTAAATACATCAATGTAAGCAAGTCCTGTGTAACACTGAAATACAAAAACATCCCTTACAATAGATAATCTTTCATTATCAATTTCTTTTTTCTCTAAAATAGAAAGCTCTTGTTTACTCAAAGGTTTTTTATTGAGCTTAGTCTTCTTAGGCTTGTATTGTGCAAAAGGATTAGTAGGAATAATTCCTTTTGCAATGGCTCTCAGAACAATCTTCTTGAAGTTTGAGATATACTTTATAGCTGTATTGTTAGAACATGCTCTAACGGTCTTTAAATAGTGTTCATATTCAAGGATAAACTCATGATCAAGTTCTCTGAACTCAATATCGTCTTTATTGTAAACCTTTTTAATAAACTCTCCAACATGAGACCGTGCTGTTACATATCTCTCATAAGTACCAGGAGCATACTCTTTAGGTACTAATTCCAAAATTTCATCATTGTGTTTTTGAAACTCAACCAAAACTTTACTCTTATCAGATCCTTTACCCTGAACAAAATCCATTAACACAGATACAGTAATAGGTTGTCCATTACTTACAAGTTCTAATTTGTAATGATTAATCTTAGATACAATTGTATCCAATAGAAAATTAAGAGTCCTTGCCTCTTCTTTTGTACCAAGTGCACGACCTGATCTCTGGTTCCATCTATTGATATCCCATTTGTGGTTAATGGAAGTCTCTCTAGCGATTCCATCTACGATGATTCTAAGGTAAACCATCCTTAAATCACCTCCATCTCTTCCTTTCTTAAGGAAAAAACTAATTGATAAGCGTTTTTCTAGCATAATTCAACTGTTTAAAATTAGTAATAAATGTCGAATTAAAACACTCAAAAATCAAGATGTAAATCTCTTTAACCCCTTACTATCACTAGGATTTAGTTAATTTTTGTGGCACAGGACAAAACATTTCCTCTGCGCCATGAATTAAGCGATTTCTTATGAGCATTTTTGAAAAAAATGCGATAGGGTTAAAAAAGAAAAAACCTATAATTCATTGGGAATCATAGGTTTTAAGCTGTTTTGATGACTTTTAAAAAGTTATCATTTATAATTTCGCGGAGAAAGAGGGATTCGAACCCCCGGACCTGTTACAGTCAACGGTTTTCAAGACCGCCGCATTCGACCACTCTGCCATTTCTCCAGTGGTCTGCATTACTTCTGTATTGCGAGTGCAAATATAGACACTTCCTTCAATTCTGCAAAAAAATATATACTAAAAAACACACTTTTTTTCAGCAATAAAACTAACTCTCTCGGCATGAAATATTTATAAAGAATAAAAAAAGGTCTTAATAAGTAAAAAACTTATCAAGACCTTCTTATTCTACCTCTAAAAACTAATTATACTATTAGTAATTGATATATTCAGTGATTTCTAAACCATATCCTGTCATCCCTACTCTTTTGCCTTGAGCAGAATTAGACAACAACTTAATCTTAGAAATATTTAAGTCATGTAATATCTGCGCTCCGATACCGAAGTCTTTTTCATCTCCTGATAACTTAGGTGTATCAAGATCTAGCTTCGCTCCAGAGTTTTTAAGTACAGCTAATCTATTTAAAAGACTTGCATTGTGATCTTCCTGATTAATAAATAAGATCGCTCCTTTATCCCCTTCGTTAATCTTAGCAAACGTATTCTCCATACGAATGCTTAATTTACCACTTAAGGCATCTAAGATATCATTATTACCGATCGTTGAATTAATACGTGTTAAAACAGCCTCATCAGCATTCCAATCCCCTTTAGTCAAAGCGATATGCACTTGTCCATTTGTATTCTGTTGATACGCTCTTAATCTAAAAGTACCATACTTAGTTTCTAACTCGAAGTCTTCTTTCTTTTCGATTAAGCTATCGTGCTTCATACGATAAGCCACAAGAGCTTCAATAGATATAATTTTTAAGTCCCATTTCTTCGCTACATCCATTAACTGTGGTAGTCTAGCCATAGAACCATCTTCATTTAAAATCTCTACTAAGATACCTGCTGGTTTAAACCCTGCCAGTCTTGAGATATCCACTGCAGCTTCAGTATGACCTGTTCTTCTCAGTACACCACCCTCTTTAGCAATCAATGGGAAAATATGTCCTGGACGACCAAGATCTTCTCCTGTAGTCTCTTCTTTTACCAATGATTCTATTGTCTTAGCACGGTCATGTACAGAGATACCTGTCGTACATCCATGTCCTTTTAAGTCTATAGATACTGTAAATGCTGTCTGGTGAAGTACAGTATTATTAGTTACCATCGGATGCAAGTCTAATTCTTGACATCTCTCTTTAGTAAGGGGAGCACAAATAAGTCCACGTCCATGAGTGGCCATAAAATTGATCATCTCTGGAGTAACCATTTCTGCAGCAGCGATAAAATCGCCTTCGTTTTCACGATCCTCATCATCTACCACTATGATTACTTTTCCTGCTTTGATATCTTCAATAGCTTCCTCGATAGTGTTTAATTGAATGTGATTATGTGACATTATAGTTGTATTTTGTTGTTTTGTATTATTTCTTTTTTTGTTGTCTTTTTGATTTTAAAGCAACAAATAAATCTTTAAATGTATCTAACGATAGACTAAAGCTAACATCTCCATTATCCCTTGTAGCCTTATACGTTAAATATATAGCCAATGGAGTAAGAACTAAAGATCCTATCCACCCTCCAAAGAATGGGATAATTCCATCCTCCTGAGCCATCTTTCTTCCAAAAGTATTTATAAAGTGATAAGTAATAAAGATACCTACTGCAAATACAATTGGCAAACCAATCCCCCCTTTTCGAATAATAGCTCCCAATGGTGCTCCAATATAGAACATCAGGAAACACGAAAAGGCAATCACAAACTTCTCGTATAGAGCTAACCAGTGATCATTTATCTTCTTTACTTGATTTAATATAGAAAGGTCATTACTCTCTGTATTAAAGCTAATGTTATTCGTATAATCTATCGCTGACTGTAAGATTCTACTCTGATTATCATAAGAAAAATCCTTTATTAAGTCAGCATCCGCTATTTCTATTTTTGCAATAGTATCATTACTAGAAGGTTGTCGATCCATAGACAACAGATTTCCTAATCTCAAAGTTAAGTTATCTGTATTAGATGCTTTCTCTACATTCATAGATCTTTGAAGAGAGTCTATCGTATAGTTTAGCTCCTTTATATTCAGCATACCATACGTATTGGTAATCTTATCCTCATCTTTCCCCTCATCTTGAAAACTACTCAAATCAATATTCATCGTATATTTTTCAAAAGAAGTTTTGATAAACGGCTCTTTCTTCTGTTCTTCATAGTTCTTCGCTACTACATCATCATAGTAGTTACCATCGAATAAATGAAGCTTTAAGATATTAGACGTTTCTTCTGTTTCTAGTTCTCCATTTACTGATCTAATCACCGTCTTATTTTCATATCCAGAACTAGACTTGACATGCATCGTTACATTGTCTAAATACTGACCTTTATCTCCAGTCTTATTATCTACCTTAATGTTGACCTGTCCTAAATCATTAAACTGCCCAGCGGCTATTGCCATAGCTGGTTTTGTTTGAATAATTTCTTTTCGAAGATTTAAAAAACGATATTCCGCCTTTGGAATAACATCATTCGCAAACCAAAATGATACTCCTGCTAATATAAATATGAATATAGACAATGGACGCATCGCTCTCTGAAGAGAGATTCCTGATGCCTTCATCGCTGCGAACTCATAGTTCTCTGCAAAGCTACCAAAGGTCATAATAGATGCTAATAACACTGACAAGGGCAATACCAAGGGTACCATCTTAGGTGAATAGAACAGTAAGAACTGAACAATCACAATCAAATCAAGATCCTTTCCTGCTAATTCTGAGATGAATAACCACACCCCTTGTAGGATAAAAATAAAGTATAAAATAGCGAACACTGTTAGCAGTGTCGATATAAAGCTTTTTAAAATATAACGGTCAAGTAATTTCACTTAAATCTTTAATCTATATTGTTGATGTAATAATTAGGGTACAACGACTGTGTAAAGGTAAAATGATTTTTCGACATTGACTGATTTGTTTTAAAAGAATTAACCGTCAGTGTTGATTTAGAACCGTCTTTATTTACTTGAATCTTGTTATAGATATCTTTCGTTGCCGTATCTATCCCTAGATATACCTCTTTTATAACAGATTTTTTATCCGTAGGTATTAGTTTTATATACTGTACTTTCTTCCCATCTACATTCTGTAGAATATCCCACTGAAATGTATATCCTTGATTAAAGAAAGTCAGCATCTGAGAAGGCAATATTCCATCTGCATTTTTCTCATTAAACTTAGAGACTGTCACCTCTTCATCTTCATCCGAGATAGTATATATCTTCTTGCCATCATATATCTTCTTTATTCCCATAAATGTCAGGTTATAAAGGTCTTTCTTTAGATCCAGATGTCCTTTGCCATCGAAGTCTTTATTAGCCCCTTTTTGATTAAAAGAAAAGTCGATTGAGATATTCTCATACCCATTTATCTTCTTCGTTACTTCTAACAAATAATTCTTAGCTCGTTGACTACTCTGTGCATTTGCTGAAAAAGCAAATAGTACTATTCCTATAAGTGCAATAATCTTTCTCATTCTATTTCTTTAATTGTTGTTTTCTTCATTATCAAAAAACTGATCTAAAGCCATCAAATCTGGTATATTCACTGTACGTGCCTTACTTCCTTCGAAAGGCCCTACAATACCGGCAGCCTCTAACTGATCAATTAATCTACCTGCACGATTATAACCTAGTTTTAACTTTCTTTGTAACAATGAAGCTGACCCTTGCTGTGCTGTAACGATGATAGCTGCAGCGTCTTTAAACAGAGGATCTCTCTCACTAATATCCACATCTAAATTACTAGCTCCCTCCTCACCTACATATTCTGGTAATATATAAGCCTCTGGATAAGCCTTTTGTGCCCCTATGTACTCTGTTAGTTTTTCTACCTCTGGAGTATCTACAAAAGCACACTGTACACGTACCAAATCATTTCCTTGTGTGTACAACATATCCCCTCTACCGATTAACTGATCTGCACCCTGCTGATCTAAGATCGTACGAGAGTCTATTTTAGAAGTAACTCTAAAAGCTACACGTGCTGGGAAGTTCGCTTTAATAATACCAGTAATAACGTTTACAGATGGTCTCTGTGTAGCGATAATTAAGTGAATACCAATAGCACGAGCCAACTGAGCTAAACGTGCGATAGGCGTCTCTACCTCCTTACCTGCTGTCATAATCAAATCTGCAAACTCATCCACTACTAATACGATATAAGGCAAGAAGCGGTGTCCATTCTCAGGATTTAACTTGCGCTGTTTGAATTTCTCGTTGTATTCCTTGATGTTTCTAACCATTGCATCTTTTAGTAGCGTATAACGGTTATCCATCTCTATACACAGAGAATTCAGCGTATTAATAACTTTCGTATTATCTGTTATAATAGCATCTTCCGAATTAGGCAATTTAGCTAAATAATGTCGTTCTATTTTATTAAATAAAGTTAATTCTACTTTCTTTGGGTCAACTAATACGAACTTCACTTCTGCTGGGTGCTTTTTATATAGAAGTGATGTCAATAGAGCGTTCAGTCCTACAGACTTACCTTGTCCTGTAGCCCCTGCCATCAGAAGGTGAGGCATTTTTGCTAAATCTACTACGAAGGTCTCATTCGAAATCGTCTTACCAAGTGCCACTGGTAACTCCATTTCAGCACTTTGAAATTTAGGAGAAGCTATTACACTTCTCATAGATACAATAGAAGGGCTATTATTAGGTACTTCTATACCTATCGTTCCTCTACCTGGTATAGGTGCAATAATACGAATACCTAAGGCAGCTAAAGATAAGGCAATATCATCTTCTAAGTTCTTAATCTTCGAAATACGAATACCTGCCTCTGGTACGATCTCATATAGCGTCACTGTAGGCCCTACAGTCGCCTTAATCTGAGCAATATCGATCTTATAGTTACGCAGTGTATCTACGATTCTATTCTTATTCTCTTCTAACTCTTCTTGATTAATCGTAATTCCTGAACCACTGTATTCTTTCAATAATTCAATAGAAGGAAACTGATAATTAGACAACTCTAATGTAGGGTCAAACTCTCCAAAGTCTTGAACCAATCTAGCCGCTAGATTCTCTTCTAAACTTCCTTCGTCTTTTATTTCTTCAATAACGAAGTCATTAGCACCTGCTTCCTTAGCAGTCACAGATTCTGTCTTCTCTACGTTTGGCTTTGGATTTTTATGATCTAATACTAACTCAGAGCTATGTTCTATCGTCGGTTTGATATTTTTAGGTTCTACTATAGCAGACTTAGGAGACACAGGTTGCTCATAGATACTAAAATCTTCTTCTTTAACAGGTGTTTCTTGCTTAGCAGACGGTGTTTCTACCTCCTTATTCACTACTGCTACAGGCTCTGGATCTCCCTGATTTACTTGTCCATTATTATCGAAGTCAGCAGGAGTCTCTATATGTTTCTTTTTAAACTTCTTAAAGAACGCTGGCAACCCTTCTATTCCTTGACGAATAGAAGTAGGTGATAATTTAAATCTAAACAGTGCAAAAGCAATCGCAAAGAATAACAGTAACAATACCGTACCAGCTGTACCTAGATAATCTACAAAATACAGATTTAACTCATACCCTACTGTTCCTCCTAAAAGAGGATTACTGCTCCAGAAAAAACCTAAGAAAACAGACAGTAATAACATCGAGAACAAGTCCCAGAAAATCACTTTCTTGATTCTTCTAGCTGGTATAGTGAAAAAGGCATAAATACCTGAATGAACTAATAACTTTGCAAAAAAGAAAGACGCTACTCCGAATCCTTGGTATACAAATAGGTGAGCTAGATATGCCCCTAGTTTACCTAACCAGTTAGCCACCTCAGCCTGTCTATCACCTAATAATTCTAAGTTACTCTGATCTTCTATCCCTGTGATTAAATAGGATATAAAACTCAACGTTAGTGCGATACCACTGATGATTAACAGTATAGTGATTAAGAATCGGCTATTGATATGTATCGTTGTATCAAATCGTTTGGCCGTACTCGTTGATTTTGTAGTTTTCTTTTTTGTTGTATTTTCTTTTTCCATTTCCTTTTTTATTGACAATATGGCTATATTGTTTTCAACCTAATTCTTTTTATAACAATAGACTGCTAGTAAATCATACAACATACTAGCAGTCTATGTATATAAAACCCTTATTTTAAAGCAGCGATAGCTTTTTCATAATTTGGTTCATCAGCTGTCTCAGCCACTTGTTCTGTATAGATTACTGTACCTTCTTCGTTTAAGATAACAATAGATCTAGACAATAATCCTTTTAAAGGTCCGTCTGTAAACAGCACCCCATAATCTTTTCCAAATTGTCCGTCTCTAAAGTCAGACAACATCTCTACATTCGCAATACCCTCTGCTCCACAGAAACGCCCTTGTGCAAAAGGTAAATCTCTTGAAACACATAATACTACTGTATTTTCTAGTTTAGAAGCATCTTGGTTAAAATGTCTTACAGAAGTAGCACATGTAGGTGTATCTACACTAGGGAAGATGTTTAAGATTACTCTTTTTCCTTTATAATTCGCCAATGTTTTATCAGCTAAATCTCCTCCTACTAAATTGAATTCAGGAGCTTTCGTATTTAATCCTGGTAATGTTCCGATAGTTTGGATAGCATTACCTTTTAATGTTACAGTCGCCATATTGTTTTATTTTTTAGGTTACACAAAAATAAGTAAAATTCGATAGAATATAATGCTAAATACTGATAGATATATTAGCAAAACCTAAATGTAATAAATATATAATCAATGAGGCACTCCTATGCAGTCTTCTAGAATTGGACTACAGACTTATTTAACCCTAAAAACAAAAAAAGGACTGTACTCAGAGTACAGTCCTTAAAAATTTTATAAAGAGAGTTTTATTTATCTATTGATCCTAAAACTCTTTGCATAAAGGTATTCAACGCTTCTTTTTGGGTAGCTCCTTCTTTTACAAGTTTCTGAACCTCTAGAGCCCCATACATATTAGAAATAAGTTCACCGATCACATCTAGTTCTTCATCTTTAAGAGAAGGCACCTCAGTTAGGTTTTCTAATACTTCTAGCGTTTCTATAATATAATCTTGGTCGTTATCTGCAATGAATTGAGACAACTGTCTTATCACTGGTAATTTCATTCTATATAAGATTTATGAAATTATACAATTTCGTTTACTAATTCGTGTAACACCTCAGTTTTATTTGTCTGAGTTTGGTTAACTAATTTACCGTTTACGAATGTAGCAAAAGTTGGTAAATTGCTTACATCAGCCAACTTTCTTGACTCAGGGAAGTTCTCAGCATCTGCAATTACAAATGTCATGTTTTCTTTCTCTGTAGCCAATTTTTTGAATTTAGGCTTCATAATTCTACAATTACCACACCAAGATGCAGCATATTGAACAACCACTTTTTCATTTGAATTTACAATTTCTTGTAAATTATCTTTATCTAGTTCTAAAAGCATTTTTTTTAAATTTTGGGTTAGTAACCTGGTTTATTTCTTAGTGTTTGCTTAAGTATTCAGCTACACCTTTTCTGTCAGCATTCATTGCATCTTTTCCTTCTTCCCAGTTAGCTGGACATACTTCACCATGAGTTTGTACGTGAGCGTAAGCATCGATTAATCTGATGTACTCATTTACGTTTCTTCCTAATGGCATATCGTTTACTGATTCGTGGAAAATTTTTCCAGTCTCATCGATTAAGTAAGTAGCTCTATATGTAACGTTAGATCCTTCGATTTGAACTGAATCTAATTCTTCATTATATACTTCGTTTTCTACATCTAAGATTCCTAATACTGAAGATAAGTTTCTTTGAGTATCTGCGATAATTGGGTAAGTAACTCCTTCGATTCCACCATTGTCTTTTGCTGTGTTTAACCAAGCGAAGTGTACTTCGTTAGTATCACATGAAGCTCCAATCACCATAGTGTTTCTTTTTTCAAACTCTGGTAAAGCTGCTTGGAAAGCGTGTAATTCTGTAGGACATACGAATGTAAAGTCTTTTGGGTACCAGAATAATAATACTTTTTTATTGTTCTTTGTTGCTTCTTCGAAAATGTTGATTCTTAAATCATCTCCCATTTCAGACATTGCGTCTACTGTGATGTTTGGAAATTTTTTACCTACTAAAGACATAATAATTTATTTTAAAGTTAATAATCCTTCTTGATTTCTTTTACAAATGTAAGGCTAGTAAATACGATAATCTATTAATCTTGATTATTGTTTTTTATTCTAACATAAATAAAATCTATACTTACATTGCATTGTCTATTGATTAGTTTAGACATGTCTAAAGATAGTCATTTTATATAGAACTAGGAAATCTTAGCATGTTATAATAATATTAATAAACCTAAATATTTTTATAATCTATAGTATATCAGCTCCTTTATAGATCTACATATTTATTCTGCGTCACTTTCTTCCCTAGCTTCTCTATAACAAAATAATTTCCACCTCATCATCCAAGTCTTTAATTTTCTCATCTTTTATTCATTTTTACAGAAGTGATCGCATACTTATCGCATACTTATCGGATACTTATCGCATAGTGGTCGCATAAAAAAGGGCTAAAAGTATGCGACCACTATGCGATAACCTTCCCATCACAAGTCGACCACTCCAAAAATGAATCAAAAAATAAGCAATGAAAAAAGGCGATAAGCTTAGTACTACCTAAGTTTATCGCCCCTTTTCTCTATAATATATAAGGTATGTCTTATGCCTTATTCACTATCTTTCTAATTTTATAATTAAATGCTGCATATAACAAGGTCACAAATGGACTCAAATAATTAAAAAATGCATACGGTAGATAGGTCATCGTAGGTATCCCCAATACTCCTGAATGATATGCTCCACAAGTATTCCAAGGGATCAATACTGATGTCACAGTCCCTGAGTCTTCTAATGTACGGCTCAGATTCTCTGGTGCTAATCCTTTTGCCTTATAAGCGTCAGAAAACATCTTACCTGGTACCACGATAGATAGATACTGATCTGATGTCATCACATTAATCGCTAAACAACTAGCTACTGTACTTGCAAATAACCCGAATACATTATTAGCAATATTCAACAGTGCCATCGAGATCTTCTGTAATGCTCCAATAGCTTCCATCGCTCCACCAAAAAACATAGCACATAAAATCAACCAAACCGTATTCAACATACTTGCCATCCCTCCTGCTTCAAACAAGCCGTTCAGGCTCTCTAATGGCGACAAGATTCTGATATCTGTAGTCAGTGCTAGCATAACACCTTTATACGCATTATAAAAATTAAATGTATCTCCACCTGATACTGCGACTACGATGTCTGGCTGGAAAATCAGTGCAAATACTCCTCCTAATAGTGTTCCTATCAATAATGCTGCTATAGGCTGTACTTTCTTAACGATCAAAAAAACTACAAATACTGGTACTATAAATAAAATAGGTGTGATATTAAATGTATCTGCTATAGCCTGTAAAGTCACTGATGTATCTACATCTCCTCCATGACCATATAATACCCCTAACACAGAGAACAGCACTAACGTAACGATATAAGTAGGTACTGTAGTGTACAGCATATATCTGATATGGGTAAATAAGTCTGTACCTGCCATCACTGGAGCAAGGTTAGTCGTATCAGATAATGGGGATAACTTATCTCCAAAATAAGCTCCTGATATCACAGCTCCTCCTATCATCCCTATAGGCATCCCTATCGCATTACCTATCCCTACTAACGCTATCCCTACTGTAGCAGATGTAGTCCATGAACTACCTGTAGCTATAGATATAATAGAAGTAATGATCAGACAGGCTGGTAGATAAATAGCGGGATGTAAAATCTGTAACCCGTAATAAATCATACTAGGTATAATCCCGCTTAAAAGCCAAGTACCCGATAAGGCTCCTACTAATAATAAAATAAAGATAGCACTAGAGGTATCTCTAACATTATTAATAATCTGCGTGATCACCTTATCGTAACTTACATGATTAAAGATACCCACAACAGTAGCAATAGAACCACCTATTAATAAGATAAACTGATTCGTACCAGACAAGGCGTCATCCCGGAATACAAACACATTAATAGCTAATAATCCTACTAAAATAACAACAGGAATTAGCGATTGGAATAACGTGATTGGCTTCTCTACTTTGTCGTGTTTACTACTCATTTACTTAAATCTTAAATTTATTTTGATGCGAAAGTAACGATTTTACAGTTATATCTTATGCAAAATAAGACATAATACAATATAACTATTAAAAAATCATATTTTACTTTACTGATTCATAGTTTATTATAAAAAAGAATACCAATAAATCCAATTAAAGGTTCAAAAAAATTGTTAAAAACAAAACTTTTTTCTATATTTACTACATACATATAAAGCAATTTATATGCAATCTTTATGTACTATCTCTAAAGAAGAGATACATTTAGATATAAAATATTGTTGTTTTGATGTTTTTAGAGGACATCATATTAAGCTACTTATCTACAATAAGTAGCTTTTTTTATACCTCTAAAGTATAGGTACCTCACCCCTTAATTACAACAATATTATTTTACACAAACCTTATAGTCAGTCCATTATTCTATTTTTTAACGATTGCTTTTATTAATTTCACAAGGATTATTTGTCTAAGACTGAATCCCAAACTAACTTTGCTCTTATATCAAAACTCAACAATATGATAGTAAGACACAAAAAGCATATCATACAAATGCTTTTTATATGGAAGGGGTCTGTCCTTAAAAAAATATTTCCAACGCTACTGGCTATCTTTATATTCTCTTGGATTGTCTATTTTGCTCATTACCTATTCCCTGATGTAATAATCCCACTTAATGTAGGAGCGTTTGCCTTAGTAGGTATTTCGCTAGCGATATTCTTAGGATTTTGTAATAGTGCGGCTTATGATCGCTTCTGGGAAGGAAGGAAACAATGGGGAAGCCTAGTGATACACTCTAGATCGCTTGCTTTTCAGATTCAAAACTATATAGACGAAAGCCCTTCGTTCTCTAAAAAGGAAAAACAAGAGGGGATCAAACTTATTATTGCTTTCTGCTATCTCTTAAATAAACAACTGAGAGAAAAGACAGACTATGAAGAGATACGTCAGTACCTGAAAGAAGAGGTATATCAAGAAATGCTGACTAAGAAATTTAAACCTGCGTATATTCTTAATGAATTAACGAAATGGATAGCTACACAGCAGCGTGCAGGTAGACTAGATACTATCACACAAGCTAGGATAGACAAGAATATCGATGAACTATCCATAGTATTAGGTGCATGTGAACGTATCGTACATACTAAAATTCCGTTTGTATACTTTGTTATTCTACACAGGACAGTCTATGTGTACTGCTTTATACTTCCGTTTGGATTAATTGATCTTATTGTCTGGACTATGCCCTTCTTTGTGACCTTCGTAGCGTATACCTTTATCGCACTAGACGCTGTAGTAGCAGAGATAGCAGAGCCATTCGGAGAAGAAGAAAACGACCTTGCTCTAGATCAGATGTGTGCTAATATAGCTTATTCTCTAAGTGAAATATCGGAAATGCCTCTACCAGAGCTGATGACACCTGATAAGAACTATATCGTTACATAATGTATCGAAAGTACATCACTAACGCTCATAAAAAAAGCACTTCGAATGAAGTGCTTTTTAGTTATAATTAAGCGTTAATTAAATTTAAAGATTCTTGAAGTTCTGGTTTTTCTAGAACATAACCATTCACCCATTTCGTTAAGCGATCTACATCATAAGGCAATAATTGATTAATAGCTTTATGAAGTTCTTTGTAAAATAACTTTGGATCAAAACTTACATTCTCAAGTATAGTTTTTGCGAAATCAAACATTAAACGTGTTTTCATATCTGTAATTTTTTATCTTACTACATAGTAAACATAGTCATTTTGAAAAGTATTTCCCGTTTTTCCCTCAGACTTTAATACAATTTTAGCAATTAATATCTGATTCTCATAATTTGAATAAATTGACTGAATTTTATTAAATAAATATTTCAATAATTTCATTTTCTGCAATGAGTTGATCTTATAAAAAAAGCATCTCCTATGGAAGTGCTTTTATCTTATGCGTTCAGTAATTCTAAGGATTGATGTAGTTCTGGTTTTTCCTGAACATAACCGCTAACCCACTGTTTTAACTGATCTAAATCGTATGGTAATAAATTCTGAATTGCTTTTTGCAATTCCTTATAAAATAACTTTGGATCAAAACTTACATTCTCTAATATCGTTTTGGCAAAATCAAACATTGTTCTTCTTTTCATATTTGTAATACTATTGTAACACATGAGCTAAATTAGCACTTACCGTATTAAAACACAAAAATAAATAACATTTTATTATTATTTTAAGCATTTATACATTAAATAAACTTTTATATCTTAATATATAAAATAGTATCAACAAACATCTGTAAGTATTATATAAAAACATCATGTTACCCTATAAATTCACAAAATGTGTATTTCCAAACAAATTGGGGGTATAAAAAAATGAACTCTATTCATAACTAATGATGAATAAAGTTCATTTAGATATTAAGATAAATTCTTTTCGACCGATTTATCCTGCTTTATATTATCCTGATAGAGTCACACCTATCTTATCTTTATGACACTAATACTGTTTTAAGAAGTACTTCAATAAATCCGTAGTAGTCACTATTCCTTTTAAATGTCCTAGCTGATCAACTATCGGTATAGAGTGATAGCTCTGCTTTGACAGTATTTCTGTTACCTCTTTTACTGTTGCTGTAGGTAAGGCACTTACCACTACTTTAGCCATTAGTTGTTCTATAGAATATAAGTCATAGACTACAGAAGGCATGTCTTCTGACTCATCCTCGACCACATCGATATAACTAATTTTAATCAAATCAGAATAACTTAGCACTCCTATTAATTTATCCCCCTTAACGATAGGGATGTGTCTTATTTTATGTTTTTTAAACAATCTCTCTGCATCATATAAACTATCGGATAAAGTAAGAGTGATGAGCTCTTTAGTCATAATCTCTTCAACTGGAACCTTTTGTTTCATAACAATCAGATTTTAGTTAGACAATACACATATAAAAAGGTCACCTTTTTATTACTTTAAATTTACGATACTTATAGGAATATAACAAATTAACTGCCAATGGATTAATTCTGTTTTTCAAGTAATTAGACAATATCTTCATTATTTAAAAAGGAATATCTTCATTTTCATTCTTTATAGCTTATATCCTGCCTTCTTTACCATAAAAAAGCACTTCTGTATCTCTACAAAAGTGCTTTTTATACAAACCTATATTTCCTTTCCATTTATATCAATAACTACTGCTACTCCATTCTTTATCGCAGTAGTTTTACCATCTTTAAACTCTCCTATATGACTGTATGTAGTCGGTTCTAATACGATTACCCCTTTATCATTCATAAATCCTACATAGTTATTCAGCCTAATTCGCGCTGTATTATCTTTAGTGAAGCGCTCTACCTTATCATATTTCGCTACTGATACTACCTTTTGTAACTTATCCGCTATGCCCCACTTACCTTTCTCTAAATATGTAGCGTAGCCTTTAAATAAGTTATCTACATCTGTATACTGACCTGGTTTAAATAACTCTATCCCATTCTCATAATTAACAATAGTCAATAGTCCATTCGCTCTCACCTTTGCTAACTTGTCTTTTGTCAAAGCATAATCTGGTATTTCATATTTGGCATGCACAGTCGTAAGCCCTACATGATTCACAAATCCGTATAAACCTCCTTTTACTAAATAGGCATATCCTTCATTATTAAACTCACTGATACGATCGTACATCGGGTTTATAACAATGATGCCCTGTTTATTAATCAGTCCCCATACCCCATTCTGTTTCATCCTAGCTACTAGAGCATTGGTGAAGTCTAGCTCGTTCTCATAAACAGGAGAAGTGATATGTACAAGATTAACAGATGCAAAACCATGTAAATCATTCATCCCTTTTAACAAAATGACTTTGTTTGCATAGTCAAACTTTATCTCTTTATAGTTATCCTCTAAGATCTTTCCGTTCTGATTAAAAACATTATACATTGTCACTGAAGAAGTGTGGATAGTAAGCTTTCTATTACTCTCTTTGTCTGGCGTAGATACCTCATCATATTCTACAGCTAGAACTTCTTTCCACTGTCTATTAATTAACCCGCTCTTATTGCCAAAAGACACTACTGCATGATTATCCTCTGCGAACTCTTCTATATCTGTGTACTTAGTAGGTTCTACCAACATATTCATTCTAGAGTCAAATATGCCTAAATAAGGAGCCTTAAGTACTTTAAACACTCCAGCTTCATTAAATGGATATATCTCTGTATAATAAGTATCTAATCGCTCTTCGAAGTTTTTATCTATAAGATTCTTAGATATCTCATTCTTCTGTACTAATGCATATCCAAAAGAGTTATAATTATCTATTCGCTCATAGGTTGGTTCTAAACGTTTATACGTTTTTAGATGGAATAACCCTACAGCTCTTTCTATACCTGGTATATCATTGTAGATTCTCACAGTACCTTGGTCTTCTGTCACATTGATATCCTTATAGTCCACAGGTAATACAACTTCCCAATTCTTATTCGCTAACCCTAGTTTACTGTCTAGTGTTAAGATTGTCATATCATAAGGTAGTAAAGTTCCGATATTATCATACATCACAGGTAGCACTACTTTCCATTGTTTATTAATCACTCCCCATTTACCATTCTGATTGACACGCGCAAAGCCCTCAGCGTTAAACACGGTTATATTATCATATTCTGGAGCTAATAATACCTTAAACTCTCTGTTAATCACTCCCCACTTCTCTCCTACTTTAATACGTGCAAAACCTTGTTCGTCGAATTCTGTGATCTCATCATATATAGGCTCTAAGATTACCTTGTGATTCTTATCAATGAATCCCCACTTCTCCCCTACATGTAATCTGGCATAACCTGATTTATCAAACTCAAATATCTTAAAGTCTGCCTCAAAACGAGGTGCTATAATTTCTTTCCAATCTTTATTTAACAGCCCCCATTTCTCTTTTAAAACTACTTTATAAGTAACTTCTACCTCATCATTAGACTCTTTAATCTCATCGTACTTAGGCTCTAGAATTTTTCCTTCCGTGTTAATCATCCCCATCTTTAACGAGTCGATTAACATCGCTATACCTCTAGTATCAAATTTGGTAATACTGTCATACTTAGCATTCGCTAATACTTTCCAATTCTTATTAATCAATCCTCTCTTTGTATTCTGCTCTACGATGATGTGATCTGCATTCACTCCTTCTGTTCCAAAATCGCGAATCTTAGTATAAGAAGGTTTGATTGCTAATTTCCAATCCTTGTCTATAATACCATACTTCTGCTCTATCATCACCTTTACATACTGCTTATCATAGTAGCCTGTAATCTCATCATACAAAGGTTCTATCTTCTCTTCTCCCTTAGTATTAATCACTCCACTTTTTTCTAATCTCACTACAGTCGCATATCCCTGTATACTAAAATCTTTAATATCGTTATAAGTAGGAGCTATTACAGGTTTGCCCAGCATATCTATTATTCCCCAAAGCTTACTCTTTTTTACTCTAGCTATTTTATGTTGGTCAAAATCTTTTACAGCTTCATACTGAGGTACCACTACCACAACATTAGCCTGTGGGTCTCTGAACCCCCATAAACCACGCTCTTCAAAAGGGATTAGTATTTTAGGTTGATAATCTGGTTTCTCTTCTTTAGGTTTATCATTCTTGTTATTGTCATCATTGCTACAAGAAAATGACAAGAAGCCAATTAATATAAGTAAGGTTATTTTTTTCATAAACGTTTAACGATTATTTGAATAGTTAACAAGGAGAATCAAACAAATTCATCAATCCAAATATATAAAAAATTAACATTATTTAATTATTACACTTAAAAAACAACAATATAACCACACAAAACACTAAATAACAAAACATATAAAAACAAAAAAAGATGATATACTTTATATTTATACCATCTTTTATGTTTGATTATTATATTTATTTTAAGAAATACACACAACTACCTTTCCTACAGTATTCCCACTTTCTATATATAAATGTGCTTTATCCATGTCTTCAAAGTCAAAAACACGACTAATATGAGCTTTTACAATACCTTTTTCTAAGAGATCAGCTATGATTTTCATATCTCTTCCACTCGAATACACACTCATAAAACAACTTCCGTGTAACTGTTTTTCATTAAACAATGCTTCATCTTTCTTTGTATATCCTGATGGCAAAGCTACAAGAGTACCGAACTGCTTAAGTACCTTTACTGATTTCTGAAAATTGTCTCCACCTACTGCCTCTAAGACAAAATCTATATCTGACACTACTTCCTCAAACTGCACACTTCTATAATCAATATGCTCATCAGCTCCTAAGTTTAAAACAAAGTCTTTATTCTTCAATGAAGATGTTCCTATCACATAAGCGCCTAAATGCTTAGCCATCTGTACAGCATAATGCCCTACTCCTCCAGATGCAGCATGTATTAGTACCTTATCATTAGGTCTTAGTTTACCATAACTATCAAAAGCTTGCCATGCTGTCAAAGCGGCTAAGGTAGACGCAGCTGCTTCTTCATGTGTGATATTACTAGGCTTTAATGCTATTTGATCTACAGAGACAGCGATATACTCTGCATAAGCTCTACCATGTCCAGGAAAGTTAACCATACCAAAAACAGCATCCCCTACTTTAAACTCCTTGACATTCTCGCCTATAGATTCTATAATTCCTGAGAAGTCCCATCCTAAAATAATAGGACTAAACTGTCCCACTATCTTAGACATTCCTACTGTACCTGATCTAGTTAGTGCATCCACAGGATTAATGCTAAGCGCATTCACTCTTACTAGCACTTCCTCTTTATTGATAAGAGGTATCTCTACCTCTGTCATTTGAAGATTCTCTACTCCTCCAAATTCATTTAACACAATTGCTTTCATATAATTATTACTTTTACACAAAAATAAACTGATTAAACACCATCATACAGGTACATTTCAATCAAATAACAGTATATACATGGCAAGAGAAAATATATATCAACCCTTTGAGGTCTTTTATGAGAAGGTAGATTCTTGTCCTCTACAGAACAGGCAATTCAATTTTTTTGAGTTTGTATTTGTGATTTCAGGAGAAGGAACACACACTGTAAATGGCAATAAAAGCAAAATAACTATGGGTGACCTATATCTAATCACTCCAGAAGACAAACACTCTTTTGACCTAACAGCTCAATCAGAGTTTGTCGTTATTCGTGTGAATGATGAATACATCAAGCAATACAATGCTGCTAATATTAATCACTTAGAATGCGTGCTGTACTATGCTACGCATCTACCTACTTCTATTATAACAGATGAGGAAGACAAACATATCATTCACAAAATAGTAGAATGTCTTATACTCAGTATCCAAAATACTAAAACGTGTAACTATGATTTGCAACGTCAGTATATCAATGCCATCATGATTATCGCTACGCGTAATCTAATGAACTATATTCCTGAAAACTTAACCACTAAAGAACAAAAGGTATTAGACATCATAAGTTACATACAGCAGAACATCTATGACCTCAAACGATTAACAGCACAGGTTATAGGACAAGAGTTTGGTCTAGCACCATCTTATATAGGTAATTATTTCTTTAATCAATGCGGAGAAACTATGCAGCAGTACATCACTACTTATCGACTAAAACTTATTAAGCAACGCCTACTGTTTAGCGATCTTAGAATAGGTGAAATAGCTTCTGAATTTACGTTTACAGATGAGAGTCATGCGAATAAGTTCTTTAAAAAACACGAAGAGATGAGTATGTCGGCTTATAGAAAGACACATCAGAAAAGATAATCTTTTTTATATCAGAAATAATTGTAATTTCATTCTGAATAAGCTTTTCCTTTTTCTATCTCTTAAAAAAGGATATACTCTTATTCATCAAGCCCTTACATCGTTTTTTAAATAAAGACATTATGAAAAACAAAATCAATTGGCCAAGAGTAGGTATTGTGACGAGTACAATTATCTTCTTTATCGTAGCCATAACTTTTGAAATATTTGAACTAGCTTCACTTCCTGGTCAGTTCTTTGGCACCTTATTAGGGGTTGTAATTACAGCTATTATTACTGTTCTTTTATTACAAGGACAAACTAAAAGTGAAGAGTCTAGAGAACGTCACTTATTAGTATTTGAAAAAAAGCAAGAAGTTTTCTTTCAATTCTTGACACAACTAAACACAATCTTACAACGAGAGTCTCTTAGCCCACACTTATCTACAGGTAAGAAAATAGAGAAAGAAGTGAATAACCTACACGATCTGATCTTTGAGTTTGGTTTTCTTCAAATGCATACCTCAGCAGAGACCTTTGATAAAATATTAATTCACGTAGGCAATCTAATGACTGAAAGTCATCAGATCAAAATAGCAGAAAATCAATCAGTAGAAAAAGTAGAACAATACTACTTAACGCTTACTTCTGATTTCTTTGCTATCGTATCACTGCTTAAGCATGAACTATACAATGAATTCTCTCCTCATATAGACAAGGATAAATTAGATAGGATCATTCGTCTATCTTTCTAAATAGAATAAGAAATAAGGCTCTTGTTGATCAACAAGAGCCTTATTCTATTAAATAGCTTCTACTAAACTTTCTTCCCTCAATTTTTTAGAGACATTCACCATCGCTATAAGCGCTTTTTCAGTCTCTTTCCAATGACGCGTTTTCAATCCACAGTCAGGGTTTACCCATAATTGCTTAGTTGGTATATAGTTTTCTGCCTTTTTAATTAAAGTCAACATCTCTTCTTCTGTAGGTACACGTGGAGAGTGAATATCATATACTCCTGGCCCAATCTCATTTGGGTATTTAAATGCCGCAAAAGCATCTAATAAATCCATCTGAGAGCGCGAACACTCTATCGTAATTACATCTGCGTCCATAGCGGCGATATGCTGTATAATATCGTTAAACTCAGAATAACACATATGAGTATGAATCTGTGTCTCATTCTTCACTCCTGAAGCAGAAATTCTAAATGCTCTAACAGCCCATTCTAAATAGCTATCCCATGCAGCTTTACGCAACGGTAAGCCTTCTCTTATCGCAGGCTCATCAATCTGGATGATTTCAATATTAGCACTTTCTAAATCTACTACTTCATCTCTAATTGCTAAAGCTATTTGAGTACAAGTCTCAGACCTAGGGATATCATTTCGCACAAAAGACCACTGTAATATTGTAACTGGCCCTGTCAACATTCCTTTTACTTTTTGTTTAGTCAATGATTGTGCATAAGCAGACCAGAATACCGTTAATGGCTTACTGCGATACACATCTCCATATATAACAGGAGGTTTCACACATCTACTACCATAACTTTGCACCCAACCGTTCTGAGTAAATGTAAACCCTTCTAATTGTTCTCCGAAGTATTCCACCATATCATTGCGTTCAAACTCTCCATGTACTAATACATCTAGCCCAATTTCTTCTTGCCATTGTATAGCTCTAGCAGTCTCTTGTTTTAATAAATCTTCATACTGCTGTGCTGTAAGCTCTCCTTTTTTAAACTTAGCTCTCCACTGTCTTACTTCTGTAGTTTGTGGGAACGAACCTATTGTTGTTGTTGGATATAAAGGAAGATCTAGTGCTTTATGTTGTAAGGGTTGTCTTGTACTAAACGGAGCTTTTCTTTGTGCATCTTGCTCTGTGATTCCTTGTACGCGTCTTTTTACTGCTTCATGATGTATAAGTGTAGATGTACGTTTATTGTGTTGAGCTATTTTATTCTCTTGATAAGCTGACACACCCTCTCTATCAATCACAGTCGTTAACTTAGCTAAGTCTACTACTTCCTGAATCTTCTGTTTAGCAAAAGCGAGCCATTGCTTGATTTCTGTTGTTAATTTCACTTCTCCTTCTAAATCAATAGGGCTGTGAAGTAATGAACACGATGTCGCTATGATGATTTTCTCTTTCCCTCTTCGTTCAATAGCTTTATCTATCAATGTTAATGATTGTTCATAATCGTTCTTCCAAATATTACGACCATCCACTACACCAAGTGACAATTTTAAACTAGCAGGAACCTTATTAAGTATCTCCTCTAATTGTTCTTCATTGCGAACTAGATCAATATGCAATACTTCTACTGGTAATGCCAATGCCAACGAAGCATTATCTTCTAATCCTCCAAAGTAAGTAGCTACAATTACCTTAAGATCTGGAAAAGAAGATTGTATAATATTGTAAAACGATGTGATTGCTTTTTTCTGTTCTTCTGTCAAGTCAAGCACTAGAAAAGGTTCATCAATTTGAATGTATTGAACTCCTTCATCTGTCAGACGTTTTATTATTTCAAGATATACAGGTAACAAACTATCTACTAAGCTTAATACATTGAAATCTTGTTCTTTTGCCTTACCTAATAGCAAATAAGAAACAAGACCTAAGATAACGGGCTTAGTCTCTATACCAATCTTCTTTGCTTCTTTATATTCCTCTACTACCTTTAGTGAAGTTAATTCAAACTGCTGTCCTTTATAAAACTCCGGTACGATATAGTGATAGTTAGTATCAAACCATTTTGTCATTTCCATAGCAGTAATATCAAATCCACCTTTTTGATACCCTCTAGCCATCGCGAAGTATAAATCTAGTAAAGACAGACCTTCATTTGTACGGAGAGGCTGATACCTTTTAGGAATAGCTCCTAAGGTTAAACTCCAATCCAATACCTGATCATAAAATGAAAAGTCATTAGAAGGAATTAATGTAATACCTGCTGTCTTTTGTAATTGCCAATTTTGATGACGAATAGCTTGCGCAACCTGCTCTAACTCTTCTCTTTCAATTTTCTCAGCCCAATACTGTTCATTTGCTTTTTTCAGCTCTCTTTGGCCACCAATACGCGGATAGCCTAATACTTGTGTTTGCATTTTCACAACTTTTTAAAATGGTTAATTAATCACTTAAAAAGTTCTCTCTTCCTAATGCATTACGCGGTAGTGGGGAAACTCTAATAGATAAGGAATAGCTATACAATACTACTTCTATATAACATAGAAACAGCACATCATAGCATCAAACCTGACTATAGCTCTTTACCGCGAAAGCATTGTCAATTCAAAAATGGCAGGTCTCCTGACTTATAACTACACTAATCGCCCTTCCCGATTTTATATCAGTGAGCATAATATGACTAGTATATTCAATGTTACTTACAGTTGCGCGACAGTTCGTGATTCTCACACGATTCCCTTTTAATCTACAGTTAAGTAAAACCTATTTTCGCCTGATGAAGTATTTTAAGAACAATTCATTAATTCTAAACAAAGATACAATTGAAGAATATAAACACATTACATATTCAACAATTAAGAACAAATAACCATAATAATAATTTAAACAGATTTTAATTCTATTATCACTACATTTGGTACCACTAAAACAAAATATTATTCTAATGCATAACCTAGACGAGACAGATTTAAAACTACTTCGAATACTATGTGACAACTCTAATCTGACTACAAAAGAGATTGCTCAACAAGTAAACCTATCTGCTACTCCAGTTTTTGAAAGAATAAAACGACTAGAAAAAGAAGGCTTTATAAAGAAATATATCGCTTTAATAGATGCTGAAAAGCTAAATAAAGGCTTTATTGTATTCTGTAATATTAAACTTAAACAACATGAGCGTCTTATCAATAATAAGTTTGTTGAAGATATTATGCTGATAGACGAAGTTGTTGAATGTTATAATATATCAGGAGATTTTGACTTTATCCTAAAAGTATACGCAAATGATATGAAACACTACCAAGACTTTGTATTTAATAAACTTGCAATGGTAGACAGCATTGGTAGTACTCATAGCTCTTTTGTGATGAGAGAAATTAAGAACACTCACAACATTTCTTTTTAAATATTAAAAGAAATCAATTAAAACAAAAAAGCCACATCTCACGATGTGGCTCTCTCAATTAAAAAGTAGTAAAAAATCGACAAAGATTATTTGTCTAGAAAGACTCAATCTATTGACATAATCCAGTTTTATAAATAGTTTCCAAATTAGCACGATGATTAACTATCTAAAAGTAAAATGCCGACGAACAGATTGAGTCAAGTAATTAATAATCTACTATAAAGATTGTTCTCCCTATAGTATCACTTTCATTACTCTATATATAAATGGAAAAAATTATTCTCTCCAACCTCCTCCTAATGCTTTATAAAGCTTAATAATGGCTTGCCATTCTAATAGTTGATCATTACTATGTGCTAATTGTGCATAAAGATGTGCTTGTTCTGAAGTCAATACATCTGTATAATTCGTTGATGAATGATACACTAATAACTTCTTCGTATAATCAACAGCTAAGGCTAACTTATCCACTTGTTGTTGTCTCATAGTCAGTTGCTCTCCTGCCATTTCATAAGCGTATAGTGCATCAGAGACCTCTTGCCCTGCTACTAACATTGCCTTTTGAAAGTTATACGCTTTCTCTTGATAACTTGCTTTCGCTATCTCTAATCTTGTTTTGTTTTGTCTTTTATTAAAGATAGGCTGTAATAAACCTCCTGCTATATTAGCAAACAATCCTGTAGAAGTAAACCAATCTTTAAACTCATAACTAGAGAATCCCGCTCCTCCTGTGATATTTAATGAAGGGTAGAATGCTCTCTTAGCCGCATTCACATCTTCAAAATACGCTGCCAACTCATACTCAGCTGCCATCACATCAGGTCTATTCTTTAATAGATGTGCAGGTATCCCTATACTTGGTTCTATTGGTAGTTCTTGTACAGTTAAGTTAGCTCTATCTATTGTACCTACAGGTTTCCCTAATAGAACATTCAACGCATTCTCTACTTCTCTGATTTGGCGTTTTACCCCTGGTAGTGTAGCCTCAGCGTCATAGTAGTTAGCTTCACTCTGTACCACAGCCACACCTGTTACTACACTTGACTCCTTCAACTTTTGCATTGTTTCAACGTCTACTTTTCTATTCACTATCGTCTTTTCGATAATAGTTTGTTGTTGATCTAACGCCAATAATTGGTAATAATAATCTGCTATCTGAGCGACTATCTGAGTCTGCACAGCCTTTTGTCCTGCATCAGACTGAAGCATTCTATAGTAGGCAGCACGCTTACTACTCGCTAATTTTCCCCATACATCTATCTCCCAAGAAGTATTAGCGAACACATCATACTGTGTCGCATTCTTTACAAAACCAAAACCCTGAGGATAAGACAATCTTGATCTTTTCACTCCTCCACCTATACTTAAGTCAGGTAAAAACGCAGCTTTAGATTGTTTTAATAACGCTTCAGAAGCATGTAGCCTTTCTATCCCTATCTTTAGGTCTAGGTTATTTTCTATTCCTTCTGTTATTAGCTCTTGTAGCTTTGCATCTTTAAACAAAGTTTGCCAAGGCATCATACCTATACTTAATGTGTCCCCTTCTTGGGTATCTCGATAAAGCTCTTTTGCAGCAATATCTAAGTGCTGATAACTCTGTGTGGATTGGCATGAAGCCAACATCCCTATAGCTAGAGCACCTATATATATTTTATATGTCCATTTCATGATTCTTCTGATTTATCGCATTGACTTAAGTCATTGTGTAACGTATAAGTGCACCCTTAGATACACTTATACATTTCTCACTTTATAATTACACTTACTCTTGTTCTTCTAATACAGGAGCTCCACTTATTTTCTCTTGTAACGCCTGGAACACAACAAATAATGAAGGAATAACTAATACCCCAATCAGCGTACCAATCAACATTCCTCCTACCGCAGCTGTACCAATTGATTTATTACTCAATGCTCCTGCTCCTGTCGCCATCATCAGTGGTAATAATCCAAATATGAAAGCAAACGAAGTCATCAGAATAGGTCTTAGACGAATACGCGCCCCTTCTATAGCAGCCGCTGCAATAGACTGACCTGACTGTCTTCTCTGTAGGGCAAACTCTACAATCAGAATAGCATTCTTCGCTAATAAACCAATCAACATAATCAAACTAATCTGTAAGAAAATATTGTTTTCTATTCCAAATAGCTTAGCGAAGATAAAAGCTCCTGCTAACCCAATCGGTAAAGAGAACAACACTGCCAATGGAAGTATATAACTCTTAAACTGAGCACTTAATAAGAAATAAACGAATAAGATAGACAATACGAAAATAATAACAGTCTGATTACCACTACCACTCTCTTCTCTTGACAATCCTGAATACTCAAAACCATACCCTTGTGGCAAAGTCTGTGCTGCTACTTCTTCTATCGCACGTATAGCATCTCCAGAACTAAAACCTGGATTAGGGCTACCATTCACGAAAGCTGAGTTAAACAAATTAAAGCGCGTCAAGAACTCTGGACTGTACACTTTCTTCAGATCAATGAAGGCTGTGATAGGAGACATTACTCCTTGCTCATTCTTCACATATAGTTTATCGATAGCCTCTTTATTCTCACGGAAATTAGGATCTGCTTGTATCATCACCTTATACTGCTTACCGAAGCGGTTAAAGTTCGTTGCATAAATACCTCCTAAATACCCTTGTAGTGTAGTCAGAATCTCTGTTACCCCTACCCCTGCCTCTTTTGCTTTTGCTACATTGACAGACACTTCATACTGTGGGAAGTTCGTATTAAAAGACGAAGTGGCATACATAATCTCAGGACGTTGATTTAACGCTCCTAAGAATCCTCCTATTATTTCTTCAAACTTCTTATAATCTCCACCAGTCTTATCTTGTAACTGTACTTCGAATCCTGAACTGTTACCAAATCCTTGTAGTGTAGGTGCTGCAAAGAATACCACATTAGCATCCTTAATATGCGCTGTCTTAGCAAATAACTGTCCTACTACACTGTGAATATTTTGCTCTGGATTTGGGCGATCTTTCCAGTGTTTTAACTTAATGAACTCTACAGCATACGAGCTACCATTCCCACTGAAGAAGTCCATACCTGCTAGTCGTGAAGTGAACTTCACCTCAGGTATGCTCATCGCGATACTATCGATCTCGTTAGAGATACGCTCAGTCTCTTCAAGAGAAGTAGAAGGAGCTAAGATAATATTACCATAGATAGAAGCACTATCCTCGTTAGGGACAAATCCCGTTGGTGTCGTTTTCGTTAAGAATACAAACAAGGCACCAAATACAACGATACTTCCTAACGACAACCATTTATTCTTATTCAAGAAGCCTAATACACCTACATAGCGATTAGTCATTCTGTCAAATGAACTATTAAAAGCTGATTTAAATCTATTGACAAAACCTCTTTTCTCCTCGTGTATACCTGTCTCAGGTTTCAACATAATAGCACATAACGCAGGACTCAAGGTCAAGGCATTAATAGCCGAAATCAAAATAGCGACAGCTAATGTGATACCAAACTCTTTATAAAATACTCCTACAGATCCTTCGATAAATGTAACAGGTACGAATACAGCTGACATCACTAACGTAATCGAAATAATAGCTGTAGTCAACTCATTCATCGCGCTCACTGTAGCCTTCTTCGCTGTCTCTGCTCCTTCATATAGCTTGGCGTGTACTGCCTCTACTACGATGATGGCATCATCCACCACAATACCGATGGACAGTACTAGAGCAAAAAGAGTCAACAAGTTAATAGAGAAGCCAAATAAATTCAAGAAAAAGAACGTACCTACGATAGCTACTGGTACCGCTATAGCGGGTATCAAAGTAGAACGCCAATCCTGTAAGAACACTAATACTACTATGAACACTAATACAAATGCTTCTATTAAAGTCGCTATCAATTTATCAATAGAGGCTAATAAGAAATCATTAGAATTCGCATATACTTCGAATTTCGCCCCCGCAGGCAAGTCTTTTTCTGCTTCTTTTAATAATTCTTCACATTGCTTAATAATCTCATGGGCATTAGACCCTGCCACCTGATTTACCGCGATATAAGTACCGTGCTGTTTATAAGCAGTCATGGTCATCGCATACGAGTAGGCTCCTAAGTCTATCTCTGCCACATCACTTAGACGCAATATCTTACCTGTACCATTAGAACGGATAATAATATCTCCGAACTCTTCTGGCGTTTCTAATCGACCTGTGTATTTTAAAGCATACTGAAAACTCTGTCTGCTATTCTCTCCTACCTTACCTGGTGCTGCCTCTACGTTTTGCTCTTGTAGCGCTTGTACGATATCACTTGGTGTAAGTCCATAAGAAGCCATTGCGTTTGGCTTTAACCAGATACGCATACTGTACTCACGCCCTCCATAGATAGAGGCATCCCCTACTCCATTGATACGCTTGATCTTAGGCAGAATATTGATACGAGCATAGTTCTCTAAGAATGCCTGATCATATCTACTATCAGAGCTATACATTAAGAAACTGAATATCTCACTACTCAATCTCTTGGTTGTAGTCACCCCTTGTTTTATTACCTCTTCTGGCAATTGACTCATGGCTTGGCTCACACGGTTCTGCACGTTCACAGCTGCCATATCAGCGTCTGCTCCTTGTGTAAAAGTGATGGTAATAACAGCCGAACCATCATTACTCGCCTTTGAGTTCATATACGCCATATTCTCTACTCCATTAATCTGTTCTTCTAATGGAATAATCACACTCTTCATTACCGCCTCAGCATTAGCCCCTTGGTAATTAGCAGTCACCTGTACTGTAGGCGGTGCTATCTCAGGATACTGTGTGATAGGTAATGAGAATAGTCCTAACAACCCTAGTATTACTATAATGATAGATATCACGGTAGATAACACTGGGTTTTCTATAAATCTTTTCAACATAATGCTATCCTCTATTACATTTTAATCTTCATTCCTTCACGTAGTCCTCCTATATCTGCACTTACGATTTTGTCTCCAGGTTTTAACCCACTTGTCACTACGAAGTATTGACTCGAAGGCACCTTCTCCATAACCGAAATTTCTGTGCTAGTCACTACACCCTCTGCATTAGCCACATAAATAAAACGCTTTCCTTGCACTTCAAAAGTCGCCTTCTGAGGAACTAGGATAGCTTCGCTTACACTCTCGTGTACACGAATGGTAGCACTATTTCCACTTCTCAATATTCCCTGTGGATTAGTAAACACAGCTCTGAAGTTCACACTTCCAGTACGAGGATCTACTTGTCCACTCACTGTATTTATTTTCCCTTTCTGATTGTATTCACTTCCATTCGCTAATAAAAGAGATACTTCAGGCATACTCGCGAGTCTCTGTTCTAGAGTTTGTTCTCCTCCTTTTTGCATAAAGTCGATAAACTCTTTTTCATTCATAGAGAAGTAAGCATTGATACTTCCTATCTCAGATACTGTAGTTAGAGGCTCTGGTGAAGCGCTACTTACCAGTGCTCCCACTTTATAAGGAATTAATCCTATAACTCCATCAAAAGGAGCTACCACTTGCGTATAGCCTACATTAGCCTGTGCACTGTTTAAATTCGCTTTAGCTTGTGCTAGTTGTGCTTCTTTACTTCTTAATGCATATTCTGCAGACTCAAGCTCATAGTTACTGATAATACCCTCATTGACTAATGGTTTAGCTTTAACTACTTGCATACGAGCGTTGTTTAACTCTGCCTCTGCATTTTTTATCGAAGCCACCGCTGCCACACTCTCTTCGTGATATTGTGGAGCGTAGATTTTGAATAAGGGTTGCCCTTTTTTGACTGTTTGCCCTTCATCCACATAGATTGCCTCAACGAAACCATCAATTTTTGGACGCAATTCTACATCTTTTATCCCTTGTAACACCACTGGATAATCTGTAAATAAATTAGCTTGCTCCGCTTTTATTGAAAGTACAGGATACTGCTCGACTTGACTGTCTCCTCCCCATTCTCCTTCTTGCTTTTTATCTTGACATGCCCATAATAAGGCGATTGTAGTAAGACCTAAAAAAGTAGATGTTTTTTTCATCTTTAACTATTTATTATTGATTGAACTATTGCGTTAAGTAGTAGCACTATTTCTATTTAAACCCGTGGCAAATGTATTATCTAAACAAAATGAGGTAAAGGGGTAAAAAGTAGATTTTTTAGTCAAAAGGTAAGATTATAGAAATCAAGAAGTATCTCCCTTAAGTACAAAACACATTATTTCTCTTCCCTACCGCACTATGCCCTAGCTTATAAAAGAATATAATACACAGCCATTAGGCTACTATTAACATGAGGCAAAATTCCATCAATGAGCACTAGCACACAAGCACTATAACACGGTATAGATGTTCAAAATGTCGGATTTCAAACATTTAACTATAATCGTTCTAAATAAGTTAATTTTAGCCAATAAGTAAGTTTCAGCCACTTATCCCTTCTATTTATAGTTCTTAAAAAATGGGAAACACTTTTTTAAAATCATCTACTTATTACTACCTATTTATAGCAATAAAACACTTTTTTAAGCTCTATTTTTTCTAAAAAGCACTCTATTAGGCTAATTCTAGCCATAAATAGTAAAAAAGAGATTCACTTTTTTTAAACAGCAAAAACAACCAACAATATAGTAATCAACACATTACTATCTATTTCGTTTTTTATTCAATGAAGTACTATCCCCTACCATCCCTTATATAATCTAGCATTCATCCTAATTCCTTCGACAATACATGGAGAATACCTCGAAAATGATGGAGCTAAGATGGTCTTTGTCGAGGGATGCTTCTTTTATTCTCCCATTATTTTCCAATCATTTCGTTTGGAGAAAAACACAGTACTAAATGATAAATCACTTAATGATCATTCACAACATTCAATAAATAGACTAATAAAATAGAGAACTAGATACAGGCAAGGAATAGACTTTTATTGATTGGCAACACCTTCTTATCTCCTATAACAAAAATGGGATACACTATAAAAAAGCAATACTATTATCGATAAAAAGGTGATAGCACTCTGATAAGTAATTCCTCTTATAGACTGTGACGATAAGTACTAGGACTAATACTGCTATACTTTTTAAAGTATTTGCCAAAGGTACTCTGGTCGCTAAAGTGAAGTATCTCTGCGATGATACCTATAGAGAGGTTTTGGTCTTGTAGTAAGATTTTAGCTTCTAAGACGACTTGATTTTGGATCCACTCACTAGCAGTCAGTCCCGTTTCTGATGAGATTACTTGACTTAGATATTTAGGATGTACATGAAGATAGTCAGCGTAGTACTGTACACTTCTGTGTTCTTTACAGTGCTTACCTACCGCTTCTCTAAACTTGAGAGCTAGTTTATGTAAACTTTTGGTCACATTACCATATTTCTCATACAGATACGCTACTTCGTTAATCATACTGTAGATTACTCCTCTGATGACCTCTGTATGAAAAGAGTTGGTTGAATTATGATAGAGATCTATGACCTTAAACATGGTTTTAAAACTCTCAAACTCCTTAGAATCTAACTGTGTGACACAACCTCCTAGACTAGATAAATCCGAAAAAGAAGCGAGTACATTATTCTCTACTAACTTATCTTGTAAGAAATCTTCTGAGAATAAGATAGTCGTCATCTCATAGGTACGACGTGTCTTATCCCATCTTTTAATCGATGTAGTATCTGCAAAAATGATAGCAGGCCCCTTGATAGTATACTCTGTAAGATCGATATAGAAGGTAATCTCTCCTTCTTCTAAGAGCCCTATTCCATAATAATTAGACCGATATGGCTCTGCCGGATAATATGCTAGATTAATAAATGGCATATAGATATAGTGCTCTTGAGTCTCTAATTCTTTGAAACTATTCTTTAAGCGATCTAAGGTTTCCCATTTAATATTCTTCATTTCTAGTCTAGCTGATAGGCAAAAATAGAAAGTTATTTAGAATAATTTCGTTTTTTGATACTTCTTGTACCTCATTGCCTCACTACATTTATTCGTATAAAATCTGTAACTCCATAGCATGAGAAACGACTCTCAAAAAAAAATATCGTTATATTTGCTTTATCATTAAAATAACCTCAACACAAAAAATAAAAGATATGAAAACAATAGGATGGATAGGATTAGGAAATATGGGAACCCCTATGGCGCACAATCTTTTAAAGGCAGGTTATAAACTAAACTTCTATAGAAGAGATAACTCTAAGACTTCTCCACTTATCGCTGAAGGAGCTACTCCTATAGAAGATCTTACAGACTTTATCGCTAAGACAGATATTATCTTTCTAACACTGCCTGATGATAAAATAGTAGTAAGTACTTTTGAGCAAATTCTCACTACGGATCTAAAGGGAAAAACATTCGTTAACAGTAGTACAATATCGCCTACATTAGCTGAAAAACTATACCAACAAGTACAAGAGAAAGAGGCTTTCTATCTAGATGCTCCTGTATCAGGAAGTGTAAAACCTGCGATAGATGGTACACTCTTATTCTTAGTGGGTGGTGATCTAGAAGATCATTTGACTTGCGAACCTCTTTTTGAAGTAATGGGTAAAAGCCATTATTACTTAGGAACGGCAGGTAGTGGTAGCAAAGCTAAATTAGCAATTAACTACTATATGTCTGTAGTAGTACAAGGGCTAGCAGAGACTGTACTATACGCAGAACAGAATGGAATAAATAGAGAGATGATGACTGCTATCGTAAATGATAGTGCATGTGGCTCTGGTATGAGTAAGATAAAGACCCCTGCTATACTAGAAGATAACTATCCTGCTGCATTTCCACTAAAATTTATGCTAAAGGACATTCGCCTAGCACAAGATGCAGGATGGAATACTGCACTGACACAAGCTGCTGAACAAGCGTATGCAAAAGCAAGTGAACAAGGATTAGCCGAACAAGACTTAATGGCGGTAATCAAAGCCATTCAATAATTATATATTAACAAACCTCAATCTAATACAGATGACGCACTTACAAGAAGTAATCGAAAAGGCGTGGGACGACCGCTCACTATTACAAGATCAAAACACTCAAAATACTATTCGTGAAGTTATAGAGCTGATTGACAGTGGTAAATTGCGTGTAGCTGAACCTAAGGGAACAGAATGGCAAATCAATGAATGGGTAAAGAAGGCAGTAGTGCTATACTTCCCTATTCAAAAGATGGAAACTTTAGAAGCTGGTATCTTCGAATACCACGATAAAATGCCTCTAAAGAAGAATTATGCTGCAAAGGGAATCAGAGTAGTACCTAATGCTGTGGCTCGTCATGGAGCTTATATCTCATCAGGTGTTATCCTTATGCCTTCTTATGTGAATATAGGTGCTTATGTAGATGAAGGAACGATGGTAGATACATGGGCTACTGTTGGATCTTGTGCTCAGATAGGTAAACATGTTCACTTATCAGGTGGTGTAGGTATCGGAGGAGTACTAGAACCTCTACAGGCTGCGCCTGTTATTATTGAAGACAATGCATTCATCGGATCGCGTTGTATCGTAGTAGAAGGTGTTCGTGTAGGTAAAGAGGCTGTATTAGGTGCTAATGTGGTACTAACAGCATCTACTAAAATTATAGATGTAACAGGAGATACTCCTAAAGAAATAAAAGGATATGTGCCAGAGCGCTCTGTAGTGATACCTGGTTCGTATACAAAACAATTCCCTGCTGGTGAGTTCCAAGTGCCTTGTGCATTAATCATCGGACAGAGAAAACCATCTACAGATCTTAAAACATCTCTAAACGATGCTTTAAGAGAATATAATGTAGCTGTATAAATACTAAATATACCATTACTATCATAAAACAGAGTACTTTTGTGCTCTGTTTTTATTTATTAAAAAAAGTTTTTATTATTGATTATGAGTAAATTATTTTCTCAAAATTGTATCCTATTCTTTAAAAGATTTCTTTTAATCTTCTTCTTTTATCAAATATGTAGAGTAGGTTTCTATTTTTACAATTCACACTTATTAGATCCTTGGGATTTAAAGGTATTCCTTGGAGGTGTTCGATTTGACTTAGCGGCACTAGGATTTCTTAATATGGCATTCGCCTTATTACACTTATTCCCTGGTAAATTTCAAAATAACAAAGGATATCAACAGTTCTTATTTTACAGTTTCTACTTAGTGAATATATTCATACTATGTCTAAACTTTGTAGACTACGAATACTTTAGATTTATCAGTAGACGTAGTTCTTATGCCTTTATCACTGCCTCTGGTATGGAACAAGAATTACCAGGATTATTAAAGAATTTCATTGTAGACTACTGGTGGATACCAGTCTATATGTTCTTATCCTTCGTAATATTCTGGTTGATATACAGAAAGATAGATTACAAAATCAAAAGCAGTAAATTCAATATTAAAGATACTGTCGTGATGGTATTAGTAATAGGAATCATGCTAGTATTAGGTCGTGGGGGATTACAACGCAAACCTATTCGTCTAGTAGATGCATCTCAATATGGAGGATTAAAAAATACAGCTCTAGTCTTAAACACTCCATTCTCTGTATTAAAAACAATGGGAAGAAACGAAAACTTAGAAGAGGTAAACTTCTATACTGAAGCTGAACTAGACCAGGTATTTAATCCTGTACAAGAGTTCAAATATGACAGTATTAATAAAAAGAATGTCGTCTTGTTAATCGTTGAAAGTTTCGGTAGAGAAACGATGCATAGAGGATTGACTCCATTTATGGATTCGCTAGCGCAGAATAGTCATTTCTTCGAAAATGCATTCGCTAATGGTAAAGTATCTATCGATGCTGTACCATCGTCTATCTCTAGTATTCCTAGCTTAATGAATAGAACGTTTATTTCGTCTAGCTATGCATTAAACGACGTATATACACTACCTAAAATATTAAAAGAAAATGGATATCACACTGCGTTCTTCCATGGTGCGTTCAACGGTAGTCAAAACTTCGATCAATACGCTAACGTAGCAGGTTTTGATGAATATTATGGAAAGAATGAGTATGAAGGTCCTGATGCATTTGATGGAACTTGGGGAGTATTTGATGAAGAATTCTTACAGTTCTATATCAAACAATTAGACCGATTCAAGAAACCTTTTTTTACTACTCTATTCACAATTTCGTCACATAACCCATATACTATCCCTGAGAAGTATAAAGGTAAATTCCCTAAAGGAGAAGCAGACATCCACGAATCAATCGCCTATGCTGATTATTCTCTTAAAAAGTTCTTCGAAACTGCAAAAAATAAAGAGTGGTATAACAATACTATTTTTATTATTACTGCAGACCATACCTGTGCAGAACCAATAGAAGATGAATGGAAAACGAATGTAGGTAAATTCCGTATTCCTATCTTGTTCTTTGCTCCTAATGACCCAAGTATAACAACTGAAAAAGTAGAGAAGAACTTCCAACAGATCGATATCCTACCAAGTTTACTGGACTATCTACAGATTAATACTAAGATTATTACTTATGGTAAATCTTATAAATCTGATCAAGACTTTGTAGTAAACTACTTAGATAATATCTATAACTATGAAAAAGGAGATTATTACTTAGCTTTTGACGGGAAGAAAACCTTAGGTCTATACAACTGGAAAAAAGACCCTCTACTAAAGCAAAACCTGATGAATACAGAGACAGTAAAAAGAGAAGAGATGGAAAAATTCATCAAAGCCTATATACAGTCCTTTAATTCTAGAGTCAAAAACAATCAATTGACTGTGAAATAATATTATAATAACCTTACATTTAACAATTATCTTTAGAGAACAAATAAATCATGGCAATTAGTGGACTTGTAATAACATTTAACGAAGAAAAAAACATTGGAAAATGTTTAGATTCATTATTTCAATATTGTGAAGAAGTAATCATTATAGATTCAAATAGTACAGATAAAACAGTGGAAATAGCTAAAAATAAAGGAGCTAAAGTTTATTCTAAAGCATACCTAGGCGACGGTCCCCAACGAACTTATGGATTACAATATTGTAAAAACGATTGGATTATGAACTTAGATGCTGATGAATTTTTGGATCAAGATGCATTAACTTTCATTTCGAAAAAATCTTATGAGAATAATACTTATGATGCTTATAAATTCAGAGTCAAAAACTTTTTAGGAAATAAGTTAATTAACTTCTCTGGGTGGTATCCTGATTCAAAGATTCGCTTTTTTAATAAAAAAACAGCCTATCCTTCAGATCATATGGCTCACCAACATATTATAGCAACAAATGAAAAGAGCATCAACGTCCATATTTTACACTATGGATGGAGCTCTTATAAACAAGTTATAGACAAAAAAAATCAATACTCTACTTGGGCTGCTCAACAACTTTTTGATGAAGGCAAAAAAGTTTCTTCGTTTAAACCTATTTTAAACGGTATTGTAGCCTTCATTAGATGTTATTTCTTTAAAAAAGGAATTTTTAATGGAATAGATGGTCTTGCATTTGCTCTAATTCAATCTTTCTTTTCTTTTATGAAATATACTAAATTAATTAACTTGCATAAGCAATAAAGCAGCTTTTATTCTGTTACTATTACTAAATACATTCATCATTTAAATTATTACAATGATCAATAAATTGACTCTTTTAATCCCGACTAAAAATGAAGAAGACAAGATTAAACAGTGTATTTTATCTGCTAAAGACATTGTAAGTGAAATTATAGTTATAGATTCTTATAGTCAAGATAATACTGTAAGCATTGCTGAAGGCTTAGGGGCAAAAGTTATACAACGCAAATTTGACAACTTCTCGAATCAAAAGAATTATGCTATACCTCATGCTAAAAATGATTGGATATTATTATTAGATGCAGATGAACAATTAACAGAAGACCTTAAACAAGAGATACAAGTCCTAATAAATAACGATAACATAAATAATCACGAAGCTTATTGGGTATATAGATCGAACTACTTCTTTAATCAACTTATACATTATTCTGGATATCAGAAAGACAAAGTTATCCGTCTATTTAATAAGCACAAATGTTCATATAAAAACTATGTTCATGAGAACTTAGTCGTAGATGGCACTATAGGCTTTTTAAAAAATAAACTATATCATAATACATATAGAGGATTTGACATTCATATTCAAAAACTTAATCAATATGCAACTCTACAAGCAGAGGATTATAATAAACGAACAGGTAAATTAACTCTATATCATTTTATTCTTAAACCAGCGTTTAGATTCTTAAAACACTATTTTATTCAACAAGGATTTAGAGATGGTGTACCAGGATTAATATTATCTGTTTTAAACAGTTACGCAACCTTCCTTAGATATGTAAAACTATGGATGTTAAGAAATGATATCAAATCATAACAAAGAAAGATTATAGAGTTGTCTATAATCTTTCTTTGTTAAAATGAGTTTATTGAATTAAAAATTAAGAGTAAAATATTAAGTTTTAAAATCTTGTTTTTTTAGTCTATTTTTGTGCATTACAACAACAACTAAATATTCTTAACGTAATGATTCATTTCTTCGAAAACCCTTCGAGAAAGTTCTACACTGTACAAGTGGAGAACAACTTATCTAATGAAGATATCCAAAAGTTAAATTGGTTATTTGGCAATGCCAAGCACATTAACGAGAAAACAATCAATGCTAAATTTGTCGGTCCACGCGCTACGATGGTTACTCCATGGAGTACGAATGCAGTAGAGATTACTCAAAATATGGGGATCAATGGAATTATCCGTATTGAAGAGTTTGTAAAAGCTGAAGACAGTGACGCATTTGACCCTATGTTACTACAAGAGTTTGATGCACTTCACCAAGACATCTTTACCATCAACATTGCTCCTGAAGCAATTAACTACATTGAAGACATCGCTAAATACAATGCACAAGAAGGTTTAGCTTTAAATGAAGAAGAAATTACTTACCTAAATGAATTATCTACTAAACTTGGACGTAAGTTAACTGACTCTGAAGTATTCGGATTCTCTCAAGTTAACTCTGAGCACTGTCGTCACAAGATATTTAATGGTACATTCATCATTGATGGAGAAGAACAACCTACTTCCCTATTCAAATTAATTAGAAAAACATCTGAGACAAATCCTAATGATATTGTTTCGGCTTATAAAGATAACGTTGCTTTCGTAAAAGGTCCTAAGGTAACCCAGTTTGCTCCTAAATCAGCAGACAAGCCTGACTTCTACGCAGAGACTGAGTTTGACTCTGTGATCTCATTAAAAGCAGAAACGCATAACTTCCCTACTACAGTAGAGCCTTTTAACGGTGCTGCTACTGGATCAGGAGGAGAGATTCGCGACCGTTTAGCTGGTGGACAAGGTTCATTGCCATTAGCAGGTACTGCTATCTATATGACATCATACTCTCGCTTAGAAGAAAACCGCCCTTGGGAACAAGCGATGGACGAAAGAGCGTGGTTATACCAAACTCCTATCGATATCTTAATCAAAGCTTCTAATGGTGCTTCTGACTTTGGTAACAAATTTGGACAACCATTAATCACAGGTTCTATCCTTACATTCGAACATGAAGAAGACGCTCGTAAACTTGGATTTGACAAGGTGATTATGCAAGCTGGAGGTATTGGATATGGTAAACTTGACCAAGCATTAAAACACAAGCCATCTGAAGGTGACCAAGTGGTAATCTTAGGTGGTGAGAACTACAGAATCGGTATGGGAGGTGCAGCAGTATCTTCTGCTAATACAGGTGCTTTTGGTTCAGGTATTGAGTTAAATGCTATCCAACGTTCTAACCCTGAGATGCAAAAACGTGCTGCTAATGCTATCCGTGCGATGGTAGAAGCTGAACACAACCCTATCGTATCTATTCACGATCACGGTGCGGGTGGACACTTAAACTGTCTTTCTGAGTTAGTAGAAGAAACAGGTGGAAACATCAACTTAGATGCTTTACCAGTAGGTGACCCTACTCTATCTGCTAAAGAAATTATTGGTAATGAGTCTCAAGAAAGAATGGGATTAGTTATTGGGCAAAAAGACATCGATACTTTAGCGAAGATTGCTGAGAGAGAACGTGCTCCGATGTACACTGTAGGTGAGATTACAAATGATCACCGCTTTACGATAGAGTCTAAAACTAAAGGTGATAAACCTATGGACTTCGCTATCGAAGATATGTTCGGTAGTTCTCCTAAAACAATCATGGATGATAAAACTATCAACCGTATATATGCTGATTTAGATTACTCTGTAAACAAAGTAGAAGAATACTTAAACCAATTATTACAATTAGAGGCTGTAGCTTCTAAAGATTGGTTAACAAATAAAGTAGACCGTTGTGTTGGTGGTCGTGTGGCTAAACAACAATGTACTGGCCCATTACAATTGCCATTAAACAACTTAGGTGCTATGGCACTTGATTATAAAGGTAAAGAAGGTATCGCTACTACTGTAGGACACGCTCCTATCGTAGCAATCATAGATCCTGCTGCAGGTAGTAGAAACGCTATCGCAGAGGCTTTATCTAATATCGTTTGGGCTCCGCTAAAAGAAGGTATCAAGAACGTTTCTTTATCTGCTAACTGGATGTGGGCATGTAACAATACTGGAGAAGATGCTCGTCTATACAAAGCCGTAAAAGCTTGTTCAGACTTCGCTATCGAATTAGGAATCAATATCCCTACAGGAAAAGATTCTTTATCGATGAAGCAGAAGTACCCTAATGATGAAGTAATCGCACCTGGTACGGTTATTATCTCTGCAGCGGCTAACTGTACTGATATTACGAAAATAGTAGAACCTACTTTAAAGAAAAATGCTGGTTCTATTTACTATATCAACTTGTCTAAAGATAGCTTCAAATTAGGAGGTTCTTCTTTCGCACAAGTATTAAACAAAATAGGTCAAGAAGTTCCTACTATCACTGATGCTACTTACTTTAAGAATGCATTTAATGCTATTCAAGAATTAGTAGCTAATGAGCAAATCGCTGCTGGACACGATATCGGAAGTGGAGGTTTAGTTACTTCTCTTTTAGAAATGACGTTTGCAGATGTAAACTTAGGAGCTAAGTATGACTTAACTGCTCTTAACGAAAAGGATACTGTAAAAACATTATTCAACGAGAACATCGCACTTATCGTTCAAGCAAAAGACGATGCTACTTTAGAACAAGCTTTAGCTGCTAAAGGCGTTATCGCTACTAAGATAGGTACTGTAACTACAGATGAACAAGTATCATTCACTAATGGTGCAGATCACTTTACATTTAGCGTGCCTGCTATCAGAGATACTTGGGCTAAAACGTCTTACTTATTAGACCAAAAACAAACGAAAAACAACAAAGCAACAGATCGTTATAACAACTATAAAGTACAGCCTTTAAACTTCAGCTTCCCTGCTCAGTTTGATGGTAAAAAACCTGTAGTTGACGCTTCTAAACCAAGACCTAAAGCAGCTATTATCCGTGAGAAAGGTAGTAACTCTGAAAGAGAGGTTGCTAATGCTATGTTCTTAGCTGGTTTTGATGTAAAAGACGTTCACATGACTGACCTTATCTCTGGTAGAGAAACATTAGAAGACATCCAATTTATCGGAGCTGTAGGTGGATTCTCTAACTCTGACGTATTAGGATCCGCTAAAGGATGGGCTGGTGCATTTATGTACAACGAGAAAGCGAATACAGCACTGAAAAATTTCTTTGCTCGTCAAGACACTTTATCTGTAGGTATCTGTAATGGATGTCAGCTGTTTATGGAGTTAGAGTTAATCAACCCTGAACACAAAGTACATGGTAAGATGCAACACAATGACTCTCAAAAACACGAGAGTAACTTTACATCTGTAACAATCCAAGAAAACAACTCTATCATGCTTTCTACTTTAGCTGGAAGTACATTAGGAGTGTGGATCTCTCACGGTGAAGGTAAATTCAACTTACCTGAGACAGAAGATCAATACAATATCGTAGCGAAGTACGCTTATGATGCTTACCCTGCTAACCCTAATGGTTCTGACTTTAACACAGCGATGATGTGTGATACTACAGGACGCCATTTAGTAATGATGCCTCATATCGAGCGTTCATTATTCCAATGGCACTGGGCTAACTATCCAGAAGGAAGAAAAGATGAAGTTTCTCCTTGGATGGAAGCATTCGTTAATGCACGCAAGTGGATTGAAGAAAACAACGCTAAATAATCAAATGGCTTATAAATAACAAGAAGGGCTGTCTTAAATAGACAGCCCTTCTTTAGTATATAATAAATTTAAAAAACATTACACTCTTTGATTTAATACATAATTTGAGTTAAACAATTTGAATTGTATATTTAAAAAAATATGCTTTACTATACCTTTAGTCTCTTAACCAACTAAAGAAACTATTATGAAAAAAATTGTAGTACTTATAATTATAGCTATTACAAGTTATAATTTTACAGCATGTTCTAGCGATGATAATGTCCCTTACGAAGTAGCTAATTTTAAAGAGGAAATTATAAAAGAATGGACAATCGAAAAAAAGGAATTTCTTGATAATAAAGGAAAAGTTATTCTAAGTATTGATTACACAAAGAAAAAAAAATGTTCAACTGAAAAATGGACTTTTAACAAAGAAGAAGTTAATCGAAAAATATCTTCTACAAATCAAGCAGGAAATTGTAATGAAACAACAGACAAACTAAGTTACAAAGTAGTTGAACGAGATTTACTTGTCATGGTTCCTTCACAATCTACAAGTACATTTAAAAAAATAGAAATTTCAAATTTCTACCATTATAAAATGCATTTAGTAGAAAAAGTAAATAAAGAAGAAATAACTCTTAGTTTAGATTACCCTAAAGGCACACAAACCATAAAATATACTTTTAAAAGATAACAAAGCCTCCCATTAGGAGGCTTTGTTATTTTATTTCTTCTTTACAAATTCATATGAACTATATCTAAATACTTTAGCTTTATCAGGTGACATAATGGGATTTGCTACCTTGCGTTCATAAGAAGTAGGCACCCCCTTATCAATATAGTAATGCCCTTTTAGTTTAATAAAATAATCAAACTGTTTGTGGTATAAAGTATCACTATCAATTGCCAAGTTTTCAGTACTTGGTTCTATAAAAATACAATCTTTTTCATCTATCTCATACCCTTCTACAAGAAAAGAGGCATCAATAAAATCTGCACAATCACAAGCCCAATTCACATACATCACTTCGATGGTTTCTTCTTTTCCTGAAAGTTGAGAGGGTTGTTTTGAGCGCTCAAGGTAAGAAAGGTAACCAATCCATCCCAAAATCACAGCTACAAAAACTATTAATAATCCTATTACTACCTTTTTTACTTTCATACCTATGCATCTTTAAACAAGTACACTAAGAAACATAATACAATCAATCCTAATAAAACTGCAAAAGCAATCTTCCAAGTACTGTATGGTCGTTCGCCTGTAATTCTACCTGTTACTCCATTGACATAGAAAGTATACTGCTTATTACCATAAGAAAAAGAACTTACATATAAAGGCAAAAGGATATGCTTAAAAGTAATATAGGACAGATCTGTATTCATATTATGTATACGCTGTTCATCTCCCCCTATATTTCTTCTTACACTTTCTCTTTCATATTGATAGACGATATCTCTGGCCTTATCATATCCTTCTTTTAAATCTACTTGGTATTTCTCTGTAATAAACCCACTTAAATAATCTGGTTTTATCTTTTGTACACCTTTAGGATCCCAACCTGTAGAGATAGAATTAAGCAAATCCATTTTGAGTGTTTTACTTCCTGTCACTAAGATATCATCATAGAAATTAGACACTCTACCACTTACTCTTGACCAAGAAACTCTACGTACCTTTTTTTTATTCTCGCCACTACCTACTGTCACATAATAGGCATCTCCACGCTCCCCTCTATAATCAGTATGAGTTTGCATATCGTAGGTCCAAAAAGGTACATATACTCCTCTTAAATTATCTGCTGAGAATATTCCTCTCTGTATTTTATTAGGTGCAAACCATAAATCTTTTATCCACCTCTGTAATATACCTGATACTTGATTCCTATCCACAGCAAAAGGAGATACATACTCTGGCTTAATATATCTTTCTTCGTGTATATCTTGTTCTACTAATGGATTAGCACAATAAGGACATGCCATCGACTTCAGGTTCTCATCTACGGTAGAAGTAGCATGACAACTACTGCATTCTACAACCTTAGTGGTACTAAAGCTCTCTTTTTCATAACTCTCCATAAAACTGGCGAAATCATGCTCATTCAAATCTTTTGTCCCCTGCTCTATTTCCTTTACAGTACCACAATACTCACATACTAATGCTTGAGCACTTGGCTTATAGGTCATTAGCCCACCACATGAGCTACATGGTGTAGCTTCTGATGTATTTAATTTTATCTCTTCTCCTGACGACACTTCTTATTCTAATTAAATAGCTATTAACTTTCTCTTTATTCTAATCCTGTACAAAAAAGGTGCTGAAGAAGATTTAAAGCCTCTGAAGCACCTTTGTTTATCGTATTACATATTTGGTAATGGTGGAGGTGTTTGTGCCCATAAAGGGGTCAAATCACCTTGTTCACCTGCTTTTTCCCAATTCGCCATTCCATTTTTCCAAACTAAGGTATCTCTTTGTAACTGTCCATTCGTTGTCATCTGTTTTAATCCTTCTAAATCAAAAGGACCTGCTTGTTGCCCGTTTACTGCTACAAAATAACTTACTACTACAGCACCTGGGATAGGTGGAGGAGTATTTGCCGCAGGTTGTTGTTGCTGTGTAGTAGTTTGTCCTTGCGCCATTGCTTGTCCAAACTGATTCGCCATAGCGAATCCTGCTCCCATACCTACTCCTGCTCCAGCAACACCTGATGGGTTATTAGCTGCTGCTTCCATAGCTTTAGCAGCCTTCATCTGCATTAATTTATTTAAATCAACATGATTTAATCTGCTCAACTCAAAGATCTCTTTCTTGATATCTTCAGGCATAGATACATTCTCGATTAAGAACTTCGTAACATCCATACCATAAACTTCGAAATCGTCTTTCATATACGCGAAAATCGCAGTAGACAACTCATTTAAGTTTGCAGCATACGTCTCGATAGGCAAATTAGCTTCACCAATAGAATCCGTAAAACGAGTAACAATAGCACTTCTCAGCTGATCATTAATTTGATCTGTAGTAAATGTACCTGACGTACCTACGATCTCTTTAATAAACTTACCTGGATCTGCAATTTTAAATGTATACGTACCAAAAGAACGCACCTCTATCATTCCAAAACGATTGTCATTTAGAATAATTGGATTCTTAGTTCCCCAACGTTGATCAATAAAAGTCTTTGTACTAACGAAATATACCTCTGCTTTAAAAGGGCTATTAAAGCCATATTTCCAACCTTTTAAAGTTGCTAATATTGGTAAGTTCTGCGTATTTAAAGTATGTGTACCTGGACTAAAAACATCTGCTAATTGTCCTTCGTTGATAAACACAGCCATTTGTCCTTCGCGAACAACTAACTTTGCATTATTCTTTATCTCGTTTTGATAACGCTCAAAACGGTGTACTATAGTATTCTGAGTTGGGTCTAAGAACTCAATGATATCAATGAATTCTCCTGCTAATTTTTTAAACAAGTTCATATCTTTTCTTTTTCTTATTAGTAGTTATATCTAAGTAAATGTAACAGATTTTATCCTATAATTATCACAAAGTATTCTTTAAAAAACGAAATCACTTATTCATATAACAATACTTTAGAATTTGTATTTATCTATATTTTGAAAAAGATATAATATCTATACAGCAAAAAGACTGTATTTAAATTTATTATCACAAGACCTTATATTACATTTTTTACTATATTTATCTCTATAATTATCAATTAACTTATTATGAATAAGAATCTTAAACATAATAACACTAATACTAAAAGTGGTAAACGTATAGGCAAAATTGAAATCATCAATCCTATAGCGCAATTAGTATTTGATGACAACGCATACATAGAGGTAATCGCTGAAGGTTTTCAATATGCTGATTCACCTTTGTGGATTCAAGCAGAAAACTTATTGCTCTTTACAGACTTCCCCAATAAGAAAATACACTATTGGAAAGAACATTATAACGAGCCTAGAACTTACTTAGAAGCCATCGATTTTATAGGTCAAAACACAAAGAATGGAGACCTAAACTCAAGTGCTTTACACTTTAATAACCAAGGAGAGATTACTCTTTTCCTTTATGGAGAAGATAAAATAGCTAAAATGAGTGCCATTATTAGAGAACCAAAGTTTAACTTCACCTCTTGGATCAATAACCCTCAAAAAATCAAATTAATCAATCCTTCTCACTTTACAGAAGATAACTCTGGTAATATCTATTTTACGGATACAATTCTTACAGAAAGTAAATCAAAACAGAAAAAAACTACTACTTACGGTTTATATAGAATAACAAACAAAAACAAACTAGAATTGCTCTTTCAAAGTGATTTAACACCACAAGGAATAACTTTATCTATTGATAATAAACTTCTCTATATCACCTATTCAGACCAAAAGAAAGACTATCTATATCAGTATAACTTAAATAAAAGCAAAATACAATCAGACACACCTAAAGTATTTGATTACACACCATTCATCAGTGAAATAGAAGATAAACCTAGAGGCATTGAAGTAGATCGGTTTGGCAATATATTTACTGCAGGGCCTAATGGTTTATGGATATTCAATAAAGACCTTGAACTAACCGCTCGTGTACACTTCTCAGAATTAGCTACTAATTGTGTATTCTCAGATGACTTTAAGACCTTATATATCACAACTAATACTAAACTACTCAAACTTAAATTGCGAAACTAAGCACAAAAACAACTGTTTTGGTATTATATTTTACAGTTTGCATTATCTTTGACATCGAATAGAAACATATAATGTATCTATTCAATGATTAAAACAAATAGAACAAATATTAATACACAATGGAAGAGCAATATCAACAAATCTTAGTTAGATATTATAGTGATGTCTTAGAAGAAAATACGGTCGAGACTTTTTGGGGAAAGACCATAGATAAAGAAAAAGGGTTATACCAAGTTGATAATATTCCTTTTTATGGACCTGATTTTTCATGTGATGATATTATCTATGCAGAATTTGACGAAACAGAAAACACACTTACGTATCGATATGTAGATACTGCTTCAGGGAACTCTACTGTGCAAGTTATCGTTCAAAAAGAAAAATATAACAGAGAAGATCTATACAATGAAATCCTTTATGCAGGTACAGAAATAGAAGTGTGTAGTGAGCAATACTTCGTGATTAACATTCCTAGCAAAACCGACTATCGAAATGTATATGCTATCTTAGGAGCATTAGAAGAAGAAAAAGTAATAGAATTCGCAGAACCTCTATTGTCTCCTAAACACAGTGCTGATTTAAGACAGAAATAATCTTTATAATAATAATACAAAAAAGCCCGACTCATTAGAATCGGGCTTTTTTTATCTTAAATCAAATACTTTTAGAATTGGAAATAAATAAATGGTTGTGGTCCTGCTGTAGCAGTTGCATAAACAATCCAAAACACAAAGCCAAGTACTACTGCCTTTACAAACATTGGCGCAACATTAAACATCTGATGAGGCACTGCCATCCATGACTTAGGTATATAATGCCATACGAATCCAATACCGATCAACATAAACGCATTTTTATACCCCATAGCAATAGTAGTCCAAGCTTCCCAATCAAACTCTATACTTGCAATATTATTGATAACATTTAATGCGGTATCAAAAGAGGTCGCTCTAAAGAATATCCAACAAAACGTTACAAAGTTAAAGGTTAAGAATATAGAGAAAATTCTCCATAATAAGTGAGGTTTAACTCCTTTTGCTCTAGGAAACAGCTCCATGATAATCTTATGTATCGCTAAAGCAATACCGTGTAAGGCTCCCCACACAATAAAACGCAAACTAGCTCCATGCCATAACCCTCCTAATAACATAGTCGTTAATAGGTTAAAGTTAGTATACATATTTTTCTTTTTGTCTTTTGCTAACAAGAAGGTTAGGCCGAAAACAACAATAGATGCTACAGCTAGAATTAATGGAATAATACTTTCATTCATATAGTAAATCCCCCATCCTAAGATACCTGCAAAGAATAATCCTGGAAAGAAATATCCTCCGAAACTTCCTTTTCTATTTCCTCCTACTGATATGTACAAGAAATCTTTTAACCAAGTAGAAAGCGATATATGCCATCTTCTCCAGAATTCTGTAATAGACATAGACTGATAAGGTACATCAAAGTTAACTGGCAATCTATATCCCATCAACAATGCTATACCAATAGCCATGTCTGAATATCCTGAGAAGTCACAATAAATCTGAATAGCGTACCCATAAGATGCCATTAGATTTTCAAATGCTGTATAACTATTCGGAGCATCAAATACACGATCTACGAAGTTAATAGAGATATAATCAGAAATAACTGCTTTCTTCAATAACCCTCCGATGATTAATAACAACCCTTCATTCACATAATCTCTAGACACATAAATATTCTTATATATCTGTGGCAAGAAGTCTTTTGCACGAACGATAGGCCCCGCAACCAACTGTGGAAAGAACGAAATAAAGAATAAATAATCTAAAAAGTTCTTCGTTGGCTCTATCTCTTTTCTATAAATCTCTATAATATAACTAATAGATTGGAACGTAAAGAAAGAGATCCCTACAGGTAGTATAATATCATCTAAATGCAACTTCGTATTCGCAAAGAAATTAACTCCATCTAAAAAGAAGTTTGTGTACTTAAAGTAACCTAGTAACCCTAAGTTTACAACAATACTAATCGTTAAGAGTAGTTTCTTCTTCGCTGCATTCAAGGTATGATTAATAATATTAGCAAAATAGTAATCCATTAAAGAGGATCCTATCAAGATAATAAAATACATTCCACTAGACTTATAATAAAAGAATAGAGAGAATAAGGTCACATACAATAAACGAATGTGGAAGGTTTTTCTCATCAAGATATAGAAGAGGTAAAACACAATAAATATCCCTAAAAACAAACCTGAGTTAAACAACAAAGGCTCTTTAGGATTAAAAGTAAACCAATTGATTACTTGATCAATAGTTATACTTGGTATTTCAATATTAAATAGACTCATTTAATTAAAAAGCACTATTTTGTTTGACAAATTGGTTATAAGCATCGATAAGAGCCTCATAGAATAAATCTCCTGTATATTCATACCCTTTCACAGTATAGTGCACAAGATCTTTTGATAGCATTCCGTTCTCTCTTAAACTAGGCAAACCTAGCGTTGCTCCTAGATTATAATATAAATCCCAGATAGCATACTTCCCATCTATTCCATTAATGATTAATTCATTAGATAATTCTGCTGCTACAGTATTAGGCTTATCTTTAGAGAAATAAGATGGTGGAGGTGTAGTCAATAACACACTTGCATGAGGTGCTACTTTCTTTACCTTAGCTAAGAACATATTGACTTGCTCTTGAAAATCTCTTCCACTCATTCTATCAAAGGACTCATTAGTTCCCATAGATACAATTACTAAGTCTGGCTCTAATCCTCTAAGTTGCTTAAAGAACAAATCGTATTTAGTATAATCAGAGAACCTCGCCCCATTCACACCTATTGTATGATATAGTATTCCAGGTTTATCATTCTCTAATACTACACCATTTAGGTCATACGCTTCAGCCTGTTGATTAGAGTAGAAATAGATACGGTCTAGCTCTTCTCCTAACTCAAAGGTATAGAATACGTCATTCTTCTCCCCTGATAGCTCATTAAACATATTATTAGACACCACTACAGATTCCCTCTGCTTAGTAGGAATACTAAGCCTCTTACCCGCATGAATGGTATTCGTCTTCATATTATTCGCTTTCTTAATCTCAGTAATAGTAGTATTATACTTATTAGCGATAGCTCCTAGAGACTCTCCTCTTTTAATCTGATGAGAAATCTTCTTAGGGGCAGTTGATTCTAAGAAAACTTTTTGACTAGCCGTTCCTACATTAAACTCCTTTTTATTAGAAGGTGTAAAAACTTTCATGCGAGAAAAACCATATGAAGCATCACGTACACTAAGCTCTATGACAGCATTACTATTATTTGTAGACAGCGCTATTCCACTTAATCCTACTTGTGCATCTTTTACTGGAAATATGTTTCTGTAACTACTCCATTCTGCATTAGAAGAATACCTAACAAGAGAGTTACCATTCGTCTTAGCTAATTTATAAGGAAAGGCAAATCCCAATCCTCCATTTCCAAATCTATCTTGAAGTAAAGTTCTCATTCTTCCACTAAAAAAATCAGCTTGAATATGAGAATCACCTATATGAACAATGTTTATCTTCCCTTCCTTAGAACGAGTCATCTTCTGAACTTTCTCAAAGAAAGTTTTTAATTGTTCTGCGTAATAGATCTTATTTCCTATTCCTTCTTCATTCACATTTTCTACCTCTTCATCACTAAACTCATTAGTAAGAAGTGAATTAACCTGAGCAAAAGAACCAATATGAAATAAAATACCTACAACAAAAACAGCAATTTTATTCCTTTTCATTTTCTATTTTTTGTTTAGAACTATCTTCTCTTACAACAGTTTCTTTATCTGGTTGCTGAAGAGAATCTACTTTCTTAACAGGCACTTGTCCTGCGTGTTTCTTTTTATAATCTGTATACCCCTCTTCTAATCTAGCGAAGATCTTACCTGAGATATCAGAAGCTCCTCTATGATTAAAGTGTGTATAATCTTTATTCGCTTTTGCAGGTACCTCTTCTACCCATTTGACCATAGAACCATTTCCTCCCATAGCCTCGTATAGGTTAAAGAATCCAGCATGAGCTTCCATAGCATATTTTCTCTGTGCCTTCATCAGTGGTTCTACAGCAGCATCTGTCTTCATCACACCTTCTACTTTAGATGATTTATCCGCAGTAGATATTACTAGAATACTAGCATTAGGAAAACATTGTTTTAAATGTTTCACCATATTCCCCATCTTCCTTGTATACCATGAGTAATCTAGAGATCCGTAGTTTAAAACATTAGCTCCGTAATGTAGTACGATTAGACTATAATCTAAATTCTTTTGATACTTCTGCATTAAACTCACTTTAAACAACGATAGTGGCAATCCTGAATTACCTCTACTAGAGAAATTATCCACCTGTACTCCACCACCTGCACTAAAATCTACACCATATATCGGAATAGAATCAGCATGTTTAAATAGTAGTTTAACACCTTTAATATTACCATCAGCTATCTTCAGTTTATTTAATTCTGAACTGATGCTTAATTTCTTGACAATAGTATCTTTATTTATAATAACTGCTACTTCCCCTCTTTTATTATTAGAACTTCCATAATAAAGTGTTGGATTATAAAGCATTGTCATATTTTGCATCTTACCTGCTGTGTAACTCACCCAAGTAGGTTTAACTGTATCTTTCACGAAATACACCTGTCCTGATACCCCAAAAGGCTTCTGAGGTTTTTTGACGTTTAGGTAAGACTGCATCTTGAAGTTATTCGAATATTTATGGATAACAGATAATCTAGACTGTGCAGATTCCGACATAATAGGTACATAACCTACTCCCATACCTCCATATTTACTCTGGTAATTCTTACGCAGATCTTGTACGATTAAGTCTCCATCCGTCATCGAGTCTCCATAATAAGCTATACGAACACGTGCTCCTTTTTGTTGTTCTAAAGCATATAGTTTAGCAAAGAAATTCTCCAGATACGCCATTCCCTTAAAAGAACTAGATTCTTCATCACTAGTAAATACATCTTCTGGAACGATGATTACATTCTCATCATCTATTCCTGTTTTTTCAGTCTTTAGACTATCTTTAGTTACTAGCTTCTCTTTTTCTATGCCTTCTAGTGCTTCTAACATCAGACTATCCACTACAATATTACTTGTAGGAAGAGCTTCTTCACTAAATAACTTTTTAGGCAAATTCCCTTTAAAGAATAAAAAAAAGCCACTTGCCATTACTATAATGGCAAGTGACTGGTATAGGTATGATTTCTCTACTTTCACAAAAAAATATAAGATTACATTCGGTCTGGTACAGCGATTCCCAATAATGAGAACGCATCCTTAATCACCATTCCTACTTTTTCTGACAATTGTACTCTAAACGCTTTTAATACAGCATCTTCTTCTCCTAGAATAGATACCGTTTGATAAAAAGAGTTATACTCTCTTACTAATTCATATACATAATTAGCTATAAGAGCAGGGCTATGTGTACGAGCAGCATCCTGAATCACTACAGGGAACTCCTCTAATAACTTTAATAATTCTTTCTCTTTAGGATCTAATGTGATACCTTTTATTTCTGATGTATAATCGAAGTCTGCCTTTCTTAAGATAGATTGGATACGAGCATACGTATACTGAATAAACGGTCCTGTATTTCCTGCAAAATCAACTGATTCTTTAGGATTAAACATCATCCCTTTACGAGGATCTACTTTTAGGATAAAGTATTTTAATGCACCTAAGCCTATTGTAGTAAATAGCTGAGTACGCTCTTCTTCAGAGTACCCCTCTAGTTTACCTAATTCTTCTGAGATAGACTTAGCCGTGTCAGTCATTTCTTGGATTAGTTCATCTGCATCTACTACAGTTCCCTCTCTACTTTTCATCTTACCTGATGGTAACTCTACCATTCCATAAGATAAATGATATAAACTCTCAGCCCAGTCAAAACCAAGACGTTTAAGAATTAAAAACAGAACTTTAAAGTGATAATCTTGCTCATTACCTACAGTATATACCATACCTCCTACATCACCGAAATCATTCACACGCTGTATAGCTGTACCGATATCCTGTGTCATATATACAGAAGTACCGTCTCCACGAAGTACTAACTTCTCATCTAATCCTTCTTCTGATAAGTCTATCCATACAGAGTTATCCTCTTTTTTGAAGAATACTCCCTGCTCTAGACCTTTCTCTACCTCATCTTTACCTAATAAATAAGTATTGCTTTCGTAGTACACTTTATCGAAGTCTACTCCTAAGTTTTTATACGATACCGCAAAACCATCATAAACCCATTGATTCATTGTTTTCCACAATTCAATAACCTCAGGTTTATTATGTTCCCAATCTACAAGCATCTGTTTTGCTTCTTTAATGATTGGAGCTTCTTTCTTAGCTTCGTCTTCAGACATACCTTGAGCCATTAATTCTTTGATTTGGCTCTTGTACTCTACGTCAAACTTCACATAGTAGTTTCCTACTAACTTATCTCCCTTAAGTCCAGTAGATTCAGGAGTCTCTCCATTACCATACTTTTGCCAAGCCAACATAGACTTACAGATATGGATACCTCTATCGTTAATGATCTGTGTTTTATAAACTTTTTTACCAGAAGCCTTTAATATCTCCGCTACCGAATATCCTAATAAGTTATTTCTAACGTGACCTAAGTGAAGAGGTTTATTTGTATTAGGAGAAGAATATTCTACTAACACTGACTTATCACCAGGTGTAGGTGTCACATATCCGAAGTGCTCTTCACTGCGTATAGCATTAAAGAAATCGATATAGTAACTATCTGAAACTACTAAATTCAAAAATCCTTTTACTACATTAAACCGTTCTATTACAGAAGTATGCTCTACTAAGTACTCACCTATCTTAGTACCGATTTCTACTGGGTTTCCTTTTATCTGTCTTAGAAAAGGAAAGATAACTACAGTAATATCACCCTCAAACTCTTTTCTTGTCGCCTGATACTCAACTTTATCTACAGTAGCACCGTATAATTGTTGAATCGCCTTCTCTATCTGCGGAGTTAAAATCTGATTTAATGTCATTTTGATTAATTTAATTAAAGGAGCAAAGATAATTTATATTTCTTCATTTAAAGAAGAGTATAGAAGGAATTTAAACATTTCCTTTAGATTTTATTACCATTCCTCTCTTAAAAACAACTGTCTAAATTACAATATTCTATCTCAAAAAACAACCTACTCTCTTCTTTTAAAATAAACAAAAAATTGTTAATGCATCTAACAGCCTTATCAAAATTCTGCTTACAATATTCATAAAGTAACACCAATCTCCTCACTACTGCTTAAATAAAAAGTCCTCATAAATACAATTACACTCTCCCTTACAATTTACCCTCTTTTCTCTTCGCTTATTTTACTACATTTACCCTACCTATTAAAATCTATTTGTAATAGTGAAATAGAAAGACCTACATAGCCTAAAACAGATAGCATGAAAAGTATCCTTCTTCCCAATGACTTCATCACTGTTACCTCAGAACAGATAACTATATTTGATTATCATACTAGACAAGAGCTGTCTAAGCAACAAGTTATTTTAGATCAAAACACTTTTAGTTTTTTAGTTGAAGGAACAAAAGAAGTATGGTCTGACAACCATTTTGAAGCATTAGATAACTCCAAATTCATCCTTATGAAAGCTGGTCATTGTCTAATGACCAAAAAACTATCTAATACAGCTAATTACAGAAGTATTCTCTTGTTCTTTGACAATGAATTGATACTTAAATTTATCTCTAAATACAAGATAGAACTAGTAGAAAATAAAAGTACTCACTCTATCCATACTTTTAACTACGATAACTTCAGTAAGCACTTTGTAAAAAGTCTAATGGATATAGCTAAACTCTCCCCTTCTATCCAAAAGAGATTACTAAAGATAAAACTAGAAGAGATCATGCTATACCTCATTGAGGTCAATGGAACAGCATTTCTTCAATCCTTTATAACTAACAACAATAATAAAAGTTTAAAGTTCACACAGACAATAGAAAAGAACATCTTAAACAAACTCACTCTATCTGAGCTAGCCTTTCTGTGCAATATGAGTGTATCTACTTTCAAACGAGAATTTGAAAAACACTATGGCGACTCTCCTAGCAGATGGTTTCAAAACAGAAGATTAGAATATGCACATACCCTACTTACACAGCATGCAACTACTGCATCAGAAATCTACATAAAGGTAGGTTATGAGAATGTATCTAGCTTTATACAAGCATATAAATCCAAGTATAATATCACTCCTAAACAAAGTCAAAAACAATGAGCTTCTAGCAACATTTTTTGACCCAATCCCGCTAACTCCTACTATAGACCTTACTATAAATTTGCCCTAAACATTTAATCATAACTCAATGAAAATTGCAAATTTTATAATCGGTCTAGTACTAACACTATCGACTAGTGTTTTTGGACAGAATACCTTTACGCTATCAAGTAAAGATCTAGGTGGCGAAACAACTAAACAACACGAATTTAATGGTTTTGGATGCGATGGAGAGAATCAATCTCCTCAGCTATTTTGGCACAATGCCCCTAAAGACACCAAGAGCTTTGCCATCACGATGTATGATCCGGACGCACCTACGGGAAGTGGTTTTTGGCATTGGGTAGTCTTTGATATTCCTAGCAATATAAACGAACTAGTAACTGATGCAGGAAAAGTCAACTCTCCTCTATTACCTAAAGGTGCTATACAGAGCCTTACAGATTATGGAATAAAAGGTTTTGGTGGACCATGTCCTCCTGTAGATCATGGATATCACCAATACATCATAACAGTACATGCCCTTAAAACGGATAAACTAGGACTAGATGGAAATACTACTCCTGCCATTGTAGGTTTTAATTTATGGGCAAACACCATCGCAAAAGCGAGTATTATAGCGTACTATAAACGATAATACATATTTATAAATAAGCAAAACGACTCCTGATACACCAGAAGTCGCTTTGCTTATTTTTTTATTACAGAGTCCATCCACTAATAACTATTTTGCCACTCATAATACCCTCTCCATACATATTCATACACTTTCAAAATAGGTTCCCCATGAAAACTCTGTTGCCTATGATATTCATCATCTCCTTTAATAACCTCATCAAAACTAGGTGATATAATATACACCTTGACATTTGCTTGCTCTATTAAATTCAGATAGTACATCCAATTATCAATTAATTTTTTTGAACTATCCTTATCAGTAATAAATACTTTTTTATAAAGCTCTATATCACTAATACTCTCAGGAATATCGTCGATGATTAGAGTAACACTCTTTAGATCGTCCTTCCATTTCACAGCTAATTGCTGGGCAATATTACTAATTTCACCATCTTTATCTTTTTGAGGAAGCCCAAAGAAACTCAGTTCAGCATTTTTATTTTTCTCTTTTAGCTTAACAAACAGCTCTTTTATAGACTTTTTATCCCATTCTTTTTTTTCAAGCACTATACCTTGTGTCTCCATATTAGTATCTATATAGACATAAAAATCATTAAATACCAAATCATCAATATTTGCAACACTCTTATTAATTACCTCACTTTTACTTATTTGGAACTCTTTATAATCGTACGTAGTATCTTTATACGTTCTTAGGTCTACCGTTCTATAAGAAGTATATATCTGATCTATATACTGTCTACTTTCACCAGAAGAAAACATCTTCTCCATAGCTACCATACTTTTATAATCTTTCAGATAGGCAGGTCTTTTTTGTGTATAATCTAAATTCGACAAGTCCATTGTCGTAAAGCTATGTTTAACCTCTTCTTCTTTCAAAAACAACTTCTTAACGCCTTCATCATACTCTTCTTTAGATATAGGTAAGTACTTAAATACAAAATCTTTAGTAGGCTGAGATGTACCTACATAGTGAAACGTTATCATAAGAGTATCATTCTTTAACTGAACTTTATAAATACTATCTAATAAAGAACGTCCATCATTATATGTAGCTCCTGTAAAACTCTTAAAATTCTCCAATGATTCCCTCGTTTTTATTGGAAAATCAGTAATTACATCACCATCTTCTATTTTTAGATATGGAACTACCTCAGCGATAAACTCCATATACCCTAATGCAACTCCAAACATTAGGCTATTATCTACTTTACTAAAAGAAACAGCCTTATAATGACCATCTTTAGGTGGTTGACTACATCCTAAGAAACAACAAAACACTAAACTTATTAATAAAACATTACTAAATCTTCTAAAGATATTGTCTCCATTTTTAAACATACTGCTTCTATTTTTAAACATAACAAGCTATTACTTCTATTTTATTTACCAACACTACCATCTTATCTACCTCCCATCACCCTAGCTAATACTCTACCTAAAGTTTTTTCAAAGCCTTTGCGAACTACTTCTGCTCTTTCTTTTTTATCTAACCAACCTGTCATCTCTTTATTAAATGCTCGTTTAGAAGGAACTCTCACATACACCTTCTCTGCTTCCTCTAGATTCTTATCCATCATAGACCTTCTTACACTATACATCTCTTCATATCTATCTCTCACAGATAACTTCTGTTTAGCCTTAAAGTTTGCATAGAACCTCACATCTGCATGTATTAAATACAGCTCGGGACTTCCCTCTAAATAAATTATAGATGCAGGACTCGCAAAGTGAATCGTAGATAGGACTGACTGTCCATATATACAAGGCATTCCTAGTAAAATCAACAAATAAATATACACTTTACCCATAATCTAGCGATATTAAAACACCTATAATTAGGGTAATATTCCGATAAGAAGATCGAGAAATAGGTTCTGTAAAAAGGATAAATCCTGATCGTACTCTCTTACATACCCTTTATCTGGAGACACATCCACAGCTACTCCGTTATTAAACTTAACATTCCTATTCAATAAACGATATTTATTGTACATCAGTTCTTCTAGCTCATATTTCTCTTCATATCTATTCGTCTTAGTAGAAGTATGCTTCATTTTAAAATTAGTAAAAAACCTCACCTGAGCATCCTCTAAATACATTTTAGGATTACTGTTGAGATAAAGTATAGAGGCAGAACTAGTAAAACTAGGCTCAGACAGAACAGCCTGCCCATATATACAAGGCATCCCAATCAGTAATAATAGATATAAATACATACACTTCATAACTCAAAAATAAGACTCTTTATTTAATAAAAACTGTCAAAATATTTCATTATCTCACCAAATATTATTTCTGAGATAGATTACATCTTGATAACATCAGTGAAAACACTTAACTCATCACAAATCACAAAAACGGACTCTTAATCAGAATTCTGTGAAGGAGGTATCGCTTCTAGTATAGACCGAGGTGCTTCTCCTGTGTTTTCATCTAGAGGTGCTACTTCCTTATCCCTTCTCTTCTCACTTCCATAGAAGCCAGGTGGAGCCCACTTCTTCTTAGATGTATTCTCTGTTAGCCCAACTTTCTCAGGCTCTTTATGCTGTTCTATATCTAGTGATTCTTTCTCTTTTACATCTCCTCTTTTAGTAGACACACTTAACTTTATCACCTCTCTTTTCTCAGCTACTAGCTCTTCATTCTCTATCTCCTGTTCCCTGTTACCTGCTTGTAGTTCTCTTTCCTCAGTGTGCTGCTCACTATACTCTCCTAACTGTGTTATCCCGTGATACGCACTTGTGCTGATTACTCTATCATCTGCTGATTTCCACACACTCCAGAAATGAACCTTCCCTACTTTCCACTCCTTAGGTAAATCAAAGTGAACATATCTGTCCTCCCTCTTCCCGATTGCACTTATCTCTGCTACTAGATCTAGCGATTCGCTATAGGCTATAATAGATAATCTATCCGTATTCTTCGTCAGTACATTTGTGATACTATTATCCCATTGCACCTTTATACGTCCTGTCTTCAGTTGATTTATTTTCTTTATTACTGCAGGTGGTAGTGGCCCCATCGACACTAGTACCTTCGCGATATCAATGCACGGTTCGCCTTCTACCTTAACGATTCCTTCTTTCATCAGCATAGAGATCAGTTGCTCTTTTCCTGTCGCCATTTTATTATTCAATAGAGCCTGTGGGTAATGCTCATTTACAAAGTCTTTAAACTTACTCACAAAGCTAGATACTACCCCTAGTTTACTTCGTTGAAGTACTTGAGCCTCTGTAGCTAGTTTATGAGACTTACAAGGCTTAGAACGTATAAAATAACGTCCTCTCCACATAAATCCTACTACTGTGCCCACAGTACCATGTACACCTCCTAATATTCCATCTTTTATCTCAGCCATGATTAATACTGTTTAGTTGTGATATTATTAGTTTGTCAAGGCTAATTACAATTGTCTTGAACCTTTCTCTAGTTATCTTCTCTCTATTTTTCTTATCACAAGATATAAAAAACAGAAACACAACTATTTAACTAATCAAATAGCTTTTAAAAAAGGATCTACACTATTTATCATGTATAAACCTCAATAAACTTTCGAAATAACAATTAACAAATAATTCTTTTCGACAGATTAATATTCATGCTAACTCTAGCTACACTTTTACTTCTAGAACAACACTCTATCAATACAAGAAGTATTCGTCGACTACTAATTCTCTAGTCCACTATTTATGGACTATACTCCACGGATTGTCGAGGGACTAAAGGAAAACATAGACTTACGAAGGGGTAGAGCGAGGTATATGTAAAACAAAACAAGAACACTAAAAAACGTATAGCATTGAAAAAACAATTCAATAAACAAAAAAGAGGTACAAAAAAAGTGTAGTTGTTTTTTACCTTTCTCTCATACAAAAGACAATCTCAATAGAATAGCTATTCCTAAAGGTTATATAGCTCTACGAAGAAGATAATAATAAAAAAGGAAGTCTATATTTTTCTAAGCAAGCAGACTTTAAAAGAAGATTACTGATATGATTAATAACCTGAGTTCGATTATAACAAGGCTAATTGATTAGTTATTACTTTCTCATATCTAATGGCAGGTTTCTTAGGCAAGAAATGATATGCAATAATTCCAGCGATAAGGTTAGTAAAGAAGTTAATAGGTGATCTATGTCTAGAGTGTTCTACCTGACATACATTTTTTAATTCATCGTTAACAGTTTCAATTACTGATCTTTTTCTAAGTAGTATTTTATCAGACATACTCATAAGGGAGTTCTTCATATTATTTCTTATACTGGTAATTAATTCTATTCCATCTAGAAACAGTAATTCAGCAAGCTCAGCGCCAATATATCCCTTATCACCGAATAGTTTTCCAAAGATATTATTTAAGAATCCTTCATTTTTTAAAGGATCCCGGTCATTTACATTAGCTTGAGTGATGGCAAAGCTTAAGATTTCTCCTTTATCATTAATAATGATGTGAAGTTTAAAACCATGGAACCAACCAATAGTTGACTTACCAGTTGTTGCTATATTTTTAAAAACCTTGTTTCTATTAATTCTTTTAGTTTTACAAACCTGAATTGGAGTAGAATCTACAAAAGAAATGCCTGTACACTTGCCTAAACAACATGTTTTAGCAAAAATAGTCATGGGCATAATCACTGATTGCATCAACTCTACAAAACGATTATAAGAAACAGTATTAGGAAATTCTTTAGTCATATGTTTTTGAACATAATAAATATAAAAATGCTTAAAACAACGAAAACCACTTAAATGAAATAGAAGATAAATGGTGATTACTTCAGATTTAGACATTCTAGGTGGGCGTTTTGAAGGGCTCCCTAAAAGAAATGATTTAGTAGAATTTTCAAAATCTTTGCAGAACTCATCTACAATACAAAAAATATCAGTAATTTTATCGAAACAAATCATAGGTAAAAATCTTTTATATATTTAAATTTCAGATACTTAAATATACGGATTTTTACCTTTTTTTATGCATTAATATTAATCGAACTCAGGTTTTTTAAATTGAATATAAAGTTATGAACTCATAAGGGATCAACGTTAAAAGTTGGGGAGGAAAGTGTAAAATAATATCTTTGTGCTATGATGGATAGCCAAGAAATACTAAAACTAATCTTACCTACTTACTTAGTAGAACACTTCAATATTACTAAAGTAGAAGAATTAGAGACCAAACTACATATCTACTTTGAAGAGAAGAATGATTACGGAAATCAATGTGCTGAAAGACAGCTTATTTCTAAAGGTTTCCATAGTATGATTACTATTGAAGACTTCCCGTTACGAGGTAAATCAGTTAAACTACACGTACAACGTCGTCGTTGGACAGATAAACAAACAGGAGAAATTATATCACGTGATTGGAATATCATCGCAGAAGGAACACGAATGACTACAGAGTTTTCGGAGTTCTTAAAAAAAATTGGCCGATACTAAAGTACTTAGCTGTAAGGCTATTGGTGAATTATTTGGAGTTAAAGGTGAAAAGTTTCAACGCCAATACAAACATAAAACTAGTGGTTTCAAACAATGGGATCAACAAGAACATGCACAAGACTGGCTACTCTATCCAGAAAATATAACTGAACAACTGTCCATAGATGAAGTATGTTTATCTATGAGAGAATTGTACACTATACTGACTTCTAAAGCAGGTAAAGGTCAGAAAAAGACCATTGTAGCGATAGTTAAAGGAACAAAATCAGATACTGTAATAAAGCATCTATCTAAACTACCTAAAAAATTTAGAAATAAAGTTACCGAGATTACTTTAGATATGGCAGGGGCTATGAAACAGATAGCTAAGAAGTGCTTCCCTAAAGCTGTGCAAGTAATTGATCGTTTTCATGTACAAAAGCTTGTAAGTGAAGCTGTACAAGATATTAGAATAAAATATAGATGGGCTGAGCTTGACGCTGAGAACACTGCTGTTTTAAAGGCTAAGGAAGAAGGCGTTATATATAATCCTGAAATACTTACTAATGGGGATACTAAGAAGCAACTTTTAGTTCGCTCACGTTCTCTACTTTATAAAAACCAAATTAATTGGACATCTGATCAACAAGAAAGAGCTAAGGTACTATTTGAATTATACCCAGAGATCAAACAAGCCTATCTACTTGCTAATAACCTTAGACAGATATATAATCTACAAATAGATAAAGAAATAGCTATGACTAAGCTAGCTCATTGGTTTAATGATATTGAAAAAGCTTCACTCAAACACTTTAGTACTGTTTTAAAGACTTTTAATGTACACTATAACGAAATCATCAATTACTTTATTAATAGAAGTACAAATGCTTCTGCGGAATCATTTAATGCCAAAATTAAATACTTCCGTATGATGTATAGAGGTGTTAGGGATAAGAAGTTTTTTCTTTTTAGATTAACTAGACTTTTTGCCTAGTCCCCAAATTTTGTCACTGATCCCTCATAAGAGTGGTACAGTATGGTAATCCCTAAAAACGATAGAACAGTAAACACATTAGGTCAAAAAAAAAAGCTTCACTGTATAGTGAAGCTTAGGATGTGGGCGATGAGGGATTCGAACCCCCGACCCTCTCGGTGTAAACGAGATGCTCTGAACCAACTGAGCTAATCGCCCAAAATATTACTTTTAAACAAACTTGTCTTGTGGGCGATGAGGGATTCGAACCCCCGACCCCCTCGGTGTAAACGAGGTGCTCTGAACCAACTGAGCTAATCGCCCAAAAATGTTTTAAATAACTTGGTGTTATTGTGGGCGATGAGGGATTCGAACCCCCGACCCCCTCGGTGTAAACGAGGTGCTCTGAACCAACTGAGCTAATCGCCCAAAAGAATTTTAAATAACTAGGTATTGTTGTGGGCGATGAGGGATTCGAACCCCCGACCCTCTCGGTGTAAACGAGATGCTCTGAACCAACTGAGCTAATCGCCCTAAGTATTTAAACAATTTTGGATAAAAACAATATTTTGAAAATGGTGGGCGATGAGGGATTCGAACCCCCGACCCCCTCGGTGTAAACGAGGTGCTCTGAACCAACTGAGCTAATCGCCCATTTCCTTTTTAAGAACGTGTAATCGTTTGTTGATTACGGGTGCAAATATACGACTGTGATTTTACTTTGCAAGCTTTTTTGAATATTTTTTTTATAAAATTTCAGCTACCACAAATGTGCTCCCCCCTATATATATCAAGTCCTCAGCACCTGCTGTCTCCTTCGCTTTTGCGTAAGCATTTGGTATTGAACTACAAACCTCTCCCATCAAACCAAACTCTCTCGCTTTAGTAGCTAAAATCTCAGGTTCTAGCCCGCGTAAATTATCTGGTTTAGCAAAAAAATATTTTGCTTCTTTGGGCAATAAAAGAAGGATAGAATCTAAATCTTTATCATTCACTACACCAAAAACAACATACAAATTGCGGTAATTTTCATGTTTTAGCTGATTCATCACGATAGTTAATCCGTGAGAATTATGTGCTGTGTCTGTAATTATCTTCGGATTCTGACCTAAAACTTGCCATCTACCTAATAATTTTGTGTTCGAGACCACATGAAGAAGCCCTTCTACTTCGGCTTTTTCTGTTATATGGAATGATTTTCTTAGTAATTCTATCGCTTGTCTTACAGTTCGGATATTAGATTTCTGATAATCTCCTTTTAAATCTGAGACTAATGCGTTGTCTATATAGGTATCTTGAGCAAAATAGATATCTGCAGACATCTCTTTTGCCTTACTTATAAATACAGGTTGTGTATGCTCATTATACTCTCCTATCACTACAGGTACACCTTTCTTTATAATACCTGCTTTCTCACCTGCTATAGCTTCAAGTGTATCTCCTAAGAATGCTGTGTGATCCTTACCTATATTAGTAATCACAGAAATCAATGGATGTATAACATTAGTCGCATCTAGACGACCTCCCATTCCCACTTCGATTACAGCTACATCTACTTGCTCCTGTTTAAAGTATTCAAAGCACATACCTACTGTCATCTCAAAAAAGCTCAGCGAATTCTCTTCAAAAAAGGGTTTGTTACGTCCAATAAAGTCGATTACAAAAGATTCTGATATCTCTACCCCATTGATCTTGATACGCTCTCTAAAGTCCTTTAGGTGCGGAGAAGTATACAACCCTACCTTATATCCTGCTTCTTGTAGAATAGAAGCAATCATAGAAGAGGTAGACCCCTTTCCATTAGTACCTGCTATATGTATCGTCTTCAGGCTATCTTGAGGATTTCCTAAATGATTAATTAGTTTTATTGTATTGGATAAATCTGCTTTATAAGCTATTGCCCCTTTTTGTTGATACATTGGCAATTGATTAAACATCCATTCTAAAGTTTCTTGATAATTCATATTCAAAAAAATAGGACTACTGTCCTACTTTAAAATTAATAACTATAAATCCGACTTGAATATTCGGTGCGTTGTCATCTGCTTTCCATCTAAATGTCTTGGCAGTAGCAATAGCTGCATCTGTAAGACATTTAGCAGAGTTCGTTGTCCCTTTAGTGTGTTGTGCAGATACGACCTTTCCGCTCTTATCTACTCTTATCTCCACCACTACAGTTCCTACCTCATTACATTCAGGCACTACTTGTCCTCTATTGGCTAATGCACGTCCATTCAGTCCCCAGCTAGTACCGTTACCACTACCATTCCCCTTACCGCTACCATAAGTAGAGTTAGAGTACATATCTCCACCTAGCTTTCCTTGATCTCCTCCTTTAGTAGAGTTCCCTTGTCCTTCAGACTTTTCTCCAGCTGTCTTTGGCCCATTAATAAGGCTAGCTAGCGCATCAGTTGTACTTTGACTAGGTTTTGGGTCAGGTTTAGGTTTGACAACTTCTTTTTTAGGTTCTTCCTTAGCTTTTGGCTTATCCTCCGTTTTTTTTACTACAGGAACATCTACCTTATTTTGGGTAACAACAGGCTCAGCTGTTGTCTCAACAGGAGTAGCTACTTCAGGCTCTGGTTCCATAGCGATAGGTTCTGTCGGCTGTACATCTCCTTTCCCTACTTCACTATTCCCAAAGTTAATAGCAATCTCACCACCTAATAAATAAGGTTCTTTTTCCTGAACAGGAGTTATAATTTTATAAAAGAAAAACAACAAAAAAAGAAGCACAAAAACTGTTGAAGTAATTGCAAAAGCCTTTTTTTCACTTTCTGTTTGTAATATCTTCATACCTACTTTGGTTCCACTGCTAATACAATCTTATAATTATTGCGATAAGCAATATCCATCACAAATACTGCATCCTCTACAGGTACACCTTTAGCGACATGCAATACTACATTAGGATTCTCTATTGTATTTAATTTATTTTTCAGTCCCTCTTCTAGTTCTTCAGGCATCACTTTTTGTTCATTGATATAATAGCTAGACTGGTCATCTACACTCACAGCTACAGTCTCTACTACATCAGCTTTACCATCAGAATTAGGAAGTATTAAATCTAGTGCATTAGTACTCGTCATCGTAGTAATGGCTACCATAAAAAATATAAGCAATAAGAATACGATGTCGGTCATAGACGACATATTAAACTCTGCAGATACTTTATTTCTACCTCTTATATTCATTATGCTGGATCATTTAATAGGTCTAAAAACTCTACTGCATTTGCCTCTAACTGATGTACAATCTTATCTATCTTACTTACAAGGTGATTATACCCTACATAAGATATAATTCCTACAATCAATCCAAATACTGTAGTCATCATCGCTGTATAAATCCCCTCTGATAATACACTCATATCTATACGAGCAGAGCTAGCTGTAGACATCTCATGGAATGCCATCACCATTCCTACTACAGTTCCTAAGAATCCTGTCATAGGTCCTGCTCCAGATAATGTTGCTAACAGATTAATGTTTTTCTCCATCTTATACACTTCTAACTTCCCTGCATTCTCTATCGCAATATTAATATCCTGAAGCGGTTTCCCTATTCTAGATATACCTTTTCCGATTAGGTGAGATACAGGTGTATCAGTATTTGCACATAATAGTTTAGCTTGATCTATCTTTCCTTGAGATAAGAACATTTTTATCTGAGCCATAAAATTATCATCTATCTTAGACGCATTTTTAATAGCAAAGAAGCGCTCTAAATACAAATACAAAGCCAAGAATAGCATGATAAAAATAATGATCATAATAGCCTGCCCTATTGGCCCACCACTAAAGATAATTTCGCTAAGAGCTAGTTCTTTTTTAACGGCTGCTTCTCCAGCTTCTGCTGCATTAGCTAATTTCTGTGCTACTGCTGTTGTATCCACTTGTAAGAAATGAAACATAAATAATTTGAGTTTTAAAATTTTAAAAGTCTTTTTCTGTTGTTCTATATTGTGCAAAATCGATATAGATTATTCTCATTCTATAATCTCATTTACTTCATGATAACGAAAAAAAATGAGATTTAATATTCAAAATATCAAAAAAAGTGAGATTTTGTCTTTATAATCGTTTGCCATTATAGTTCAAAATGAGTTCAAAGATAAAATGTTTTGTATGTATAATTATACATAAACGCTATATTCTTTATATAACATTCATGCTAGTCATTATCCCAGCTAGTTCACCTACTAATTAATACACTCGTATACAATACCATGCAAACATAATCTTCCTCTTCTGAATAAGCTAATTTACCTGTGTATATACCTCGTGTATTCTACCTGAGCTATGATCATACTTGGCTCCAGTAACACTAGCTAAGACATTCACTTCATCTCTCAATTTTAGCACTCCTAGTAAACCAAATATAATTGCTTCTTTATAGTCAATCACTTCATCAGAAGGTCTTTCAAACAAAACGCCCTTCGCATGTGCCTTAATCCTACTAACTAAATAATCATTTTTAGCTCCTCCTCCTGTTACTAATACACGCTGTCCTTCTTTTATACCGATCCCTGCTGCAATTTGAATAGCAATATGCTCTACTAGCGTAGCTAAATAATCTTCTACAGATAAGGTGTATTTATTAAGAATGGGTTTTATATAAGCATTTAAGAACTCTATCCCCAATGATTTAGGCGCAGACTGCTTATAGAAATCAAGTGCATTTAATTCTCTTAGCAGGTCTTCATTAATCGTTCCTTCTGAGGCAAGCATTCCTTTATCGTCATACTCTAAGCCAAGTTTGGCCACTTGTTCGTTAAGCAAGGTATTCACTGCGCTAATATCATAGGCTAATCTATAATTAAGCCTTCCTTCAAAAGAAATATTAGCAAATCCTCCAAGATTAAGACAAGCTTCGTATTCATTAAATAACAAGCGATCTCCTATAGGCACTAAAGGTGCTCCCTGTCCACCTAACAGAACATCTTGTACCCTAAAGTCACATATCACCTTCTGCTGTATTAAGTCAGCTAGTATAGGCATATTCCCTATCTGTAAGGTATAGCCTAGCTCAGGCTTATGAAAGATAGTATGCCCGTGTGAGCATACAGCATCTATATCCTCTATCGTTTTATCTTTAATGAATTGATTAATCACAGTGGCTAAATAGGTGGTATAGCGTACATCTAATATTTCTATTTGTTTACTATCAAGATCGATTGCATTCTTTAATTGTTCTTTCCACTGAGCACTATAAGCGACAGTATCAGTACAGTGAACCTCAAAACTCCACTTACCACTTTCACAATTAAAAGTGATATAAGCCAGGTCTATTCCATCTAATGAAGTACCTGACATAACTCCGATGATATTATATTGGTATTTATTCATAGTATAAAGATTGGTTTTTTACTATAATCTACAAAAGTTTAAGTACAATATTCATTACATTATTCACTTATCAATACAGGTTCTTTAAAATAACAAACATTGTTTCGTCCAAAAATAAATTATAATCATTTTATGCATCAAATTTAAACAGAATCTAAATTGAATAATTGTTTTAAATCAATTATATTTGAGAGCTACAAAAATTAGAACAACTAAAAAATTAAGAGACTATAAATGGATTTTAAATTTACAGAAGAGCAATTGATGATTCAGCAAGCTGCTCGCGACTTTGCTCAAACAGAATTATTACCAGGTGTAATTGAAAGAGATGAACATTCTAAATTCCCAACAGAACAAGTTAAAAAACTTGGTGAATTAGGATTCTTAGGAATGATGGTAGATCCTAAATACGGAGGTAGCGGATTAGACAGCGTATCTTATGTATTAGCTATGGAAGAAATTGCAAAAGTAGATGCTTCTGCTGCTGTAGTTATGTCAGTAAATAACTCATTAGTATGTGCTGGTTTAGAAAAATATGCTAGTGAAGAACAAAAACAAAAATACCTAGTACCTCTAGCTTCAGGACAAGTAATCGGTGCATTCTGTTTATCAGAGCCAGAAGCAGGTTCAGATGCTACATCTCAAAAAACTACTGCTGTAGATATGGGAGATCACTATGTACTAAACGGTACTAAAAACTGGATCACGAATGGTAGTACAGCGGACTACTATATCGTAATCGCTCAAACTGATGTAGAGAAAAAACACAAAGGAATCAATGCTTTCATCGTTGAAAAAGGATGGGCTGGTTTTGAAATCGGAGCTAAAGAACAAAAAATGGGAATCAGAGGATCTGATACACATTCATTAATGTTCACAGACGTAAAGGTTCCTAAAGAAAATAGAATCGGAGAAGACGGATTCGGATTTGCATTTGCAATGAATGTATTAAACGGAGGACGTATCGGTATCGCTTCTCAAGCATTAGGTATCGCTCAAGGTGCTTACGAATTAGCATTAAAATACTCTAAAGAGCGCAAAGCTTTTGGTACTGAAATTATCAACCACCAAGCAGTTGCATTTAAATTAGCTGATATGGCTACTCAAATCACTGCTGCTAGAATGCTTTGCTTCAAAGCTGCTGCTGAGAAAGATGCAGGTCAAGATATTTCATTATCTGGTGCTATGGCTAAGTTATTCGCTTCTAAAACAGCAATGGATACAACTATTGAAGCTGTACAAATCCACGGAGGTAATGGATATGTAAGAGAATATCACGTAGAAAGAATGATGCGTGATGCTAAGATCACTCAAATCTATGAAGGTACTTCTGAGATTCAAAAGATCGTTATTTCTAGAGCTATTGCTAAATAAGCATTACTCAATCCTTATAAAAAAGGCTATTAACCACTTGTGTTAATAGCCTTTTCTTATTTATTGTACATTGACCTTGATGGGTAATTTAAATGTTGTCGGGACACGCCTGCCATTCTGAGAAGCAGGTTGCCACTGAGGCATTGTTTGAAATACAGCTATAATATTTCTCTTTAAATAAGGTGGTAGATATCCTTGTATACTCTGAATAACAATATCAGAGAATGTACCATCTATATCTACTGTAAAGTTCACATTAAAACGATACTGCTCACCTTGATTTAAATAATGATCTAAATTAAGTTTATTAATCATATTTGCTCTAAAAGCCTCTTCCCCTTCATATGGACTTGCTTCTATTATCAAAGAAAAAAAAGGTTTACCATACTCTTCCTCCATGTATTCAATATTAGTATCCGCACTGTTAGAACTAACTTCTTCACCAGAAGCTGTAATTATTTCTTTCTCAGGACTAACAGTTATATCAGTAATACTAGTATCATATTCTATAATATCCCCTCCTACTACTCCTACTTGTGTAATATCAGCTGGCATTTGGTTGTTAAACCTAACTCTTGGACCTTCAAAATAGTTTCCTAAAGGAATTTCTTCTACAGGTACATAGTCAATTATAGGACTTGTTAATAGATAATAAGCTTCGACAGTGTTAGCTAAGTCATTATTACTATCTGAGAGAGGAAGTAAGGGACAAAATACAATAGTTTCATCTTTTCTATTAGAATCAGAAGTAAACAAATAAGAACTACCAATAACACCTAGACATAAGAATACACTTACTCCTAAAGCAAACAACATGATTTTAGCATCACTTTGTTTGGGATGAAAAGGGCTATAATATAATTTTACCGTACTCATAATCTTCTACTTACGTTATGTAAAAATAGCGTTTTTAAGATTAACAAATACCTTATAAGCAAAAAAAGACCTACTGTAAATAGTAAGTCTTTGTTTAAAACGTATTAAACATTGATTCGTGAGAATTTTCTTTTCTCTTTTTCATATAATTTAATCTGTACGATTCTACTTAAAGGGCAATAAACACCGCTAATCACCTAAACCAAAAATACAAACAAAAAGTTAAATACAAAACAAAAAACAACATTAATACCAAAAAAGATATACTTAAACAAAAACAGTTAAAAATAAACTTTAGCAAAGACTATTGCTTTTAACACAATCATTGAACTCTCTTTTGTAATTTTACACCAAACTTTATCTATACATGAAGCCACCTAAATCTATAAAAGCGAAGATTCTCTTTCTATACTTTACGCTATTTGCAGCTGCATTATTCTCTGGAGCGTATATTTATAAAGAGGCTAAAAAATTTACTATTCCTGAGGAGCATGTAATTGAAGAAAATAATAAAATCTTCTTAGTTACTAGTGCTATCAATAACCTATACAGTAGTGAAGCTTATAGTAGAACAGCTATTCTGAGTGGTAATAGTAAAGATATCAAGCTCTATTATAAAGAGCTCGACACCATCGTTAAGCAAATTAACTTGGTACAAACACATGTACAAGATCCTATTACAGTAGTGAAGCTTGACTCTGTTAAAGACCTACTTTCTCGTAAAAAAGTCAGTTTTGAAAACATTATCAAAGCTAGAAAAGATCTTTCTGCTGAAAACAAATACACTGAGGCTTTCTCTGAAATCTACAATATCCGTGAAGAAATAGAGAAAAACATACAACCTATCGTAATCCAAAGTAAAGAAAAGGAGAAAAGAAGTGGTTGGGCAAGGTTATTCAAAGGAGATCATACTGATACTATTAAAACAACTATTAACTATCCTAGTATATCTGACTCTATTATCAATGCAATGGAGCGTATCCTTATCGCTACACAAGAGAAAATCAATGACAAACAAAACAACTTGCTCAACCAAGAACAACGTTTACTGAAAGAAAACAAGATTATCACTGATCAGCTAAGAGGTATCCTACAGAATGTAGAACAAAATATACTTACACTATCTTATCAAAAGATCAATGAGTCAAAATCTAGAATTAGCGCTGCTTCTACCAATATCGCGTATATCGGAGGGACTGCACTAATCGTAGTTTTAATACTAGGGTGGATTATCATTAGGGATATCAATCAAACACAGGAATACAGAAATGCATTAGAAAAACTAAATAAAGAGAATGAAGTGCTACTGCGCAGTAAGTCTATGCTGCTCGCTACAGTAACTCATGATTTACAGACTCCTCTAGGGGGACTTATTGGTTTTACTGATTTATTAGATCAAACAAACCTTGATAACAAACAACAGAAGTACGTTAACAACATTAAGTCTTCTTCTAAGTATATCACAAATTTAGTCAACGACTTAACAGATTTCTCTAGATTAGAGAACAACAAAATAAGTATACAACAGAAAGCATTCAACCCTAAAGAACTAGTAGATAACACATGTAATATACTAGTGCCTAATGCTGAGAACAAAAACATAAAATTAAATTGGTCAATTGAAGATAGCTTAAATAGCAACTTTGTCTCAGATCCGCATCGTATAAAGCAAATACTAACAAACTTAGTCACTAACGCAATCAAGTTTACACAAGAAGGAGGAGTGAATGTTAGTGTTACGAAAGAAAAAGAATATATAGTCTTTAAAGTTTCTGATTCTGGAATAGGAATAGCAGCTAACCAAACTAAGAATATCTTTAACGAGTTTCAACAAGCTCATGATGGAATAGAAAAGAAATTTGGAGGTACTGGATTAGGACTTAATATTTCTAAAAGAATGATTGAATTATTAGGAGGAACTATTCATGTAGAGAGTATATTGAATGAAGGATCTACCTTCACCTTTACAATACCTATTATAGAAGCTGAAGAAGACACCAATATAATTGTACACACCAATGACTTACAATCTGTATTCCAATCTCTTAATAGGATAAATATAGTTGTTATAGATGATGATAAAGTACAGTTACAATTGATGGAAGAGATTCTTTCTCCTTTATTTAATAAAGTCACTGTAACTTTCGATCCTACATCCATAGAAGCTATTTTAAAAGAAGATCAATACAATTTGATACTTAGTGATATTCAGATGCCTAAGATGGACGGATTTGAGCTTATAAGTCATTTAAAGAAAAATACTGATTTTAAGACCATTCCTGTTATAGCACTTTCTGGTAAAAGAGATATTACAATGGAAGAATTCACTCAAGCAGGGTTTGCTTCTGCGCACCCAAAACCATTACAGCTTACAGAGTTACTAATTCTAATTTCTAATATTCTTAATCTTGACTATCAATTAAACAGTTCTAGAACTAAAGAAAAGAACATTGAAGACGCTAATAATCAAACAACAATAAGTGCTACTTATAACACGAATACACTAAAACAATTTATTGGAGATGATCTTAATGCTTTAAGGAACCTTCTAGTAATCTTTATAGAAAGTACAGAAGAGAACCTATTAGACATGCATTATGCTGAAGAAGATTTTGACTTAGAACAAATTGGAAATATAGCTCATAAAATGCTACCTATGTTCAGACAACTTGAAATTACATCCATTATACCTCTTCTAGAAGTACTAGAAGATAAAACAATAACTTTCGAAACTCAACTTGAACTAAGAAACTATATTGAGGTATTGGAAGATAAAATAAACTTAATACTTACTCAGATAAAACAGAATCACTTAGAAGAATAACTAATCAAAAAGCCCCTTAATACGAATATTAAGGGGCTTTATATATAACAATAATCTTGTCTATTATTTCAAACTAGCAACTGTTGTTAGCTCATCTGATTCTAATGTATAATCAATTGAATCAAACTCAAATCCAAACAAGTTGAAGAAGTCTTTTCTATATCCAGCTAAATCAGAAATAGCTTCGATATTCTCTGAAGTTACCTCTTCCCATAACTTAGCTACTGCAGATTGTACATCTTCTCTCATCTCCCAATCATCAACACGAATACGTCCTTCTGTATCTAAAGCTAAACTACCTCCATATAAACGATCAGCAAATAAACGTTGCATTTGCTCAATACATCCTTCATGAATATTTTTCTCTTTCATTACTTTATATAATAATGAAATATATAAAGGAACAACAGGGATAGCAGAACTTGATTGAGTAACTAAAGCCTTATTTACAGAAACATAAGATACACCATTAAGATCTTTAAGTAAATCATTAATTACTGGTACCGTAGCCTCTAAATCATTTTTAGCCATACCTATAGTACCATTTCTATAGATAGGGTAAGTTAATTCAGGTCCTATATAAGAATAAGCAACTGTTTTAGCTCCATTTGCTAAAACACCCGCTGCTTTTAAGTCTTCAATCCAGAATTTCCAATCCTCTCCCCCCATTACAGCAATAGTGTTATCAATATCGCTTTGTTCCTTAACAGGATCAATACTAATATTAGATACAACTCCTGTATGGAAGTCTACTGTTTTATTAGTGAAAGGTTCTCCGATAGGTTTTAATACTGAAGCATAAGCTACACCAGTCTTTGGATGAGTTCTACGTGGCGAAGCTAAACTGTAAACAACTAAATCTACTTGACCTAAGTCTTTTTTAATTAGCTCTATAGTTTCTTTCTTAATTTCGTCAGAAAAAGCATCTCCATTAATACTCTTTGCATAAATACCAGCCTGTTTAGCTTGCTCTTCAAAAGCTGCAGAATTATACCATCCTGCTGTACCTGGTCTACCTTCTGTACCTGGTTTTTCAAAGAACACACCAATTGTAGCTGCATTAGAACCAAAAGCAGCAGAAATACGTGAAGCTAATCCAAATCCTGTAGAAGCTCCAATTACTAATACCTTTTTAGGTCCGTTTACTATTTGTCCTTTAGACTTAACATATTCGATTTGCGTTTTTACATTCTCTGCACATCCTTCTGGATGAGAAGTTAAGCAAATAAATCCTCTAGTTCTAGGTTGTATAATCATTATAAATCTTTTTCTACTTAGTTGAATTTAAACCAAGTTGCAAATTACGCATTTTATCACAACAATACATATTTATTATTATAAAATAACATATCTACAAATTCCTCATCTTCAACAAGAAACTTTAATTATGAGATAAAAAAAAGGTTGGACATGTCCAACCTTTTTTACTTCTTATAAATCTGTGATTATAAATTCACTTCTTCTATTCTCTTGATGTTCTCTCTCACTACAAGGAACATTGTTTTTACAACGATTGATAATTCCTCTTTCTCCATATCCTACACCTCTTAATCTCAATCTATTCACTCCTTGACGTACTAACCAATCTACTGTTTGATCTGCACGACGCTCTGATAATCTTAAGTTATACTCATCAGGACCAACACTAGAAGTGTACGAACGAACTTCTAATTTTAATGAAGGATTAGTCATCATAATAGATGCTACTTTAGACAATTCTAATTGTGCATCACTTCTAATAACAGAACTATCATTATTAAAGTATATCGGTGCTAAATCTGTAAGCTTACCTAAATCATCTCCAATTCTTGGATTACCTTCATTCTTTCTTTTAGGTTCCATATAGTCGTTATCATCATCAGTTGGATAATTAAGAGATGAAAATGCCTTACTTCTTTCTAATTCAAAGTCAACCTCTATAGAATCATCCTTATTAACATCTTCTACAGATACTTCTTCAGATTTATATCCTTTAGCTTTAACGGCTACATAGTAATCTCCTTTAGATTTGTTGAATAAGAAAATGATAATTTTATAGAAGTATAATAAAGCAACCAAATCAACAGAGTGAACCAAACGGTTGACAAAGTTAATGACTTAAGAACTGAGTAGGACTTTGTTGATTCTACTAAAAGGTATCAGACTAGTAATTAAGACGTTCGGGTCTAGTATTAAGGTTTAGATGATATTTAGTAATAGGTTGCCTTAAATAATTATCATATGGACAAATTTACACAATTTATCGGAATCGACATTTCAAAAGAGTATTTTGATGCATCAATTTATGTAGAAGTAAACAAGTATAAGCACAACCAATTTGCTAATACAAAGAAAGGTGTTTTAGAATTTATGAAATGGATGAAGAGTGAAGGTTGTTCTATTGATAATACATTAGTCTGTATGGAACATACAGGAATTTATAAGAATATTTTAGTTAGAGAATTACAAGTTAAAAACTGTAATATCTGGGTAGAGATGGCTTACAAGATTATTAGAAGTAGTGGAATACAAAGGGGGAAAAATGATAAGGTAGATTCAGCAAGAATAGCGTTATATGCTAAAAAGAATCAAGAAGAGGCAACTTTGTTTAAAGCATCTGATCAAGTAATAGATAAGATGCAAGCATTATTAGGTCAACGTGAAATGAGTATAGCTCATAAAACGGCAATGAGTACAAGAACAAATGAATTAAAGGACTTTAATGTTGATTTGTATAAAATACTATGTACTAATGAAAAAGCTTCATTAAAAGCCTTAGAAGAGATGATTAAGTCAATAGATAATCAATTAGATATTCTGTTAAAAGAGCATCAAGAAATTAAAGAGATTTATGACTGTGTTACATCTGTAGTTGGTATTGGGCCTATTACAGCAATGTTCTTGATCTGTTATACTAATAGATTTACCTCATTTGATGATGCTAGACAGTTAGCATCATACTGTGGAGTAGTTCCTTTTGAGTATACATCAGGCAAATGCGTAAAAGGAAAGCCTAAAGTACACTTCATGTCAAATAAGAAGCTTAAAAAGCTTTTACATATGTGTGCATTATCAAGTATTAGGCATGATCCAGAGATCAAGAGTTATTATGAGAGAAAAGTGGGAGACGGAAAGCACAAAATGCTTGTGTTAAACAATGTAAGAAACAAATTAGTACAACGTATATGTGCGTGCGTTGAAAACCGAAAAATGTATGTAATGAAACAAGTAGCTTAATCAAAAGCTATACATAACGGATATAAACATAGAGGATAATATACATTATTCCAGGCATGTCTATGTCTTAGATAATTGAATTATTATCAGAAAAACGAAATAAATATTATGAATTATTATTTGCTTTTATCATAGTAATCAATCTGAACAGAATTATTTGGATACTTATCTATATTCTCTATGATAAAATAATCGTTCTTTCCATCCCCATCTGGCGAAACTGCATTATAAATCTTTAATTCTGAATTATAATCTGAATCCACTAATGCCAATGTAAAAATACCTTGAGCTTCTACTACAATAGGCGTCTTTACAGTCTTTGTTGATACATCTACTATACCTCCTAAGTCTTCCCATTTTAAGCCCTTATCATCCCAACGAACAATGTGTAAACTCTTCTCTGGATTAGTCAATAAAAAAGAAGGGGTCGTTTGCTCATTCCAACTTAAAGTTAATATAATAGCTCCATTACTCGCTTCATTCTTTACTTCCCAATACTCCTCATTATTTATATCTATAATCGCATTTTTAACATTATGTGCTCGACCCACCAAAGGATTTACACGTTTATACTGGGTTTGAAATAAATTTTGTAATCCGCTACTCTCTCCTAGGGTAATTGGGCGATAATATGTCCCATCTCCTACTGGCATTTCCATTTCTTTTTTTGCATCTAGATCGGCCATACCAACTACGTGACTTTCATCTCCTACACCCTCTACACTTGAGCTTTCTAAAAAGGTAATACTTCCTGATAATGGAGTATTTACAACTACATGACCGCGCTCAAAATAAGCTTTACCAGCAATACTTATTTCATTCTCTAAATCAATTCCATTACTATTAAAGATTACATCTTCAAACAAAGTGGAATTTGCTCCTCCTGATATTTTTTGTTTTGCTTTAGCTTCACTCAATTGTTCAAAGAATACCTGACTAGCCTTAACTGAACGTGAAAAAACAAAAGCACCTGTATTACTAAAATCATCTAAAAAATAGATATCTCCAGAATTTACAAAATTTCCTTGAGCACTATTAACAAACTCTCCACTTACAAACAAGACTTCATTAGCAGATACAAACATTTCTCCTGTATTATAAAGCTCTACTTTCTCTTGTGCATGTAGCACACAAGAAGTTATAAGCACAGGTATTAATTTCAATGTATTCCCTTTTTTCATATCATTTTTTTTACACTTATTTATATAAAATTCACAGATATACACATACCAAAAGCAAACATTATAACAAATAACAAAATTAAAAATAAAATTAACATTTAATAATCAATTAAAAAACATTTTTTAACACACTATCTATTAAACAATTATTAACAAAAAAATTCTACTTCTAATGATTTTAAATCAAAACAATACTCATCTTAAGTCTGAAAACCCTCTATAATTACATAAAACCCTCGTTTAATACATTTTAAATATTTGAAAAACATTGTTTTTTAAACTCTTGAACCAAATAAAAAAGCTAAAAAAGGCATTATATACAGTTTAGTATATTAATATTCAAACAATCAATCACTTAAAAATCTAAAAAACATTACTCAGTATAAATCCATAAACCTAAGACTAACAAAATATAGATGCCCCCCTAAGGAAACAGCACATAAGTTTCTAACTAATGGAATACTTTATCTTTTTATGTCTTTCACACCAAATAAGCTACCAATAATAAACTCCCTAATAAGACATCAGGTTAAAAAATGAAGGGGTAATCCGTCCTAAAAAAACTGTACAGCTATAGTAGGACGAGACAACCCTAATTAGACTGATCACATAGTGGTCGCATAGTTATGGGATACTGCTCGCATAAAAAAGGTACAAAAGCATGCGACCACTACCCCATAAACAACCTATAAATATCCTATTAAATGTAATATGATCAATTACATTATCAAAATCTCATAATAGAAAGCAACCATACTACTTATGTTCTAATACATCCTAATTAATCTTTAATACTACAAATAACAATATCTAAAATGAAAACTATAATAGCAATCAATACCAAATACTACAAATAAAAAAAGCTCCCTTACGGGAGCTTTTAGTGGCTAATGCTGTTAGTTTTAAATCCTACAGCAGGATCGGTCGAAAAAAAAATTGTTTTGTTGTTTTTAAGAACACTTATAATATAGTATAAACGTAGACTTAAGTCATTATATTACAATTCTGTAACAATAAATTCACTACGTCTATTTAACTGATGTTCTTCTACTGTACATGGCACTCCATTACTACACTTATTCTGTAATTGTGTCTCACCATATCCTTGTCCTGTCACTCGGCTTGCCTCGATACCTTGGCTGATAATCCACTGTACTGTAGACTTCGCTCTGCGATCAGACAATCTTAAGTTATAATCATCGTTTCCTCTACTATCTGTATGAGAACGAACATCTATCTTCATAGTAGGGTATTCTTTTAATACTTCTACCACTTTCATTAATTCAATAGATGCATCTCTACGAATATTTGATTTATCAAAATCAAAATAGATTGGATTCAGTTTTAATTTCTTAAATAGATCATCATCTTTAGTAATAGGTTTCTCTGTTTTCTCTAAAGGAATATCTTGTTTTTTAACTCCTCCAGCTACAGCATCTAATTGTACGATTACTTCTTCTGTATTATACTTCTCAGCTGCTGCTTTTAAGCGATACTTCCCTCTACACTCTAGTTCATCTATTCTATAATATCCCTTATCATCAGTGATTAGTTCTCCGATCACTTTATATGAGTTATCATACACAGTTACTTTAGCATTGGCTAATACCTCTTGAGTATCTTTATCAAACACAATACCTTCTAGGCTCTGGTGACATACTTTCTGCATAAAGAAGTAAATATCATCTCCTCCTACACCATTCACTCTATTAGAACTAACGAATCCTTTGCGTGTCTTACTATCAATATAGAATGCAAAATCATCTGTGCTACTATTAATAGGTGTTCCCATATTCGTCACTTGACCTACACTTCCATCTACATTAATCTTCGTCACAAAGACATCTAAACCACCAAGTCCTGGATGCCCATCTGAACTAAAGAACAAGAAGTGATCTTTAGATATAAATGGGAAAGTTTCTCTACCTGCTGTGTTTACTTTATTCCCTATATTCTCTACTTTACCATATTCTCCTGTAGGGTATAATGCTACTCTAAAGATATCAGATTGTCCTAAAGTTCCTTCTCTATCTGAAGAGAAATATAACCATTTGTCATCTGGTGTTAAAGCTGGGTGAGCTGTATTATGGTTATCCGAGTTAAACGGCAACTCTTCTACATTCTCCCATTTACCTTCTTCTGATAAAGTCGCTTTATATATTTTTAATAAAGTCGAATGCTCTTTATTTAATCTTCTCTTCCCTTTTACACTTGTATTATTACGTGTAAAATACATCGTCTTCCCATCAGAAGTAAATACAGCTGTTGCTTCATTTACTTTAGTGTCTAACTCAGGTGCGAACTTCACTGGCTCTTCAAAAGTACCGTCTGCATTAATCACACTACTGTATAAACTTGTAAAACTCTCGTTCGTCCATTCGTGTAATCTCTTTCCTGACTGATGTTCTGTATTACGAGCAGAAGTATAAATCAATTGATTTCCTAATAAAGCTGCTCCATAATCTGAATAGGCAGTGTTCACACTTATATTCTTTAGTTCGTATCGATCAGAGTTATTCTCTATCTCTTTTAGATAACGGTCTTTACTAGATTCAAAAAGCTGTGCTCTAGAATCGTTTGCCTCTAATTTAGAGAACTCTTCCATCATCAGTTTTGACTTATCATAGTTTTCTACAGCTTTTAGGGTCTGTGCGTAACGATAATAATATTCTGATGGTAACACTTCTTTGCCTTTATCTTCGTATTGACCTTCAAACAATTCAGTATACCACTGATTTGCTTCTATTAATTTTCCATTAAAGTAATATGCATCAGCCAACTTCTTCAGCATATCAGCATTGGTGTATCCTTTGCTAGCTATGCGTTCATAGATCTTAATAGCATCTACGTAAGCTTGGGTTTGATATTCTTTATCCGCTTTCTTCTCTGCTACTTTCTGTCCATAAGTACTAATACCTACGAAAAGCAACATTGTCAATAAGCTTATTTTCAATAGCTGTTTTTTCATACTTGTTTTCTTAAGTCCTCTTTTATTAGAAGAAACGAGGAGCATTAATTGTACTACGACGGTTAAATAATTCGAATCTTAAGAAGATCTCGTGTGAACCTGAGTTATAACGTTGAAGCGCAGTAGTCTCAAAGTCATAAGAATATCCTACAAATAAATTATCATTTACCTGGAATCCTGCCAAGGCGCTCACTGAAGCATCCCAACGATAAGCCGCTCCTAAAGTAAACTTGTCATACATCAAAAAGTTAGCTGTCAAATCTACTTGTAATGGTGCACCACTTACTGCCTTAACTAAAGCGGCTGGCTTAAATAATAAGTTCTCACTCACATCGAATACATATCCTCCCATTAAATAGAAGTGCATCTTCTGACGCATCGTCGTGATATCATTATCATCGTAGCGATCTGTAGTCAAGAAGTTCGGAACTGATAACCCTACATAAGCTTTGTCAGAGTATAGATAAACCCCTGCTCCAATATTTGGATTAAACTTGTTGTTTAGATTCTCTTGGCTTACAGGATCAGTAGGATTGTGGATATTAAGCTTGGTATAATCAACACTTAATAGGTTAGCAGTCGCTTTTAACCCGAATGCTAATTTATAATCAGCATTTAAGTCAATAGCATAAGCTAAATCTACAGAGATATTATTCTCATCCATCGCTCCTAGTCGATCATTGGTAAAGTTCACTCCTAGTCCTAATCCACTTTCTCCAAGAGGTGTAGACACAGATACATTCGCTGTCTTAGGTGCTCCATCTAGTCCTACCCACTGTGTTCTGTACATCCCAAACACGTTCAGTGTTCCTCTACTACCTGCATAAGCAGGGTTGATCATATTAGCATTATACATATACTGTGTATACTGTGGATCTTGTTGAGCTTGCATTTGAGAAAAGCAGCCTAAGGCGAATAGGCTGATTCCGATTTTCTTTATGTTTTGTTGAATATTCATATATTCTCTTACTTATTGCTTTCTAAATGTAGGTAACCCGATTTCTTAATCATACGCGAACCGCTAGCGTCTTTATACTCATAACTCACGATGTAGAAATAAGTACCTGTAGGTAATTTCTCACCTTTATTTACAGTAACACGTCCATCAGAGTATCCTCTAAACACATTACCTGCACTGTCATAACTCTTCGTATCAAATACCTTAACTCCCCAACGGTTATAAATCTCTACTGTATTATTAGGGAATCTGTTGATATTATCTATGATGAAGTAATCATTCTTACCATCTCCATCAGGAGAAACAAGGTTGTAAATAACGATATCTCCGTCTAAGATTAAGTCTGTATTCACAGTAGCTAATGTAAAGAATCCGTACCCCTTCACACTAGTAGGTGTTGTGATCTCTTTTTTCTCCACATCCACTACTCCTCCTTCGTCTACCCAAAGCTGTTGCTTAGCATCCCAGCGTACGATGTGTAATTCTTTCTCTGGGTTCACTAATAACTCTTTAGGTGTCGTACGCTCATCCCAACTCAGTGTCAGCATGATGTCTCCTTTACTATTATCACTTCCTTTATCTACTGTCCAGTACTCGCGCTCATCTAGTAAGTTAATCACTCCTGACTTAGCACTACGCGCTCTAAAGAAGTTCTTATCATCTAAGTTATACTTTCCTTCATACGCATCCTTTACATGATCTGGAGCAGTGATTCTAGCATAACGGTATAGTCCTTTATCTCCTTTAGGATATTGGAACTCCTCATTACCTATCTTCTCTACATATCCTTCTGCGTGGCTTCTGTCTGTAGGCTTAAGTGCTTTCGCTCCTTGGTGGAAGGTTAGCATCCCTGCTAGTGAGTCTACCTTAATAATACCATCTTTAAAGTCTACACTACCTCTTACGTTAGCCTCGTTCTTTAGGTCAAAGGCCATATCTTTAGTAGAGTTGTCTAGTACTACATCAAAGAAATTAGAAGGTTGGCTTCCAGTGATATGCTGAGCTCCTTTTGCTTCTTCAAAAGGAGTGAACACAGCTTTAGAACCTTTGGCGTTAGTGCTGTGATCATAAATATTGTCATTGTTAAAGTTGCTGTAGTAATAAACCGTTCCATCATTCTTTACATACCCTTCTTTTGTATTGTCAAAATCATAGATAGTAGACATTACACCACCTTCTGCTACTGAAATCTTTCCTTGGTTTACCATTACTTGGTCTTTCTTAGCTTGCTGTGCTACTACTGTAGCTGGCAATGCCAAACCTAATAAGGCAACTGATTTATATATTTTTTTTGATTGCATAGTTTTCAGTTTTTAAATACTGTGCTAGTGCGAGACTAGCACAGTTATTATTCTATTATCTCACTTTTTGATAAATCATAGGATTCGTTATCAATAATCCATTCCCTTTTAAAGGTACATAAGTATGAAATTCTTTAGTAGCATCCCATCCTTCGTCACCTTCTTTATATGGTGTTGGATCTGTTGAAAGTTCCTTAACATTACGTGTTGATTTAGACAATCTACCAACTCCTGTTACAGTTGCACGGTTGTAAACCCCTTTCGTTTCGAATACATCAGCTTCCGTTACTTTATAAGATACTGTGAACGTCCAAGTCTCATTTCTATTTAAAATACCATTATTATTTTTATCACCTGAGAAAGTCACTCCCTCTTGTATTGGTAAATGAGTGCGCTCATCTAGCTTAATAGTAAATCCAAACAATGGATCAATAATCTCAATATCCTCTATATCCATATCACCAGCATTTTTCACATCGAAAGTATATAAGATTGTTTCTCCTACTTGTGCATATCCATCTTTACTCTCATCTGTAAACACCCCTTCTTTCTCTATAGTACAAGTTTCACACTCTTTTTGCTGTTGACCATAACCAAAACCATACATCATCGTTTGACCAATTACATTTTGAGTTACATCTACTTTATTGATATCTGTACCTGTTCCTTCTGAAATCCAATGTACTACTTGCAACGGTACCGCTACATTTCCATTAGATCTATCATACACTTCCAATTCTTCTAATGAATCATCCGTAGTTCTTTTTCCCCATAATGTTACATTCCCCCATTTATCAATATTAACACGGATAACTGGTGAAGGATTATTAAATCGATCATTCAGATCAATATGTTTATTATCACTTTCATCACCATTAGGGTTTTTATTTACATTCCAAACAGCACTAGTTCCTGTCTCTCCAAATCTTTTTCCATCAGACTTAAAACGCACATTTCTATTTGCATGTCCTGTTTCAAACTCTAATTCTTCTTTATAAAGAGGCACTCCATTAATAACCATATTAAAAGAATTGTCTAATCGATAAATATCTACAACAAATCCTCCATCTGTAGCAGGTTGTTCAAACTTCTCAACCACATTGCTACCTCCTGGTTTTTCTCCAGCACTATAAAACCATCCAAAACCTTTACCTACGATGTCTTGATAACACTCATCTGCACAAGTAATATTAGAGACATGGATTCCACAACTTGGATCCTGAATACGCTTAGAGAATGTAATATTATCTATCAGAGTATGTCCAAAACCTTTTCCAGTTTCTAAAGCTCTATCCTGACTTCCTCGAATAGCAATCTTCACATTTTTACTTACTACATCATCACATGCAGCTTCAGCAAATGTAAAACTAGCTGTCAACGGTACCCATCCTAAACTAAATCCTTCTGGCTTAGCTCCTTCTGGCAATCCAACACCTCCATACTTCAATGGAACTGATGCATAGATATGACCAGTCTCTTTATCTAACACATCCATGATCATATAATCTTTATCATGGTAAGTCACATAAGAATAGATATCTAAAGTATAAACTCTGTCTTTCTCTATTTTTTCTGCTAATTCAAACTCATAAAACGGTTTAATACTTTGCGCAGCTGAAGCAGCTCCTCTTACTAAGAATGCTGAACCATTTACTGCTCCAGACATATCTCTTATCGCTTTAGCATTATCCCAAGCTGGAGTCCAGTCAAAATTACTATTTGCTTCAGTTGGATCATTACTTGGTGCATTCTCTACCCATATTCCTTCATGCCAAGAATCTGCTGTAGGGATCCCCATCTGTACATACCCAGGAGGATTTACAGAGTAATATCCATTTTTGATACGTGCTACAGAGATAGTTTCACTATGAGGATTTCTATTCGCACCTGCATAACGACTATCGTTAACACCTGGTGCAAAAAGATAAGATGCTGTCGCTCCTCCTCTAGGGCCTTGTCTTTTTATCGAACCATCCTGATTTCTCAATATCTCTCCATTCGCTCCTATACTAATAGAAGCTCGTTGACTCCAATCCGTTCTTCCAGAATTCACATTCCAATATCCACGATCAAAATCTTCAAAATACAATATCTTATCTACACATTCTCCAAGTGCCATAAAGACAACTTCATTGATATTGTTACATCCTATTGATCCATTTCCTCCAGGTAAATTACCTGAATCATTATTATAACATTCATAATGTGGATTCGTTGGTTTCACATTTGGGTCTCCATTTGTTGCATCTGGATCAGAAACATCAGCAGGTCTCATAATCGTTGATTCTGCAATCATTGATCCTGTCATACCGTTTAACACTCCCGTGATTTTATACTCAACTGTACATCCATTAGGTATTTGTAATTCTGAACGGAATGTACGCGTTAGAGGATCATAAGTAAGTGCTACTGATTCTTTAGCATTTCCATTCGCACATTTAAAAGTTGCTTTTACTCCTTTTGGATTGATTACATCCACTCCTGGAGGTACTGTAAATGTAAAAGGGGCACCATGAATTCCTTTACTAGCATCTGCTATAATATCAGAAGGTCCTTTATTACCTGCTGTCACTACATAATCTACTGTATCTCCTTTATGTCCTTTACTAGTACCACCTACTTTATAAGTAATATTCGTATAAAGGTCAGCCTCTTTTATAACAACCTCTGTCTTAATCTCTTTTTTATTTCCAACTCTGAACGTCCAAGTATCCATTGACTTTTTATCACCAAATGTACCAATAGCACCTGTACCATTTGCTCCCCACTTATGTCCATTAATATTACTACTAATTCCTTTATTCCCTAGAATTAAATGTGTATTTTTTATAGGATTAACTTTATCACCTACTGTATAATCCATCCATACATCACGATTCCAACGATCTTTTGTCCAAAAACCTTCTGTAATATCACTATCATCCCAAAATACTAAATCTGATAGAACATTATTATAATTATGATAATCTAATAATTCGATAGCTATACCTCCTATATTATATTCCATATCAAAGAAAGGGAAGTGAACTTCAGCACCTTGTAATTGTACATTTAGATCAACCGGAACTACACCTTTTAGCTTCGTTTTTCCATCTGTTCCTACTCCATCCCAATAAATTTTATTGTGTCCTTCTTTAGTATTTCCTTCTAATTTTTTAAATACAAATCCATTATTTATGATATCAATCGTAAACTGCTGTCCACTTATAGGAGCGTCAAACTCTATGTACCCACCTTTATGTCCAAAAACACCTACTGTCCCTTCAGCACCTACTATCTTCACATTAGATACTTCTGGCTCTATAACTGTAGGATTTAACCATGTAGTCAAACCATAAGATGAACTATTAATAGCAACTTTTGCCTTATTAGGCATATCTTCCGCAGGTAATGTATAGTAGATCTTATGGGTAATATTACTATCATCATCTGGAGTATTAGGATTATGAATATTATGAATAACTTGACTAGCTTCACTATTCATACTCTTATATAAAGAGTTCTTTGTGTAATAATCAAAAAAACCATTGTTATTCACAAAAAATGCCCATACAATACCTGAAGACCCCTTATGAGTCACTCTATACGTAAACCCATCATTAGTACGAACAAAAAAACGTCCATTAAAATTAACATTTTGATACGCAACAGCATTATCATTCCCATTAGTAAAATTCAGATTTGTAGTATAAACACGTCCCTCAATAAACTTAGTTTTACCCTTATTAATCACTGACACATCCCATGCTGCAATAGCTGCATTATTACCTTGAATCCAATTACCATTAGCACTAACTATAGCACTAGATGCAGATGTACTTCTAGAAGCAAATTCTACACGATAAATTCCCTCTCCTCCTTTTGGAACTTCATAATAAATAGGAGTATATCCACCTTGACTAGTAGCTGATAACCTAGGCCCTGCCAATTCAGCAGAACGACTTGGAATTTGTCCTTCTATTTGATTATTAATAACTTCAATACCAACAGGATTAAATAAATTAATTCCTCCCTTAGCATCCCAACGTCCATTTCCTTGGGCAGAAGATGCCATTGTGATGATTTCTCCTTCTTTAGCATACACGTAATGTGCTCCTTCATTTGGAAAAGGTATTGCTTCAGGTGAAGCATATCCCTTACCTAATAAAAAAGCACGATGTCCACTCACACCACTAGGGTATAGATTTCTAGAACCATCTGCCAACATAGTGGTACTTACTCCTAAGACTAAACTTAGAGTAAGTACTACTTTGATTGTTATCTTATTTATAATTTTATATATCATATTATATTTGTAATTATAATTTAGTTTAATAAGTATCTTAAGCTAAAGATACCTAACTATTTTTCGTTATTTGATTACAAAAACGATATTCATATATGAGGCAGGTGTCGCATTACCAATGATGTCATAAGTAAGCTTACCATCTTTATCTATACTCAAATTAGCAAATACTTTTGTGTCATAATAAGTCACATAGTAATGAAGCTCTCCTTTATCAAATACAGCTATATCTGCTGGAGCATCAGTACTCCCTACTATTCCTCCTGTATAAGGCATTGTATATCCACCTGCACCATGAGCAATAGGATATTCCGCATTTCCTACTCCTACTTTTCCTCCTGTAAACTGATCTACATACTCTTTATATAAATCTCTACTTAATTTAGTCCCTTTTGACTTTGTATCAAAAATAACTGCTGGCATATAGAAGAACTGAGGAGCTACTTTATTTTGATTTTTCCAAGTTGGAACTCCAGAACTATCAGTAACTAATACTTGATTCTTGCCAGCTTTAGCGACATCCTCTGGTTTAATAGTACCATTTTTAATTTCTTTAGAAGTAATTGACTCTTCTTTTACTCTTAAACTTGTCTCAACTAATACAGCTTTTAATCCACCATTTACAACTTCAATTGTTGCAGCATCTCCATCTGCAGCAGTTAAATTCTTACCATCAGTAACGTTGTCAACTCCTACATTTGGTGTACCTGGTTCCCAAGTATTTGTAGTTGTATTATAAACTAAAGTTTGTCCAGCAGCTGGTTTAGTTTCACTTACAGGCGTACCTTGAATACCACCTACAACTGTTTCACCATTCTTTAATACTACATCACCTGCTAAAGTTAATTCTGCTTTTTGATTGTTAACTGTTGTTACAATATTTGTTCCATCAGTCTTAATAGCATTAGTAGTTGTAGGAACTATTTCAGATTGTGCTACCCAAGTAGCTTTACCTTCTTTAGTAACCATTACTTGTCCATTAGTACCCGCTTTTATTTCTAAAGTAACATCTTTAAATGTAGAACCTACACTTCCTTTATCATCATTAACAACAATTGAAGAAGAAGTAACATTACCTGTTGCTAATTCTTTTTTAGCTGTATCGTAATTTACTGTTAAAGTTCCATCAGTAGCAACATCTAATCCCTTTCCTGGTTTTACTACCCCTGCTACATCTTTAGTAGCTGTTGGAACATCTAAAGTGTACTCATGAGAGTCTGTAGCTTTAGTTGCAGTAATATTTGTTCCTCCTTTAATAGTAGTAACTGTTTCGTTAGCTTTAACGATATCTTTTTGAGATACCCATTTAGTTACTTCTTTCTCACCATCATTTACAGTAACTAATACCTCTCCATTTTTACCTGGTTTGATCTTTTCTGTTGTTACAGCACCATCAGTAATTTGTGTATTAGTTACCTGACCTCCAATATTCTGTAGGCTTAGTTCTTTTTCTACTACATCAACAGTATACTCTGTATTTTTATCTTTTGTACCTGCTCCTGTAGTTACAACAGTAACTTTATCAGAACCATTTTTAACTGATGTTGTTTTTTGTCCTGCTTCGATAGCTGGTGTTAAGTCTAATCCTTCTCCTGATTTACCATTAACTGTAGTAACTAACTTATTATCTTTATCTAAAGTGTTTTCAATTGTATTTACAATATTAGCTGTTTCAGAAACACCATTAACATTAGATGTAAGTGTGTTTCCATTAGATATTAACTCGTTAGTTGTAGTAGGAACTAAAGTTGATTGATCTACCCAAGTAGTTCCATTTCCATCAGCATTAGTTACCATCACTTGATTAGCTTCACCGTGTGTAATCGAAAGAGTTACCTCTTTTAATACTGATCCTGCTCCATTATCTGTACCTCCTACAGTAATCCCAGTACCTGTAATTCCTTTTGAACTTGTCAGGTTATTTTCTGTTAAGCTTACCGCTTTCCATTTTCCTTCTGTTACATCATAAGTTAATACCTGATTAGCAGTTGGAGCAACATCTGAAATACTTGTTCCTTGAATAGCTACAACTTTTGTATCTCCTGTTTTACCTGTTACATCACCTTTTAATTCTATCTCAGTAATCTCAGATTGTTTAGCAAAACGAGCCCAACGATCTATATCCCAGTAGTAATAACCTGGAGTAACATCATTAGTTCCACTTGTTGTAGTTGCTTGATTATATACCATCAATGACTGAGCTGGACTATCGATAGTCACAGCATCAACAGTTGATTTTAAATTCACACGTGGTATCAACAATCCTCTTTTTGAGGATTGTATATCTACTGCTGCTGATTTATTTGGTTTATCTGTTCCGAATCCTTGTTGTGCTTGAACTGTTTGAGTTCCTAATAAAAGTAATAAACTAAGTCCGGCAAATCCTATGTATGTCTTTTTCATCTTTTGTATTCTATTTTTTATTAGTTACGTCCAACAACGATCCATTTCGTTCCATTAGACTTAATAATCCATCCTTGGAATGGCATAGCTCCATAAGCTAAAACATCGCTTCCTGATTTGATATTTAAATAACCATTGTGCTTTTCATCAGCATTTACAATCTTAACGCTGATTGTTTGTCCTTCTGTACCGTTAACAGCTGGTAGGCTAAGATTAGTATCTGTAGCGCCTAAAGTAACTTCGATAACAATCTCTTCCATTGAAGGGTGATAGTTATTTACTACTGAATTATTTCCTCCAATAGTAACATCTCCCTCTTTATTAATTGTAACGTTACCAACTCCTTTATCAATTGTAGCTAATTTACCATCTGTATCTACTACAACTACTTTTGTTGTTTTATCTTTAGCTGGAGAATCTAATCCAGTAATTGCTAAAGAACCACCTTTAGTATTATCAATCGCTAAAACAGTTTTTTTATCAACTATTCCACCTAATTGAATATCGTTACCTTCTTTAGTTAAACCATTACTAGCTGTAACTGTATTTCCTAAAGCAGAAGCATCAACCCATTCAGTAGTAGTTCCTGTAACTGTTCCTTCAGCATCTTTAACTTCTTTAGTAACTAATACTTGACCTGCAGTAGTACCTCCTTTTATTTCTATTGATGTCTCATCTAATAAAGCTTTTGCTCCTCCTGTTACAACAATTGATTCAGATTTTAATGCTTTACCATTTAACAACTCTCCTGTTACTTGTTGGTAAGTTACTCCTCCATTACCATCTGCTACAGGTATTTGTCCTTCTCCTGCTGGAGTAGCTGTTCCATTAGCTGTAGTATTAGAAGTCATTTTATCTGCTGATACAGCTCCGCTACCTAAGTCAACATTTGCTATTGTACCATCAAGAATCTCTGTAGATGTAATACTTCCTTCTTTAATACTTAGTTGAGTAGCTACTAAAACAGCATTATCTAATTTATCTAAAGTAGATTTATTATCACCAATAACAATTTTACCATCAGTAGTTAATGTTTTAGCAGTTAACCCTCCTTTATCTACAGCATCTTCAATTAAGTTCTTAGCTGATGTTTGTTTTAACACACCATCTTTATCTGCGATAACAAGTTTATCACTTCCTGAATCTAATTTATTTCCAGTAGTAGCTTCTTTGCCTACTAGCTCTTCTAATCCTTTAATAGCAATATCACCCGCTTTATCACCTTTAGTATCTGTTAAGTCAATAATAGCACCTGGTGTAGTACCATCATTTTTAATCTTACCTCCTAAGTTAACAGTGTTGTCATCTTTAACTGTAATACCTTGACCAGACTTTACTGTATTACCTAAAGCAGATGCATCAACCCATTCTGTTACATGAGTAACTTTACCTTCGCTATCTGTAATTTCTTTAGTAACTAATACTTGACCTGCTTTCTCTCCTCCTTTAACTTCGATATTCACATCTTTTAAAAGAGCTGTAGCAACTGCATCTCCTTTGATTTCAATAGATTTCCCAGTAGATGTTAATGCTTTTCCATTAATAGCACCTTTATCTATAGCATCTTCTACTAAATCTTTAGCTGATACATTCTTTAAGATACCGTCAGATCCCATTACTACGATATTATGTCCAGCTACATTGTCTTTTGTTAATAATTCAAGTCCTTTTATCGCTAATTCTTTATCTTTCCCAGTATTTAAAACTGTTTTCTCTGTTAAATCTCCACCTAGTTTTACAACGGTATTAATAACATTTCCTTTATCATCTTTAACAACCTCTGTTTTCACACCATTAGTTCCTGCTACTATATCTTTTAAAAACACCTCAGGATTAACCCATTCTGAAACAAATGTGTCACCTTCTTTTTTAGTAACTAATACTTGGTTAGGAGCAGTTCCTGCTTTTACACTTACATTATAATCGATATCGTGTCCGTTTGCATCTGGTTTTGGTGTAACTGTCACATTATCTCCTGCAGAAACTGTTACTGAACTACCTGAGTTAGAAGATACGAAACGTACCCATCTACCTTTAGATCCGCCTTCGTGTTTAAAATTTGCATCCCAGTAATAAAAACCAGCTGGTGTTTTCGATCCAATATTATATACCATTAAAGCATTAGCAGGATTAATTACTGGAGTACCTTGGTCTAAATTTGGAATATCAAATCTAGGAATCAATAAACCACGTTTACCCGAAACGATATCTACAGCAGATGATCTATCTGGTGTATTAGTTCCGAATCCTTGTTGAGCGTATATATTTGAAGTTGTTAAAACTGTGAAAGCTACTGTAGCTGATAATATTAATTTTTTCATTTTGATTTCTAATTAAGTAAGGTGATTAAAATTTGTTAACGATTTGCCATTGAGTACCATCAGATACTAGGTCCCATCCAGAGTAAGGTAAGCCTGTTTCTAGCTTTTTACCACTTTCTACTCCTGCTACGTTTCCTTCAATAACTACATAACCGTCTTCATTCTTGTCAAGTTTTTTAATAGTGTATTTTTTTCCTCTATTTTCTTCACTTGCAGTTGGCAGAGTAATAACTATCCCATCTGTTGTAGCTGCATTAGCATCTACTAGGATTATAGCATCTTCTGCTACTAAAGATGTTGCCGAAGTAACCGTTTTAACAGCATTTGCAACATCTACTTTCCAGATAGTTTCATTTGGTTTAGCTACATCTACTCGACTAGAAACAGTTGTATTTGTACCATTTTCTAAAACAACTGTCTTTTGAGTGTTTTGAACCTGCGTCTCTAAATCTTGGTAGATTACATCTCCATTTTTATCAGCAATACCAACTCTAGGAGCATCTGATGTACTTGTTCCAGCATCTAATTTACCTGCTGTTATTGCTTTATCAGCAATACCTAAAGTCACATCTTTTAATAGAGAACTAGCTACTGAAGTATCAGTTCCTTCAACACCACCAGCTGTTACCGTAATTCCTACTCCTTTTAATGTCTTTGCTTCTAAATTACCTGCTTCAACAGCGTCTTCAATTAAGTTCTTAGCAGAAGTTTGTTTTAATACACCTTCTTTATCAGCGATAACTAGATTGTTACCAGCAGTTACTGGCTTCTCAACATTAGCTAATCCCTCTATAGCCAAAACATTTTTATCTGTAGTTGTAATACTAGTTTTAGGCTCTGTTAAAGCACCTCCTAATTTGAACTCACTATTACCGTCTTTATCATTTACTACAGTAATACCATTCTTTGCTGTTACAGTTCCTGACACAAATTCTTTAGGATCTACCCATTCTGTAACTTTATGAGTTTCTTTCTTATCTGTACCGTCAGCATTTTTACCAACAACTATTTCTTTTGTTTTTGTAACTAACACTTGACCATCTTTCTCTCCACCTAGAACTTCGATAACAGTTCCATCTAAAAGAGCTTTTTCTCCACCAAATACTGAGATAGAACCTGAAGTAAGAGCTTTACCTTGTGTTTTTGCTATATTTTCAACATTAACAGACGCTACACCATCTTTAAATAAAATAGTTGGATCTACTTCTGCTTGTTTAGTAACACCAGCTGTAGTACCATTCGCATCAGCAATCTGAATCACATAATCTTTACCTCCAGTTGTATTAGTTGAACCTTCTACAATACTAATTGGAGCATTTCCTGTGAAAGTATCTTTATTATTTAAAGTTGATTGATCAATCCACTGTACTTGACCATCAGCTCCAGTAACTAATACTTTAGATTTTCCAGCTGATTCCATATCTTCAGGCTTAATCGTACCATCTAATATCTCGTCAGACGTTACAGCACCTGTAGCAATATGATCTGCAGTTATTTTATCTTTTCCTATGTTTAATTTTACATCAGCTAATAATGAATTATCTGCTAAAACAGTAGTTGATGTACTATCAGTACCTATCACAATAACTCCATCTGTAGTTAAAGCTTTTGCTTCTAAATTACCTGCTTCAACAGCGTCTTCAATTAAGTTCTTAGCAGAAGTTTGTTTTAACACACCATTAGCATCAGCAATAACTAGATTGTTACCAGCAGTTACTGGTTTATCAATATTAGCTAATCCCTCTATTGCTAAAACATTTTTATCTGTAGTTGTAATACTAGTTTTAGGCTCTGTTAAAGTACCACCTAAACCTAATTTAATAGTTCCATCATCACCAGTAATCTTTTGAATACCATTAGTAACTTCTACACCTACCTTATCAGCATTTACCCATTTAGTGATATATACTCCTTTACCATTCTCATCAACTACAGGTTGTCCGTTAGCATCAAGTTCTGGTGTAGACACTAATACTTGTCCTTCAGATGTACCTCCTTTAATCTCAAGATTAGTATCTTTTAATAAAGAATTCTCTCCTCCTTTAACGATAATAGATTGAGAAGTTAAGTCCTTAGCTTCAAGTTTACCATCTGTGATAACATCCTCAATCAAGTTCTTAGCAGAAGTTTGTTTTAACACACCATTAGCATCAGCAATAACTAGATTGTTCTCTAATACTTTTCCTTTCTCTACTAAATCCATATTAGCGATAGCTAATGTGTTCTCTTTAGTATCGATAACAGTTGCTTCTGTTAAGTAACCTCCTAATTTAAACTCACTACTACCATCTGTTGCGTTATTTACAACTGTAATACCATTCTTAGCATTTACAGTACCTGACACAAATTCTTTAGGATCTACCCATTCAGTAACTTTATGAGTTTCTTTCTTATCTGTACCGTCAGCATTTTTACCAACAACTATTTCTTTTGTTTTTGTAATTAACACTTGACCATCTTTCTCTCCACCTAGAACTTCGATAACAGTTCCATCTAAAAGAGCTTTTTCTCCACCAAATACTGAGATAGAACCTGAAGTAAGAGCTTTACCTTTAAGAGTCTCACCTGAGATTTCTTTATAAGCAACTCCTCCTTTACCATCAGCTACAGGGATTTGTCCTTCTGCTACAGGATTAGTAGTTCCATTTTCTGAAGTAAAAGAAGTCATCTTATCCGCTGATACAGACTTTTCACCTAACTTCTCGTTAGTAACTGCTTTATCGTCTAATTTCTCAGTAGAGATTCCTTTATTTGCTACTTGGATATTAGCATCTGCTAATAATGCTTTAACTCCAGTTGTTTTAGCAATAAATTCAAGACCACCTGATACCACTAAATCACCACTAGTACCTTCTACTGTAGTAATTTTTTCTAATAACTTCTCTATCGCTCCTTGAACATTTGTTGCTCCTAACTGAGTTGAATTGTCATTATATACAATACCACCAGCATTCGCATCAATCTCACCAACTACATCACCCTTTGAGTTTTTGAACTCATACACATTCTTTGTGGTATTTAAAGCAACAGATACTTCTTTTGGATCAATAGTTACTCCTGTCTCACCTGTTAATGGTAGACCATCTGCACCTATTTGTTTCTCATTATAATAAGTATAAGTACCATCTACGTTTTTTACTAATGTAGTAACAGTCTCATTTTCTTTAACAATAGTGCTAAACTTAGAGTTGTCTACATTAACCCATTCTTTCTTATCCTCATTCCATTCTTGGAATATAACATCCCCAGTAGACTGATCATAAACAATCTTAGTAAACCCACCTTTTGTTTCAGTTACATATTTAATATATTCATCAACATTAGTGAATGCACGTCCATCAACTGTTACAGGTTGTTTAACAATAGTTTCAAATTGCTTAACTACACTTGATGGAATATCAATAATAGTTTCTGTTCCATTCTCACTTGTGTAAGTATAGGTACCATTATTATTGTTTTTTAGCGTAGTTACAGTTTCGTTCTTCTCAACAAAATCTTTTAAATACTCCTCTACTGTAGTATATGTATTTCCATTAACTGTAATCGGTCCTCCATTGATAATTTTATCAAACTGGTTAATTACAGATTGTGGAACATCAATAGTAACATCTTTACCATTACCATTAGTAAATGTATAAGTACCATTAGTGTTATCTATTAATCCTGCTTTATTAACTGTTCCTAATACAGTACCATCTTTTGATACTACTGAGAAACTTCCGTTATTATTATCTTTAATAGACACATCTGCACCAGATCCTAAAGATTTCACGATTTCATCGATAGCACTTTGTACATCTTTAGAACTCAATCCTGAATCAGTATTATCATACCCTATAGCTTTAGCATTGGTATCAATAGTAGTAATCACTTCACCTTTACCATCTTTGAATGTATAAACACCATTCTGTGTTTCAACAGTTGTTTTATTGCTATCAAATGATACTGTCTTCCCTTTCTCATCAGTATACTCTAAAGTACCATCTCCTTTATCTAACAATGTAGTCAAAGTCTCATTACCTTTAACGATAGTACTAAACTTAGAGTTATCTACATTCAAATATTTTTGAGTAGTTTCATCCCATTCTTGGAATATAACATCCCCTGTAGACTGATCATAAACAATTTTAGTAAATCCACCTTTAGACTCTGTTAAATAAGTAATATAATCATTCACTGTTTTGAATGTGCGCCCATCAACAGTAACAGGTCCTTTATTTACTATCTCTTCTAAGTTATTTACAACACCACCAACAACGTCAATAGCATAGATTCCTTTTGGTAAATTAGCTGCATCTACTGTAGTTGGCACTACACCTTTATTAGCTACTAGATACTCTTCAGAAACGTAATATTGCTTTTTATTTACAGTGATAATAGCAGTCTTACTTTCATTAGCAGTAATAACTTGATTAATAGAAACCTCTTTTCTTTCTCCTTCTTTAGTTACATAAGTAAGCTTATCACCTTCATAATAAACATTACCACCTACATAAGTTCCATCTAAATAATTAGTGATATGATCTTGAACAGTTTTATTATTGATAATATCACCAAACTTATTGATAACTGTCTCTTTTACTTTAATGCGAATACCTTCACCAATGATTTTGCCATTGCGATCTACAGCATTCTCATTGTAATAAATATAGTCTCCAGTAACTTCATCATACACGATAGAAGTCAATTTATCTTTTATCTCTTGTTTTACAACTTTGTCACCATCTTTAGTGAACGTATAAAACTTATCACCTTCATAGATAACATTACCTTCTGTATTCTTAACGATGTTCTTGATGATAGTTTGTACTTTATCACCATCCATATTCACAATATCTTGGAAATTATTCACTACTATCTGAGGTATATCTTTATCCGCTGTTAAACGCACCCACTTATTGATATCCCAATAGTAGTACCCTGGAGTAATATCTTTCTTCTCAGAAATTTTTGTAGCATAAACCATCAAGCTTTGAACATTACCATTTGTGATAGTTGTTCTGTCAGTAGCACTAGTTAATGCAACATTAGGAATCAATAAACCCCTATTACTTGACTCGATTAATAATTCTGCAGATTTATTAGGTGTTGCTGTACCAATACCTACTTGGGCATTAGTAGCAAAAGTTCCTAATAAAAGTGCAACAGGAAGTAATCTTTTTTTCATAACAATAATGATTAATATCTTATTTTAAAAAAATGCTACTGAAGAAAGTTCTAGTCAAATGAATCTTAGATCAAGTAGTCTTTTATAATTAAATTATTAACAATGCCTAGTTTTGTTTTTATTAGCATCATTTTACACGCATACACCTTAATTCTATACGCGCATTATTTATGCTACAAATTTCTCTTAAAAGGAGAGATAAAATGTTCCAAAACATTAGCTCGAAAGACGTACCAACAAAATGAAACATGAAACAAAAAACCATTAACACCACGCTAACAGACACTTACAAAAACAATAAGTATTTCTCATTAAAAAAAAGGCAAACACCTGAAAGAAATAAAAAACAGTCTCAAAAACACACTTTTGAAACAGCAAAAATCGTTTTTTGAATCACAAATACTACAATAAAAAAAGTAAATCTTACAACTAGAGTCCCCTCTCATATTTACCAAAAAAGAACACAGATACCACTGATATTTTTATGATATCGTGGCAGTATTTCAACACTCTTAACGCACAAAATAGAAAGTAAAATATCATTATATAAAACAAAACAGATCTGCTTAAAACAAAAAAAAGTCACAACATTGGCGAAACGTTGTGACTTTTTTGTAGCGATTGATTCTACACTGGCTATGTAAAATCGAGGTAATTAATTATTGTTGTTTGTCGTTCTGACTTGTTGATTCTCAATATACTCTGAAGGAGATACTCCTACATATTTTTTAAATGCTCTAAAGAAAGATGTTCTTGAGTTAAAACCACATTCTTCTCCTAATTCACTAACAGAAACATTGTATTCTCTAGCTTTCAATGTCTCTTTAGCATATTCTACTCGCAACTCATTGATATAAGTATTGAAATTCTTACCGTATTCAGTAGAGAAGAACTGTGACAGATGATGTCTCTGTATACGTGTTAATTTCTCTACTAAATCCAATGAACAGTTTGTTTTTAAAAACAATTGATCTTTAAGAATTACTTTTTCTATTTTCTCTTTATACTCATCTACAAATTCGTTTGCAAACTTAGATTTCTCATACTTGTTTAGCTCTACATCAACTATATCTCCAGACTTCTCCTCTTCCCTTTGGTTAATATAAACCTCATCGCTTTTCAATTTTTCTACATAATAGAAAAAAATAGTCATTGCTAAACACAGCACCCCTAGATATAATACATTACCATCATTATTAGGAATTGCATTGTACAATACTAATCCTATTGAAACAATTCCCACAAAAACCATAATCCAAATAACACGCAATACTAATAAGCGTACAGAATTAGATATATTTAACTTACTGACTGCTAAATAACCAAAAATGGCATAAAGAATTAGCTGACTTCCTAATACTACATAATTAACTAAATAGTAGTAAATCAAAAACTCCACATCAACACTTCCCAAATTAAATAAAGTAATGATATATCCAATAAAAAAAAGAACACCTGGTACAAAGTGAATATAGTCATCTTTAAAAAATACTATCGCACTTTTACCTGTATCAGCATTTTCTTTAACCTCTTTTACAAACGTTTTAAAACAACAGTAAAAATATGGTGCATAAAATATTCCAAACGGCATCCCTAAATAAACAAATGTTTCTTCTTCAAAAAAGAATCGCACTAGAATAGTTACTGTACAATGAAGAATCATAAATAGTAAAAACCAATTTAAAATTCTCTGAGAACTTCTTTTACTAATTAATCTATTATTTATAAAGTAAGATATACATGCGAAAACGATTGCTGCTGATAAAATAAGTATGTATAAATATTCTTCCATAACTTATCCTTACGCTACCAAACTTCTATAACCTGATGGTGTCTGGCCAACGAAATATTTAAAATATTTATTAAAAGTTGACTTACTACTGAATCCACACTCATCTACTATCGCCTCAATAGTCAAGTTCTGTTTCTTTTCTATTAAAAATTTCGCATGGTTAATTCTATACTTTGCTAACAACTGATAGAAACTAGTATTCATATCGTGATTGATAACTTCTGACACTTGATGTTTACTCATCTCAACTTCTTTAGCTAAATGATCTAAAGAGAAATTAGTATCCAAATATTCTTCTGAGTTTTCGAAGTATTGAATAATACTTTCTACTTGACCACTCATTTCTGTCTCTAATACATCAGTAACAACAACATTCAACACAGGAGCTTCTATAATCTTATTTGTTACCTCCTTAGTTTCATTATCAACAGTTTCTTCTGAACGACTAACAATCAAAGTAAGTGTCGAAAACAAAATAGCAAAGAAATCTATTCCACCAAATAAGAAAGAACTTGTTACTCCATAGCTCTTATCAAATAAATCCATTAGGAAATAGAAAAAACAAATTACAGTACCAGCAACAGCATAAAAACTAAAAAAGCTAATAAAGTTAAATGCCTTATAACTTAAGTTCTTTGCGTGTACTGAGTTTATATTTTTACAAATAGCAAATAGATATCCTACCAAAAAAAGTAGGTTAACAATCTCATATAGCATTGTCATTTCACTAAAAGCTAATAATAGTACTCCTAAAGTACCTACAAAATGTAATTGTAATTTATTAAAGATATTGACCTCTGTACGGTCATATTTTATCATAACGTATATGATAGGTAGGATGAAGTATCCAAACGTAATATTAATATTAATTAGCGATAATAAAAACTGCAAAGCCACTAATACAATAGTTAGCTGCACTATCTTTTCGAAGATAGCTTTATCACTTTTTGCGTTATAAGGATTACTCAAAAATTTCATGCGTTAGGTGGTGTTAATGCAATGCTTTGGAAGCTGCCCTCAACGCACAAGATCATACGCCACATATTGATACAATATGTGGTACATGCCTAGATAAGTGGGGACTTAAATATAAATATTCGCATATTCATATTTTTCTCTAAAGCAGTGCAAATTTATTACTTATTTCTTACTTAAAAACATTTTTTAACAATGCAAGATCAGTTTTGTGAAAATCATATATATAAACTTAAAATGACGAACAAAAAACAACCATTACACAATAAATTATTAAACTTTATTCACCATTCATGTTTAAGTAAAGAAAATAATAAACCAAATTACCCTTATTTTGTAAATATTACTAAAAATATTATCGCAAAATCCGATTATTAGGTAATTCAAGCTCCTATTTTTGTTACATGATATATATCATACTTTATTTTTTAGATATATTATATACCTTATAAGTATACTTTACACAAAAATGAATGGTTAACTTCTGTAAATAAGACAACAAGACATCTAAAAAGTCACATATTTAAAAACATGAAACAAGAATATTTCGCATACAGTCACACAGCACAATACACACAAACATAAACAACTATCATTAATCAATATTTTTTAACCTAAAAAACAAACTTACCATCATAAAAACAACCAAAAGAAAGTAAAAAACACAATAGTCATAAAAAACATATTCTTTTTAAAATACTTCATTTATGCTTCCTTTTAACCTATTTCTTCACATTTAATGAAACAAAAAAACAGCCATATATAGCTATATTAACTATACATGACTGTTCATGTTTCATTTTATTAGAACATCGTACTGATACGTCGTTTTAACTTATTTAGTACCTTACTAGGTACCTTTCTTAGTTTACTGTTTTAATTTTTTCCACCCAAGTATTCCATAATTGTTGAGCGACCTTGTCTAAATCAGGGTGTTTCCCTCCACCATAGACTTCATAATCATTAGAAGTCTCTTCATCATCTTCATAGAAGTAATAATAAGTATAAACTTCTTTTGCCCAAATCTTTTTTGAGATTAACCCTAATAGCTTCCTTACTTTCTCTTCGCGTTCATCTATATTAAAACGAATAGTATAATTTCCTTCTTTAAAATAAAAATCTAATGATGTATCATAAATAACCTCCTTAGTATTTTCTCTTAAATTCCTAGGACATACTTTTAAATGGTATTCTTCACTTACCCAATATTCAGCAGGTGTCTCTTGTCCCTGTTGTACATAATCAACGATATCAGCCAAATACTTAATATTCGCTGTATGGTCCATTAAAGAATAATTCTGTGTAACATTAACCTCTACTTGTGCCAAATGCCATAATCGATTAACAGCTTCACGTTCCTCACTAGGTAACTTGTATTCTTGAGGAATTTCATCTACTGTACTCTGATAGCGCCCATGTCCATCAAAAGCATCGACTATCATATCAAAATACCTACTTGCATTATTTCTATCATTTAACCCATGATAAGACCAAGCTAAACTAAACCAATAATTAACCTTCGCTACCTCATCTACTAAATCAAAATACATAGGGTTACTGAAGAACTCTTCTGTTAATTCAATAGTTTTATAAAAATCGTGCTTCTTATATCTCACATAAGTAAAGAAGTCTGCTGCCATATAGATCATCTCTGATACAATGTCCTCATCCTCTATTTCTTTTTGTTCAAATCGCTCTTTTAAGCTGTAATAAAATAACTCTGCCTCTTCATATTGATCAGCATTAATATGATTCTTTAAAATACGTCCTTGAACAGACATCCACTCACTGCTAAACTCATCGTGATACGTTAATAGTTCTTGAGAGAAATACTCAACTTCTCTAAACTCTTCTAATGTTTCTGCTAAAAACAAACCATTGTCTAAGTTCTCTATAAATGGAGACAACTCATACCCTTTGCGATGAAGGGTTAAGGCATATCTACAGTCATCAGTCTCATAAGTATCTTCCTTTAATTTAGATACATTTCTGATCGCTATTCCCAGGTTATTACACAGCATCGCATAGCCATGACTATTATTATTCACCTTTGGGCCTTCTCCTCTATCAAAATAAGCATCAAGTTGAGGGATGACTAATCCTCCTATTTCTTTTGCCTGTTCATAGTACTTTAATGCCCTTTCATTATCTTCTCCTTTTAGTTCTCCAGCTTTTTCTAGAAAACGAGTCATCAAGTTGTACCCATAAAAACTATCACATCGAATAGGATAATCCACTATTGACACACCAAATTTCTCTGCTAATTCATAATAAGTAAAAAATAGAGAACTAGTCACTTCCTTTACCACTGAATAATACTTACCTAAAGTTTCGAAAGCCTTCTTTGAATTTTTTTCTACTACGAGATAGTAACGTATTTTCATACGAAGTACTATTTCATTCTCAGGGTTAGTTTTTAACTCTTCCTCTATTATATCAGCGAACCTCATTCCATATTCACGTGTATTCTTCGCTCCGAATTCTTCAGGATAATCAATACCGATATGATATAATAAAGAGATTAGATTCCAATACCCCTCTAATTTTCCTGCTTTATACAGTTCCTCTATTTCTTTTCCAAAATTGACACTATACTCATTTCCATGAAAGATATAGAAAGAGTTTAATAACTCATAAGCCTCATTATACTCTCCTCTTTCTAAAAATAATCGTCCTCCTTGATAAGTAGCGTAATAATGATCAGGGAAGTGATCATAAGCTAATTTATAAAAAGATACTGCTGTACTATAATCTTCTAACTCACGATATAGATAAGCTATCATATAATAAGTCTCTCCGAACTCTTTATCTTGCAGACTATAATCGTCTTTTACTAATGATATTTCGATTAACTTATCATGTAGTACTTCAATTGATTTCTCTTTAAGTTCTAATTTTGTCTCATAGATCCAAGACAACCAATCAAAAGCACTAAACACAGCTTTTTTATCAGTAGGTAGTCGCTCAATAATCTCTTGCGCTGTAGACATCATCACAGACACATCGTCGTAATAGGGGCCATTATAGATGCGTATCTTCCAGAAAAGAGCTTCTTTATTTAAAGCATCTTCCCTTAAGATTTCTTCTATAATAGACAATATTTGTTCGGATACCTCCTGATTCTTATGATATAATTCTATTTTTTGCTCTTCATTGGCATTAGACAAATCATCTCCCATCACCAACTGATCATATAATTCTTTTATTTCGTCTAAGCGTTTATCTTTTTGCTCCATAAAGCACATCTTTCCTTTTTTGTATAAATAAACGATAAAGATAATACTTTAACCTATTCCCTAAAAAGACGCCTAAACATTTTACCCTAAACCCTAAACAAAAAAAGACGAACTATCGTTCGTCTTTTTTATAATATCTATAAGTTCTTTTTTCATTTAATGCCTTCTCCTCTTCTATAAATTCTTCTGGAATCACTTTTAAGAAAGAAGGGTGTTGCTCTATCGCCATCTCTACTTTTTCTACGATTTGCTCTATAGTATCATTCTCGTAGTCGATATCTAAAGGCTCTTTAATCACCATAGATTGAAGAATTCCTTTTTTCTTAAGGTGTAATCCTTTTTTATCAAAAGATCTTCTAAATCCATCGATAACAATAGGCACTACGATAGGCTTATAATTCTTAATAATATGAGCCGTTCCTTTTCTAATAGGTTTAAAAGACTTAGTCGTTCCCTGAGGGAAAGTGATTACCCATCCATCATCTAGAGCTACTTTAATATTCTCTACCTGATCTTGATTCACCTCTCTTTTCTCTTCTAACTCTTTTCCCTGGCTTCTCCACGTTCTATCTACTGTTACAGCCCCTACATAAGCTAATATACGCGGTAGCCATCCGGCCTTCATTGTTTCAGATGCAGCTACATAATACAGATTCAACTTTGGCTTCCAGATATAAAATATATTCTTGATAGAATCTTCACGTCCTTTAAGACTTGCATTAAATACATGGTACATTGCTACCACATCAGCAAAGTAAGTTTGGTGATTTGAAATAAATAATACATGCCTATCTGGCAATTGCCTAAGCACTTCAGAGCCTTCTATTTGTAAGCTATTAAAGCCACGGAAACGCTGATGCGTTGCAAATCCAAAAACCCTAATTATCCACTTCTTTAAAAATAAAATATGACCAAATGGATTTCTTTTAAACAATCCCATAATTCACACACATTGGTTCGAACTACAAAATTACAACTTTTACTCCTCTACTTTGTTAATTAAATGAAATAAGTCATACTTCTAAATACTAAATAGTATTAAATAAACACTAATATACTGAAAAACAGAATAGATAAAGAATCAATATTTTTTTATAACCTACTTATATACCTGCTTAATCGTCTCCTTTAACTCACTTAACATCATCGCCGTAGCTCCCCAAATCGTAAAATCATTGTATACATATGCTGGCACATCTATAAACTTAGCATAACTAGTTTGTAGCCCTACCTCTTTGACAATGCTGTCGTCTAACAGAGTCTTGAGTGGCATCTCTATCACACTAGCTACCTCATCTACACTTAATGTCATTTTAGGAGTATGGTCTATCACTCCTAAATAAGGTTGTACGATAAAATTACTAGGAGGAATATACACCCTCGTAAATGCCTTTAGCACTTGTATTTTACTAGGAGACACTCCTATTTCTTCATCCGTTTCTCTTAGCGCTGTCCTCTCTAATGACAAGTCTTCTTCCTCATACTTCCCTCCTGGGAATCCTATTTGTCCTGAATGCACTCCACCACAGCTAGCTCTTTCGATTAATAAGATAGAAGTATCCTCTCCTTTAGGGTATAAAAGCATCATCACAGCAGAATATCTCGGATCCTTCTTAATGAAATCATCTACAGCTAAGTAAGGGCGCCTTTCTTCAGGCACCATCAGTTGCTGTGCTTCTACTCCTAGTAGATTAACACTTTTAATTTCAGGTATTCTATGTAAAAGAGAATCAAAAGTCATATTTTTGTACACGTATAAATTACAACTACTAAAATTACAATTTTATTATCTATGTTTAGCAAAGAAGAAGCACAACGAATAAAAAAAGAATTCTGGATAACTTTTGCAGATGAATATCCTCGCAAATGGTTATTACACAATACTAAGATTAAAGATTTCTCTTTTAAATTCTACGCTGATAACAAAAAAGCACAAGTTTTATTAGACATAGAACACAAAGACGAAGAAAAAAGAAAAATCTATTTCGAAAAGATTGAATCTCTAAAAACAATCTTACTTGAAGAATATCTTCCTGAAGCTATTTTTGAAAGAAACTTCTACCTAGAAAACGGTAAATTAATCAGCCGTATTTGGATAGAACAACCTAATGTTTGTATCAATAACAGAAAAACCTGGAATGAGATCTATGATTTCTTTAATGATAAAATGAACCTTTTTGAATTATTTTTCTACGAACACGAAGATTATATAAGAGATTTAGAAATAAACACGTAATTTTAGCGTTATACATCTAAGTTTCTAAACAAGAATGCGTTATCTAAGCTTTTTTATTATCTTATTTACACTATGCTTTACAGCTAGTAATGCACAAGAAAAACAACCTTATCAGAAAGATTCTTTGTCTTATGTTAAGGTGCATTACTCTGAACATGAAGCACCTAAGTTAATAGAGAGAGACACCACTCGAATCTTTAAAAACTTCGAACAAAAAAGTAAAAAAACAAAAGTAGGACGTTTTTTCAACAAACTTGTTTATAAGAATAATAAGAAACTTATAGCGAATGCTCCCGAAATAAAAACAAACCAACACCTAGAATTAGGCGAAGGAAAAGTTATACGCAATATCTATATCAAGACATTAGACCCTTTTGGGTTTTCTGATACAGACTCTCTAAAGACACCTAAAAACAAAGTAGAGGAAATAGGAAATAAGCTCCACTTCAAAACAAAAAGCTTTACCATCAAGAACTTTCTAATCTTCAAAGAAGGAGAGCGTTTCGACTCTTTAAAGATTAAAGAAAGTGAGCGTCTTTTGCGTACCCAGAGCTTTGTGAGAAAAGTAACAATGTACCCTATTCCTACATCACATCCAGATTCTGTAGATGTCCTTATAAGAGAGTTAGACTCTTGGAGTATATACCCGACTGGCTCTATATCTACCTCATCATATAGAATTAAACTAAGAGACAGAAATTTCGCTGGTCTAGGACATGACGTGATTCTTCAGTATACGAATAGATACAAAGAAAAAAAACAAGGAGTATACTTCGATTATACGGTTAACAATATTCAGAATACCTTCATAAGAGCTAATCTATTATATAATAAACAAGTTTGGGGAGACTATGTAAAAGGTATTGTAGTAGACAGACCTTTTTACTCTCCTTATGCTAAATGGGCAGGAGGTGTGACCTTATCTCAGCATTTTAGAAGAGATTCTCTACCTGATATTAATAATAATTACAGTTACGAATCACGCAAGTATAATACAGTAGATACGTGGGCAGGATATTCTATTCCTTTGTTTAAAAGCTATAAGGACAAACCTGTTATTACCAATCTTAGAACCTCATTGCGATATATAAAACAAAATTACACAGAGAGCCCACAAGAGCAATATGATCCATATGGATTCTATAGAGACCAGAGTACCTATTTAGCCTCTGTTAGTTTAAGTTCCATCAACTACGTCCAAGATCAATACATTTTTAACTATAATATTATTGAGGACGTCCAAGTCGGTAAAGTATTCGCACTGACTGGAGGTATGAGAGATCAGTATGGCAAGCGAAGAGCCTACTATGGAGCTAAACTAGCAATGGGAGGATATACTAGACTTGGCTATTTCTCCGGCAATGTCGAATGGGGAAGTTACTTCTATGGCAGTGATTCAGAACAAGGGGCTTTACGATTAGAAGGAACCTATTTCACTAAGCTATTTATTATGGGTAACTGGCGTTTTAGACACTTCTTTACTCCTCAATTTATCTATGGATATAATCGTTATGATCACATCGGAGATGAACTTAGACTGGATAATGTAATCCAAGGAATACGTGCCCAGAAAGTAACAGGATCAAAACGTCTAGCCTTCGCTTACCAATGGCAGTCTTACGCACCTTATGAGTGGAAAGGATTCCGTTTTAACCCTTATTTCAGTTTCGAAGGTGCCTTTATTACGAATAAGAGCGAAAACTTATTTGATTCTAAATTCTATTCTAGATTCAGCATCGGACTTGTTGCTTATAATGATTATCTAGTTTTTAGTAAAGTAGCACTCTCTCTTGTTTTCTACCCTACTATGCCTGATACAGGGTCTAGTGTCATCAGAGCTAACTCTAGACAGTACAATATGAATCTACCAGACTTTAACTACGATAGGCCTCGTACCGTATCGTATTATTAATAAAAATCCCCAAAGCAGTTAGTCTACTTTGGGGATTATTTTATCTACTCTTAAGATATTGTTGAAATCTATAAATCTCTGTTTCTGCTGCTACATTATGCATGATTTCCTCATCTACAGGAGTTAATTCTACATGTCGTCTAGCCATCACTATTTTCATCGTTTCTAGAGCTTTCTCTACCTTATACGTTTCAGAAGACTCTCCTCCTCCCCAAGTAAAACTTGGTAAAAACGTCTTAGGGAACCCTCCTCCGAAGATACTACATCCCACCCCCACTACAGTTCCTGTATTGAACATAGTATTAATACCACTCTTACTGTGATCTCCCATCATTAAACCACAGAACTGCAAACCTGTATTTTCATACGATTGAGTCTCATAGCTCCATAATTTCACAGGACTATAGTTATTCTTTAGATTAGAGTTATTTGTATCTGCACCTAGATTACACCATTCACCTAGTACTGAGTTACCTAAGAATCCGTCATGCCCTTTATTAGAATATCCAAACATCACAGAGTTACTTACTTCTCCACCTACTCTACAGTGAGGTCCTACAGTAGTAGCTCCATAAATCTTAGTTGCTAATTTCACCTGTGCTTCTTCACATAGTGCAAATGGCCCTCTAATAACCGAACCTTCCATGATCTCAGCATTCTTACCGATATAGATAGGCCCTGTAGAAGCATTTAATGTTACAAATGCTAACTTAGCTCCTTCTTCTATAAATACATTCTCTGGAGCGATTACATTTACACTCTTCGGAATGTCTTCTGATATTCTATCTTCTGTAATTAAAGCAAAATCTGCACGAATAGCAGCGTCGTTCTTCTCGAATATATCCCATTTGTGCTCTATCTTCATCAATTCACTCTCACATACCAATAACTCATAGTCATCGAAGTTCACTTCCTCTTGAGAATCTTGAGTATAGAACGCCACTATATCTTCATTATAGATAACAGCCTGCATAGGCTGTAACTCCTTGATTAAGTCAGCCACCTCTTGATTAGGTAGATAAGCCGCATTAATCATGACATTATTCTCCACCTCTATCATTGGATATTTAGTAGATAAATATTCCTCTGTCAGAGTTGTAGTTGTATAACGCAGGTAATTTTCCCATTTTTCGCGGATAGTCAATATTCCTACACGAATATCTGCTACTGGTCTAGTAAACGTAAACGGCAATAAGGCTGTTCTTACGTCTCCATCGAATAAGATATAGTTCATAGTATATAATTCAAGATTTTAAAGGTTTAAAGTTAACGAATCTACAGTAAAAAACAGTGATAACGATCAATTAAATAATACTCTATTCATACATAACAAATTCACTCCACAACCTATCTACTTCAAAATAAATCCTTTATCTTTAAAATAAAAAATATTATGAAAAAACTATTGCTATTATTCGGTCTCGTCCTATGTACACTATTAAGTAGCTGTAGTGGCTCTGATACTTATCAAGGTGAATGGAAGGCTACAGATGAAAACAATAAACACTTCACCATCACGTTCGAAAAAAGAAAATATACTATCACCAGTGAAGATGGACAAGTCAGCACACATAACTACACCGAATTTGAACATCACACCATAAATAGTATTGAGACCTACGGTATCAGGATGATAGAAGAAGGAAAAGAACTATACATACACTTCCCGATCAAGAACAATAATGTCATTGCCTTTATACAAACCAAAGGAAAGCAAGTATTATACACACTCTCTAGAGACGCATATCTCACCACGTCAGATATATATATATAAACTATAAAAAAAAGCCTCTCAAGTGATTGAGAGGCTTTTGTATATGATAAGCTAAAATTATTTACCAAATTTAGCGTATTTGTTTTTGAATTTGTCAATACGTCCTGCAGTATCGATAAGTTTAGATTTACCTGTGTAGAATGGGTGAGATGTACGAGAGATCTCCATTTTGTACACTGGGTATTCTACTCCGTCAACTTCGATTGTTTCTTTAGTCTCTACTGTTGATTTTGTGATGAATACGTCATCATTTGACATATCTTTAAATGCTACTAATCTGTAATTTTCTGGGTGAATACCTTTTCTCATGATAAATTCTATTTTAAATTGTGAGCTACCTTCCATTTCGAAGCTTTCTATTTTCAAGAAAGGTGTAAACTTCCGATAACTTTTTAGTTATACTTATGTATTTTATTTCAGATTGCAAATGTACAATATAATTTGAAAAATCAAATAACTATTTTACTTTATTTACTGATTTTATCAATCCTTTATAATATCCTATTCGTTATCAACTAATAAGCTTAGACACTATCTCCCAATCCTTATCCTCTTCTATCTCTATATGTATATCTATAGTATCTTCTATAGTATCACAATATCCTCCTATAGCCTCTCCATCTACATCATCACTCGCTAAATAACAAAAGATATCTCTTACCCCCCTACGCGTCATTTTACCTATATATTGTATATCTGACTGAGTTCTTCTTAAGATATCTATGATATTATTCTCTATTTCTTCTAATCGTTCGTTTTCTTCCCATGTAGGGTACTCACGCTCTGTCTCTACAAGTGATAATTCTATAACAAATGCATAAGGATATTTATCCTTGTCGCTAAAGTTAGCATAAGACATATTAATCACTCCAGTAGCTTTAAAGCCGCCTACCTCTAAAACACGAATACTCATACTTTGATCGCTCATAACTCTTTTAATTTTGAAACTAAATATACAAAATTTTTCGCATTTTAACATTTTTATATTTTAGTGAAGCTTTAACAATCCTATCTTTGAAAACACTAACCCTATTTAAGACTAAAACATTATGTTTAAAAAATTAATCACACTCGTATTCTTATTGATTACAGTGCTGGCAGTCGCACACCCTGATCAGAAAAAAGTAGAACAGGCTCTGTACAACTTAAAGAATGTAACATTCAAACAACTAGAGTCTAAAGATGACTCATATCTATTGTATGAACTTAGAGTAAGACAACAAGTAGATCACACAGATCCTTCTAAAGGTTATTTTTATCAAAAGGTACACTTCTATCACAAGGATTTTGATCACCCTATGATTATGGAGACTAACGGTTATGATCTATATGTACGTGCTAGCGAAATGGTAAACTATCTACAGAGTAACTACTTAAATATAGAACACAGATTCTTCGGAGAGTCTATCCCTGAAGGCAAACCATGGCAGTATCTTACTATGGAACAAGTAACAGCTGACTTACATGAGATCAACCAACTGTTTAAAGAAATCTATACAAACAATAAATGGATCAGTACAGGTATTAGCAAAGGTGGACAGACTAGCATCTACTATAAATACTTCTATCCTAATGACGTAGATGTAGCGATTCCGTATGTAGCTCCATTTAACCAAGCGTTAGAAGAGCCTCGTATATATCCATTTTTAGCAAATGTGGGAGACAAATCATGTAGAGACAAAATCTACAATATCCAGGTAAAACTATTTGAAAACAAAACACAGATTCTAGAAAAGCTTAAATGGTATGCTAAAGGAGCTAAATTGTCTTTTAGCTATTTAGGTTCTTTAGAAAAAGCTTTTGAATACGCAGTATTAGAATACAGCTTCGGATTCTGGCAAAGTGGTCACTCATGTGCTACATTCCCTAATACAAAAAACATTGATGAACTAACAGAACACTTCCTAAGCGTAAGTAATATAGACTTCTTTAGTGATCAAACGATCAAGCGATATGAATCACACTATTATCAGTCAGGAACACAGCTAGGATACTACGGATATGACATCACTCCATTCAAGAAATACGTGAGCTTTACGTCTAACCCGCTAGCTACCTTTATGCCTGAAGGAACTACATACAACAACTTTAACGATGCACTAATCCAAAAAGTAAAAACATGGTTAGAGAATGATGCGAATAACATTATCTATGTATATGGCGAGACAGATACATGGAGTGCCTCTATGGTAGTACCTAGTGCTAAGGTCAACTCTAAAGCTTACATACTTCCTAAAAAAGATCATGGACAAGCACGTGTGAAGAATATGACTCCTGAGATGAGAACGCAGTTCTTCTCTACGTTAGAAAAAATGACAGGATTAAAACCCCTAAAATAACTTGAAGAAATAAAGCCAAAAGCGCCTTTCTCTAATGAATAGAGAAAGGCGCTTTTTAATTTTAAAACTCTAATACTTCTGAATAGGTATTTTCATTACAATTCCTTAGTTTATATAACTCTCCAATTTTAATAGATGATTTTTCAACTACCGGATTCTCGCTATCAAATTCATTCAATCCAGTTGTTACTTCTTTTTTCTTAATTGAGAAATTTATACTCATGTGCATCCCCTCTCCTGTACTTCTACTAAACTGATAATAATCAGCGCCTATTAATTCAAAATCATTATGCTGATACCTAAATTTATAAGTCATATTACTGCTAAAATAAGTACCACAGCTTGACCAATAATTAAACTTCCAAATAAGAATATTATTGACGATACTCACTTCATCAAAAGGATCTGATAAACAAGGATTTTCCACAGAGTTTTCACTAGGAACAAATCCTTCAGAATTCTTCTCTACCAAACGATAGTTATTCGATTTATCTTTAAAGAAAACCAATACTTCTCTAGGATTAGTATCTAATAGATTTTGTCCTAATGACTCATTTTTAATTATGTTAGAAGCATCTGTATTTTTTATAACCAAAACTAAATCTTCTATTCCATCTTTATTCAAATCTCCTTTAGCTGTACTAACGATCTTCCAGTTTTTAGGTACATAATTAAGATACGATTTCTGTGCTACAGAGTTATATGAAATTAAAAAAATCACGATTAGCATCATATTTTTCATCACACATATCCCAATATTATTCTTTTGCATAAACATTTTATATAAAAATAGCATACTAAAATACAATATAAAAAAACATCGAAAAAACACTTTTCAAACAAACCTATACACCTACCATACATACTCCATACTTCATTCTATTTAAGTGCCCCTTTACTCAAAATTAAATTACTCAACCTATAACTCCCTCCACACTGAACCCAAGTTTTAGATTAGTCGTAGATCCCCTATCAATACAAGAATCATTCTTCGACTAATGACCTCTCTACTCCACCATTCTCGGCTTATTCTCCATGAATTATCGAGCAAATAAGAACCAACACTAGTGTTCGCAAGGGATTACAAGGGGGTATCATATTAGGTACATCATATCATTATTTGTATCAAAATAGCCTCTATCCCTTATAAATAAAGAGATTAGCAGTAAATATCTCTTTTTAGAATTCTAAAAAAAATAGGATGATTTTTTTATTAAAAGGGGCAAAAACAGCGTTTCGAACCGAAAATTTTAAAAAAAACAGAAGATTATAGCTCAAATAAGAGGGTACACATCAACATTTTAGATCAAAACAAAAAAACTGGATTATGAATTTTAATTCCCATTGATAAAAAGACGCTCCACATACTCACTTTCAATATGCTTATAAATTATTAGATTAGATATCCTTCTAGTCTAGAAAGAGCCAATAAATGAAAGCACGACAAGACCTTCTGCATCTTCACAACTTTACTGTTTTATAAAAAGAATAGATAAATAAGATGATTAGTGTACATTCTGTTAACAAACTCCCATTACATACCGTTCTAAAAGGGTTATTTTATTATATTTGTAAATCATATTTATAGATAACCAATGAAGAACCCAGTAAATAAAGTAGGTATTACTTTCGGAATCATATTAGCCATCTATTACACACTATTTAACAGTGTAATATTTTTTACAGACAAAGCCCTATTTGCCAATACTTTCGCTGGTTTTTTTAATATGGGTGTGATGGTTATCTTAGGGATACTGACTATCTATTTTGCTCGTAAAAAAGCAGGAGGATATGTTACATTCAGAGAAGGTTTTACTCCATTCTTCTTGATGGTCATCATCGGAGTGACTGCGAATATTATCATTTATAATATTCTTTTTAATATCGTGGATCCTTCTGCTAAGGAGGAAATTAGCAAATCTCTTTATGATATGTTAATCAAAACATTAGACGGGTCTGGACTTCCACAAGAACAAATCAATGAACAATTAGAAAAAGCTAGAAATATCAACCAATTTGCTCCTAAATCACAATTGTTTTTATGGGCAGGTAGTGTACTTAGAAATTCAATACTAGGGATATTATTAGCTGCTATATTTAAAAATAAATCAGAATTCGTAAATCCACATCCTGAAATTAATCATGATGTAGATACTGATTTTAACAAAGATCATAAATAATCTAGATGAATCTATCAATAGTAATTCCTCTGCTAAACGAAGCAGAGTCTCTGCCAGAACTACATACGTGGATAACTAAAGTTATGCAGGAGAACGGCTTTACCTATGAGATTCTCTTTATCGATGATGGTAGTAAAGACAAATCGTGGAATATAATCACTGCACTAGCTGCTAGAGATACTCAGGTCAAAGGAATACGCTTCCAACGCAACTTTGGTAAATCACAGGCTTTACACGCTGGATTTGCACAGGCACTAGGAGATGTAGTAATCACTATGGATGCTGATCTTCAAGATAGTCCTGATGAGATACCGGCACTATATGATATGATCACTAAAGAGGGGTATGATATGGTATCTGGTTGGAAAAAGAAACGATATGACTCTGTCGTATCTAAAAACCTTCCTTCTAAACTATTTAACTGGGCTGCGAGAAAGACTTCTGGTGTTCAGTTAAACGACTTTAACTGTGGACTGAAGGCCTATAAAAATGAGGTCATTAAAAATATAGAGGTATCTGGTGAGATGCACCGCTACATCCCTGTCCTAGCCAAAAATGAAGGCTTTGATAAAATAGGTGAAAAAGTAGTCATCCACCAAGCACGTAAATACGGTACTACCAAGTTTGGGATGAGTAGATTTATCTACGGTTTTCTAGATTTGATTACCATTTGGTTCCTCTCTAAATTTGGCAAAAGACCGATGCACTTATTCGGATCACTTGGGGTTATCACCTTTGGGATTGGGTTCTGTGCTGCCTTCTTTATTGGAGCGAATAAGCTGTATAAGCTTTATTATGGGTTACCCGCTATCCGAGTGACTCAAGATCCGTGGTTTTATATATCACTGGTAACAATGATCATCGGAACACAGTTATTCTTAGCGGGATTCTTAGGAGAACTTATACTTAAAACAAAGACAAACATTAGTAGATATAAAATCGCTGAACAAAGTGGTTTTTAATCCACACTAAATATCAATATTATGCAAATAGAAAAAGAAATCTTAGCAAAAGCTGAATTATGGTTAAAAGAACCTTTTGATGCTGAAACACAGGCTTCTGTTCAAAAAATGATGGATACTGATCCTGCAACTCTTAAAGACAGTTTTTATAAAAACTTAGAGTTCGGTACAGGAGGTATGCGCGGTATAATGGGAATTGGTACAAATCGTATCAACAAATATACACTAGGTAAAAATACACAAGGATTATCAAACTATATCAAACAATCATTCCCTAACCAAGAATGGAAAGTAGCTATCAACTTTGACTGTCGTCACAACAGTCAAGAGTTAGCGAAAGTAGTAGCTGATGTATTCACTGCTAACGGTATTAAAGTATACTTATTCGCAGAGATGCGCCCTACTCCTGAGTTATCTTTCGCGGTAAGACACTACGGATGTAATGCTGGTATCGTATTAACTGCATCACACAACCCACCAGAATACAATGGATATAAAGTATACTGGCAAGATGGTGGACAAATCGTTCCTCCTAATGATGCGGCTGTTATAGACGAAATCAACAGATTAACCTATAATGAAGTAAACTTCAAAGGAGATGATAACCTGATTACTTATGTAGGAGAAGAACTAGATGCTGCGTTTATCCAATCAACTGTAGAGAATGCAAGCTTTGATACTCCACAGTCTGTAAAAGATCAGTTAAAAATAGCGTATACTTCTCTACACGGTACTTCTATCAAACTTATCCCTAGAGCATTCGAAGCTGCTGGATATAAGAATGTATTCATCGTAAAAGAACAAGCAGAACCAGATGGGGACTTCCCTACTGTAAAATCTCCTAATCCAGAAGAACCAGAAGCATTGACTATGGCACTTCAGTTAGCAGATGAAACAGGTGCAGATATCGTGATCGGTACTGACCCTGATTCTGACCGTATCGGTATAGGTGTACGTGACTTAGATGGTAATATGATTCTGTTAAATGGTAACCAAACTATGGTGATGATGACAGGTTTCTTACTAGAACAATACAAACGCAATATCGGTTTTAAAGGAAATGAATTTATTGGTTCTACTATCGTTTCTACTCCTATGATGCTAGACTTAGCAGAAAGCTATGGTGTAGAGTGTAAAGTAGGATTGACAGGATTTAAATGGATAGCTAAGTTTATCAATGAATGTCCTACTCAGAAATTTATCGGTGGTGGTGAAGAGAGTTTTGGATATATGGTAGGTGATGCTGTACGTGATAAAGACGCTGTAGCTTCTGCTCTATTAGTTTGTGAGATCGCAGCTGTAGCTAAAGCAGCAGGTAGTTCTTTCTATAGAGAGTTAATGAATCTATATATCGACAATAAGTTCTATAAAGAATACCTTATTTCTCTAGTGAAAAAAGGAATCTCTGGAGCTGAAGAGATTAAACAAATGATGATCGAGTTAAGAGAAAATCCACTTACTGAAATCATCGGACAGAGAGTAGTATGTGTAGAAGACTATCAGTCTAGTGAAGCGAAGAACTTATTCACTAACGAGATAGAACCTATCCATGTGCCTAAATCTAATGTACTAATCTATTATCTAGAAGATGGTACGAAGATAGCTGCTCGTCCTAGTGGTACTGAACCGAAGATTAAATTCTACTTTAGTGTAAACGAACCATTACACGATATCGCTGAAGTGAAGGCAACGGAGAAAGTATTAGACCAAAAAATTCAAGATATCATCAACGAAATGAAGTTGAATTAGAACATATAAGAAAGACTGGTAGTACTACCAGTCTTTTTTTCTTTATTTTTGCTTTTTACATTATAACAAATATGAACGAATACTTTAAGAAGATACTTCACTTTGGTAAGCCATATAAGACCTATGCTTACTTAAACGTTTTTTTTAATATACTATACGCTTTATTCAGTGCGCTATCTTTTGTGGCATTGATCCCGATGTTGACAGTACTTTTTGGTGATGCCAAAAAAGTTACAGAGAAACCTCTCTATACAGGTATAGGACATATTAAGAATTACTTAGAAGACTATATGTCTTACTTCATCACGCAGTATACTGCAGAGCATGGAGCTCAAGATACCTTGATGGTAATGGCTGCTGTAATTATCTCGTTGTTTTTACTAAAAAACTTATTCAACTATTGGGCGATGTACTTTATTACCTTCCTAAGAAATGGAGTATTAAAAGACATTCGTAATGCGATGTATAAAAAGTCATTAGAATTACCTCTATCGTTCTTCTCTGAAAAAAGAAAAGGGGATGTGATCTCTCGAATCACTTCTGATGTACTAGAGATACAACACTCTTTCTTATCTATCTTAGAAGTAGTCGTAAGAGAACCTCTGACTATCATATTTACTATTGTAGCTATGTTTGCAATCAGTACTGAGCTAACTTTATTCGTATTTATATTTGTTCCTATCTCAGGTGTAATCATTTCTAAAGTAGGTAAGACCTTAAAGAAAAGTTCACAAAAAGCTTCTGAAGAACAAGGGTACTTCTTATCTATTATAGAAGAATCTCTATCTGGGCTAAAAGTGATCAAAAGCTTTAATTCAGAAAAAAACTTCAATAAAAAGTTTCAAGACTCTACATATAGTTTCTATGAACTAAACAATACTATCCTTAACCGTCAGAACTTATCTTCTCCACTTAGTGAATTCTTAGGTATCGTGACTATCGCTGTATTATTAGTATACGGTGGTCATCTAGTACTAGGTGAAGGTACACTGACAGGAGCTGCGTTTATTGCCTATATTGGTATGGCTTATAATATCCTTACACCTGCTAAGGCTATGTCTAAGGCTTCGTACTCATTAAAACGTGGTAATGCTGCTGCAGAGCGTGTGTTACAGGTATTAGAAGAAAATAATCCTATCGAAAGCAAAGAAAATGCAATAGCGAAGTCTAGCTTCGAGGATAAAATAGAGGTAGATAATATCTCGTTTAAGTACGAAGAAGAGTACGTATTAAAAGACTTTACCCTTACAGTGCCAAAAGGAAAATCTGTAGCGCTAGTAGGTCAGTCTGGTAGTGGTAAGAGTACGATAGCAAACTTATTGACTCGATTCTGGGATATCAATGAAGGAGCAATTAAAATAGATAACGAAGATATTCGTAACTTAGAGCTGAGCGATCTACGTGATCTTATCGGACTAGTAACTCAGGATAGTATCTTATTCAATGATACGATCAAGAACAACCTTAAGCTAGGTAAAGAAGATGCTACGGATGAAGAAATCATGCAAGCGCTTAAAATAGCTAATGCGTATGAGTTCGTCAAAGATCTACCTCATGGTATAGATACCAATATCGGTGATGCTGGAAACAAATTATCTGGAGGACAGAAACAACGTCTGTCTATCGCAAGAGCAGTGCTTAAGAATCCTCCAATCATGATATTAGACGAAGCGACGTCTGCGTTAGATACAGAAAGCGAAAAACTAGTACAGGTAGCCTTAGATAATATGATGCAAAATAGAACGTCTATTATCATAGCTCACCGTCTATCTACGATCCAAAAGGCAGACTTAATCGTAGTCATGCAAAAAGGTAAAATAGTAGAACAAGGTACTCATGAAGAGCTAATCCAGTTAAATGGTACTTACTCTAAATTAGTTTCACTACAATCATTAGAATAAATGTATAAAGACGGTAAAAATATAACACTCCCTAGCGATCCGAATACTGTTGTATGGAAGTACTTAGACTTATCTAAGTTTTTAGATTTATTACTGTCTAATAAACTATTCATGTCTAGATCTGACAAATTTGAAGATCAGTATGAAGGGACATTTAGCGAGCCAACTTTTGAAGAGATAAAAAGAATCAGCCAAGACAATCCTGATTTCTTACATCACTATAAACAGAAAAGAAAGAATATAGTCATCAGTAGTTGGCATCTTAATGAATGTGAGTCTTTCGCGATGTGGCAGATATTCACCAAAAACAAAGAAGGTATCGCTATTCAATCTACGCTAGAACGACTGCAAAAAGCGGTCTCTGTAGAAAACCGAATAGATCAATACATTGGAGAAGTAAACTATATCGATTACAAAAGAGAGTTTATTCCTTTTGACGATGAGTTCTTCCCATTCTTGTTCAAAAGACAAAGTTTTCAATACGAAAAAGAGGTTCGTATTATCTCAGATGTTAGCCCTCTAGGTATAGAGGTCAATGAAGGTATTAAAATACATGTGGATATCGAACAATTAATAGAAAAAATTTATATTCATCCTAAGTCAGAGAATTGGTATAAAAACTTAGTATTAGAGCTAATGCATAAGTTAAACTTCAAATTTCATGTGGAGAAATCTGACTTAGAAAGTGATATATTAATCTAAAAAACTATGGAAGCAATGAACACTAACCAAGTTATCGTATCTATATTAGATAACGATTTCTATAAGTTTACGATGCAGTACGCTGCTATTAAACAATTCCCTTATGCTAAAGCGTCCTATATCTTCATCAATAGAGGACAACATAAATACCCTCCAGGTTTTGCTGAAGCACTGCGCTCTGCCGTAGATGAAATGGCAAAACTAAAACTAACAAAAGCAGAGAAGATATTCTTAGAAAAGACTTGTCCTTACTTAGACCCTACTTATCTAGACTTCTTACAAGGGTATCACTATGATCCATCAGAAATAGAAATATCACAAGATGGACCAGATCTAGAAGTACATATCAAAGGATATTGGTATAGAACTATCTTATGGGAAGTACCTCTTATGTCTATTATCTGTGAGCTATATTATAAAATGACTAATTCTGAAAGAGACTCTTCAGAAAAGGTGATTGCGAATACGCGTAACAAAATAGAGAAATACAAAGAATTAGGGATTACCATTGCTGAATTTGGTACAAGAAGAAGACACTCTTATGCAGTACACCAATTAGTGGTAGATACCTTAAAGCAGTATGGCGACGGAAGCTTCATCGGGACGAGTAATGTGCACTTAGCGATGAAGTATAACACTAAACCTATTGGAACACATGCTCATGAATGGTTTATGTTCCACGCAGCTAAGTATGGTTTTAAAATGGCAAACTCAATGGGATTAGAACATTGGGTAGATACTTATAGAGGAGATTTAGGAATCGCGCTAACGGATACGTATACAAGTAAAGTTTTCTTTGAACAGTTTGATAAAAAATTTGCTAAGTTATTTGACGGAGTTAGACATGACAGTGGAGATCCATTAGACTTCGCTGATCAAGTCATCGCACATTACAAATCATTAAATATAGATCCTACTCAGAAGACTATTATCTTCTCTGATGGATTGAACCCTGAAAAAGTAGAGCGTATCGCTAATCACTGCAAAGGAAGAATAGGAATGTCATTTGGTATCGGTACAGACTTTACTAATGATGTGGGACTAGACGCTATGAATATCGTAATCAAGATGTCTCAAGCTCTTCCAGAGGGAGGATATTGGACGGATGTAGTGAAATTATCAGATGAACCTAAAAAGCACACAGGAACTCCTGAGATGATAGAATTAGCACAGAGATTATTAGAGATTCCTGTTTCTAAATAAAAGTGATTTAAACCACACTTTTTTATAAATATTATCACTTTTGTAATATTTAAAAGACTATTTTTGCAATAAATTAAATTTAAGAATAATGGCAACGAACAGAACTTTTACAATGATTAAACCTGATGCTGTAGAAGCAGGTAACATCGGTGGAATCATCAACATGATTACTGAAGGAGGATTTAAAATCGTTTCAATGAAGTTAACTCAATTAACTGTAAGAGACGCTCAAAAATTCTATGAAGTACACAGTGAAAGACCTTTCTACGGAGAATTAGTTGAATTCATGTCTAGAGGTCCAATCGTAGCAGCTATCTTAGAAAAAGAGAACGCTGTAGAAGATTTCAGAAAATTAATCGGTGCTACTAACCCAGCTGAAGCTGCTGAAGGTACTATCCGTAAAAAATATGCAAAATCAATCGGTGAAAACGCAGTACACGGATCTGATAGCGACGAGAACGCTGCTATCGAGTCTGCTTTCCACTTCTCAGGAAGAGAGCAATTCTAAGAATTTGCAATAGATTATTTGCACCCAAAAAGAAAGCCAACTGATAACAGTTGGCTTTTTCTATTTATAAGCACTTATTCTTATCTATTAAAAGATACTAAGGTTTAATTCATTTACTAGATCTAAGATCATGTGATACCCTACTACAGAGTTACCTTGTGTATCTAATCCTGGGCTGAAAGTCCCTATTCCGATTCTATTCGGCACAGAAACAACAATACCTCCTCCTACTCCAGACTTACTAGGCAAACCTACTGTACGAGCATACTCTCCACTAAACTCATACATCCCTGCGATTAACATCTGTGACTGTACTAACTTAGACATCTCTGAGTTTTTATACTTCGTATCTCCATCAAAACGAGTACATTGATTAGCAAAGAAATAACCAATCTTAGCTAAATCTTCTGCTGTAACCTCTATAGAACATTGTTTAAAATAATTGTCTAATCTATTCTCTTCTCCTTCGATCAGACCATTATTCTTTAATAAATGGAATATACCTCTGTTTCTATGTCCTGTTTCTCTCTCAGACATATATACAGAGTGGCTATAACCTATCGCTTCGTTCTTCGTGATATAACGAACCATGTCTAAAATCTTCTGAAATGCTTCATCATTATCCCCACCTAACAAGGCAGTCGTAAGTATAGCACCAGCGTTCATTAAAGGATTTAAAGGCTTTCCTTTAGTCTCTAAGTTAGCATAATGATTAAAAGGCTTATCTGTTCCATAATACCCTGCTTTAGAAAACACCTCTTTCTCTCCTAACTCCTCTACTGCTACCATCAGAGCTATTACTTTAGAAATACTCTGAATCGTAAACTTCTGTGATACATCCCCTACATTAACAACTTCTCCATTCTGCTTCACTACAGAGAATGCGATAGCGCTGGCATTAACCTTGCTCAGTTCGGGGATATAGTCTGCGACTTTTCCTTCTCCTACATGTATTCTATTTTTCTCTAAAATACGTTCTAACATCTCATTGGTAATTAGATTGGTATTATCACCATTTCTAATTATCTTCTTAGCATAAGCAGTTCCTCCAAAAGAAACTAAACATGCTACAACCCAGCTTAGGATAATGTTACTTACACTATTCTTCTTCATGTTATTAATCTAGTTTATTGAATATTCTTCTTTCTTATTATTTTGCCTGTTTCTGTCTCTTCGAACTTAGAAACAAACTGTACTTCACGAGGTTTCTCATATTTACCAAGCTCCACGTATATATCATCAGGTAAAGTATACTGCTCACTTTCAATAACTAACACTAGTTTATTACCTAAGTAAGTATCTTCTTTACTCGCCACAAAGAAACGATAAGGAATCCTCTTTGACAACTTTTCTTCTATTTGCTCAGGAAAAAGTTTTACTCCACCACTATTAATGACATTATCTACCCTTCCAAGCCATTTAAACTCCTTATTATTAATAATTTCTACTAAATCATTAGTAATAACTAATTCTGGATTAACAGTCGGGGCAGAGATTACTAAACACCCTCTATCATCTTGACTAACTGTCGCATGAGAAAGCACTGAGAAAGATGCTACACCTACTCGTTTAGCAGCTATATGAGTGATTGTTTCAGTCATCCCATAAGTCTCATATACCTTAGTAGTAACTTGTTTTAACTTATCTGCTAAACCTTGATTCACTTTAGCACCTCCAATAATAAGAGTCTTTACTTTATTTAACTCCTCTATCGAGTTCTCTACTTGCATAGGTACCATCGCTACAAAGTCATATAACTTTGTATTTTGCTCCAAAGGTCTTGCTGTAGGTTCTTTAACATCTAAAGACCATCCAACAATTAAAGATCTAATAAACATCAACTTACCACCTACAAACTTCGTAGACATACATAAAAGAGCAGTACTACCAGTAGTTATTTCAAAAAAAGAAGCAGTAGCCTTTGCTGAACAGATCATAGCTTCTTTCTTTAAATGTATAATCTTAGGAGGTCCAGTAGTACCTGATGTAGTCAAACTTACATAATCATTCATATCAAACCATTCTATAATAAGCCTTCCTAAATCGACCAAATATTCTTGAGTTCCTAGTTCCCATTCTTTAGCCAATGTAATCAACTCCTCTATCGTATAAGAGTTACCATTCAATCTAAAGTTAGGATGTATATAATTTAATTCCATAATTCATTCTTTTATCTTACTCTACCAAATAACTGATGTTTCCAATTCTTCCATTTATACTTTCTAGCGAAAACAAAAACTACTAAAGGCAAAACTATTCCCACCTGTATAATATATTCCCAAGGTGAAATAACACTTTCTGAATTAATATTGGTAAAAATAGAGTTCGTCTGAAAGGCAGTCCAATCAGAAGTGACTAATAGCACTCCTATTAAGTTATTCGCAGCATGGAAACCTAAAGCTAACTCTACACCATCATCCATTAAAGTAATAATCCCTAGAAAGAGTCCTGTTCCGATATAATAAATCATAATAGAGAATCCTATCTTCTCTACCTCAGGATTAGCTAAGTGCATTAAACCAAATAAAATAGACGTTGTAAACAAAGCTACTGCTCTACTGCGCGTAGCTAGACCTATTCCTTGCATTAAATAAGAGCGCATAAAGTATTCTTCAAAACTAGTCTGTAAAGGGATTAAAACAATCGCAAATAGAAAGAATACTAAAAAAGGCCACAGTTTAAACGAAAACACATAATCTTCTGGAGAAGTTATATATCCATAGATAAAGAACGCTATAATCACAAAACTCCATAGAGAAAAAGCAAATAATACTCTCTTCCAATCTACCTTAGCCTTAGAGGTAGTAAGGCTTAGCAGACTCTGCTTATGAACTACTAATACCCAAGCTATTAGAAACACAAACATGAATACTAAAGGCCCTATAGTTATCAAAAAATTGATGTTTTTACCAAATTTATCAATATTCATTTTTATGATTTCGTTAGTAGATAGGGCTGAATATCTTAAAGAAATCCAATTCAGGAACATAATCCCTAAAAAAAATAACGAAAAAGGTAAATAATGCCAAAGTTTCTGACTTTTGTTTATTCTCAATAGCTGTTCAATAATTCCCATATCTCAAAAAATGTACTATATTTGGTATAAAATTCCTTATTTATGATCACAATTTATCACAATCCGCGTTGTAGCAAATCACGCGAAAGTATTGCTTTCATGGAAGAGCAAGGTGTAGCATACAAAATTATAAAATATTTGGATGCAGACCTTACTGAAAATGATGTAAAGACAATACTAACAAAACTCAATTACAATCCAATCGATTTAGTTCGTACAAAAGATGCATTTTGGAAAGATACTTTTGGAAGTAATACATTGAGCGATGACGAGATAATCGAAGCTATGGTTTTAAACCCAAAGCTGATTGAAAGACCTATTGTTGTTAATGGCCCTAAAGCTGTTATTGCAAGACCTACAGAAAAGATTCATGAAATCCTGTAAGACTAATTAACAATTTATTAACCATTTTGTTTTTAAACCTTCACCGCAAATTATAGTCTAATAGATATAAAACTAACGACTATAATGAAAAGATTAAAAACTACAAAAGTTCTTCTAATGCTGTTAACTCTAATGTTCGGGGTAACAGCATTAGCACAGAACTCTAAAAAAAGTACTGTAACAGGTACTGTAGTAGAAGCTGCTACAAATCTTCCCTTAGAATATGCGAGTGTATTCGCACAAAATGAGAACAATGCTAATATTGTCTCAGGAGGTATGACCGACTCAAAAGGACAATACTCTTTTGAAGTACCTGACGGGTCATACTTAATTCGTATAGAATACTTAGGTTTTAAAACTATTGAACTACGCAAAGTAGCTGTCAATGGAAATACTAATATAGGTATTAAGAAAGTCACAGATGACGCTCAAATGCTAGACGAAGTACTAGTCATTGCAGAAAAATCTACTGTAGATATTAAGCTTGACAAAAAAGTTTACAATGTAGGTGAAGATATGATTGTAAAAGGAGGTACTGCAGGAGATGTATTAGACAACGTTCCTTCAGTAACTGTAGATAGTGAAGGTGCTGTTAGTTTACGTGGTAACGAGAATGTAAAAGTACTTATCGATGGTAAACCTACTGGTCTTGCTAATAATATCCAAGAAGCAATGCGTATTCTATCTGCTGAATCAATCGAAAAAGTAGAAGTAATCACTAATCCATCAGCTAGATATGAAGCTGAAGGAGGTGCTGGTATTATTAATATCGTCCTTAAGAAAGGTAAAGCACAAGGTATTAATGGAAATATCACGGGTACAATAGGAGATCCTCGCAACTATGAATTAAATGGTAATGTAAATATTCGTGGAGAGAAATATAACTTCTATACGACCTTATCTTATAGAGATACTAAAACAAAAGGATATAACGTTAACAACAACCAATATCTAGATCACGATGGTAATCCTATACAGTACATCGATGAATATAAAGACAACAATAGAGAAAGACAAGGCTACAACGGTATGTTCGGTCTAGACTACTATATTACTCCTTCTCTAACTTGGTCTAATAGTGTGAATGTACGTAGAAGTAATGGTACCTCTCCTAACTCTGTTGATTACCAATATTACGATGGTAACCACAACTTAGACTATAATAGATATAGAGAAGAAAGACGTAAGTCAAACTATAACAGTGTAGAATATACAACATCATTTGAAAAGAAATTTGCTAAAGAAGATCACAAGTTAACAGTAGAGGCTAGTATCTCTAAAGACACTAGTGATGACGATGCTAATATCTCTGACATTAATGATAAGCATAACCTAATGACTTACGAAAGAACTCTTAGTGATGACAAATATAAGTCAGGTCTAGTAAAAGTAGATTACACATTACCTTTAGGAGAGAGTGGAAACTTTGAAGCAGGTTACTTAGGTACATTTAAATCGACAACTAATAACTTTGGATTATATAATCTAACTAATAATGAATGGATTAACAACACTAGAGTTTCTAACGTACTAGAATACAAAGAACAAGTTAATGCATTCTATGCTCAATATGGAGATAAAATAACTGACAAACTTAACTATATGGTTGGGTTCCGTTGGGAAAAAAGTAATATTGACGTAAATCAATTAACTAGCAACGATTACAACAACAAGAAATATGATGACTTCTTCCCTAGTTTATTTTTAAACTATGAATTGGATGAATCTAGTAATGTGAGTATTAGTTATAGTAAACGTATTATGCGTCCTAGAGGGCGTTTCTTAAACCCTTTCTCTAATTATACGAGTGACATCAACTTCTTTCAAGGAAACCCTGATTTAAACCCTGCTAAAACAAATGCATTTGATTTAGGGTATTTGAAGAGATGGAGTGGATTCACTCTTAGTGCATCTGCTTACTTAAATAAAACGGATGACACATTCCAATTCGTAAGAAGAGAAGCGGGTACAAATGCAAGTGGTACAACTATTATTGTTAGTTCACCAATTAACTTAGCTACAGAATACAGATATGGATTTGATTTTACCTTAAACTATACTCCATTTAAATGGTGGAAATTAAATGGTAACTTCAACTTCTTTAGAACAGAAACAAAAGGAGACTATACTTTCACTAAACTAGATGGAACAGTAGAAACGCAAAACTTTGACCAAAACTCTTATGCTTGGTTTACTAGATTATCATCTAAGATATCATTGCCTTATAAAATAGATTGGCAAGTAAACGGAATGTACAGAGCACCTTATGATACATCACAAGGAAAAGCATTAGGAAACCTATCTGCTAATACCTCTATAAGTAAAGATATCTTAAAAGACAAAGCTACCATTACATTAAATGTTAGTGATATCTTCGACTCTAGAAAAAGAGAAACAGACACTTATTTACCAACATCTATTTCACATAGTGAAATGCAGTGGAGAGGAAGACAAGTAAACTTATCATTTACTTATCGTTTTAACCAAACTAAAATGGATAGACAGAAACAACAAAGAAATGCTGGTGGTGGCGAAGAACAAGGAGAAGGAGAAATGATGTAATCAAACAAAGAAACCTTTACTAAACTATTATAAATTTATTATTTGTTAGGGGGCTACCATTGGGTAGTCCCTTTTTTTATCCCCATATTTTTCGAATCTATCAACCCTCATAAATAGGCATAAAAAAAGAGCCATAATACATATTATGACTCTTTATTTCTTAAACCAAATACTAGATCTGATTGTCTTCTAATTGCTGTCTTTTAGCTTTCTTCTCTTTGATTAGTTCTCTAGCTCCACCTACTGCCCAGTAAGATACGAAACCAACTAAGAACATCATAAGCCAAAATGCCATAGTAACTACAGTCATGGCAACGATGAAACCTAAATACTGTTGAAATTCAAACATGTTTTCTCCGGATTAATTTTTGTATATACGCCGTAAATATACTCACTTTTATTTTTTCTACCTAACCTACTCTAACTTTTAATCTTTCTTTAGAATGAAACTAAATAATTATCCTTATCTTTAGAGAACAATCATTCTAAATAAATTAATAATGGAATACAGAATAGAAAAAGACACTATAGGAGAAATAAAAGTTGCTAAAGACAAATATTGGGGAGCACAAACGGAACGCTCTAAAAACAACTTTAAAATAGGTCCTGAAGCATCTATGCCACACGAAATCATAGAAGCTTTTGCTTATCTTAAAAAAGCAGCAGCTTTTACGAATGCTGATTTAAATGTTTTACCTTCAGAAAAAAGAGATCATATCGCTAAAGTATGTGACGAAATACTAGAAGGCAAACTAGATGCTCATTTTCCTTTAGTTATTTGGCAAACAGGTTCTGGTACACAGTCTAATATGAATGTGAATGAAGTAATTGCTAATAGAGCTCAAGTATTAGCTGGTCTTCAAATAGGTGAAGGCGAACCAGTACTTAAAGCAAATGATGATGTAAACAAATCTCAATCCTCTAATGATACCTACCCTACTGCAATGCACATTGCTGCTTATAAAGCTGTCGTAGAATATACTATCCCAGGTGTGACTGCATTGAGAAACACATTAGACAAAAAAGCTAAAGAACTAAAAGATGTAGTAAAGATAGGCCGTACACACCTTATGGATGCTACCCCTCTTACACTAGGTCAAGAAATATCAGGTTACGTCGCACAATTAGATTATGGACTAAAAGCATTAAATCACACTTTACCTCATCTTGCTGAATTAGCTCTAGGAGGTACTGCTGTAGGTACAGGCTTAAATACTCCTAAAGGATATGATGTAAAAGTAGCAGAGTATATTGCTAAATTCACGAAACTACCTTTTGTAACGGCTCCAAACAAATTTGAAGCTCTAGCCGCTCATGATGCAATTGTAGAAACACATGGAGCATTAAAACAACTTGCTGTTTCTCTTTATAAAATAGCTAATGATATCAGACTACTAGCTTCTGGACCACGCTCTGGAATTGGCGAAATCATTATTCCTGCAAATGAACCAGGGTCTTCTATTATGCCTGGTAAAGTAAACCCTACACAATGTGAAGCACTTACTATGGTAGCTGCACAAGTGATAGGTAATGATACTACAATATCTTTTGCTGGTACTCAGGGTCATTTCGAACTAAACGTATTCAAACCTGTTATGGCAGCCAACTTCTTACAATCTGCTAGACTGATAGGAGAAGCTTGTATTTCTTTTGATGAGCATTGTGCACAAGGAATTGAAGCAAACGACAAACGTATTAAAGAATTACTAGATAGTTCATTAATGCTAGTAACTGCTTTAAATACCAAAATTGGTTATTACAAAGCAGCCGAAATAGCGCAAACTGCTCATGCTAATGGCACAACGCTAAAAGAAGAAGCTGTTCGCTTAGGATATGTTACACCTGAAGATTTTGACAAGTGGGTTGATCCTAAGTTAATGATTGGAAATATCGAAGATTAAAACATACTGAACCTTAAATAGAAAAGCCAATAGCATATAATATGTTATTGGCTTTTTACCTTTTAAACAGTTCTCTTCAGATAACAATTCTTAAATACATACCTTATCTATTTTAGAAGTTAAAATAACTGCGATAATTATCTAAATCTTTATCTCCTCTTCCTGATAAATTGATCACAACAATATCCTCTGGTTTAAATTTACGTTGTTCTAATACTGCTAAAGCATGAGAACTTTCTATCGCAGGGATAATTCCTTCTACTTTACACAAGGCTAATCCAGCTGTCATTGCCTCATCATCTTTAATAGCATAAAACTCTGCTCTTCCCAATTCTTTCATATGTGCATACAAAGGACCGAAACCAGGGTAATCTAATCCTGCTGATACTGAATATGCTTCTAGAGGTTCTCCATTTTCATCTTGCATAAACAACGTTTTACTTCCGTGTAGCACTCCTTCTTTTCCTACAAAAGAAGTAGCCGCTGTTTTTGGACTATCAGCTCCTTCTCCTCCACCTTCTGCTACAATTAACTTCACTTGTTCATCTTCTAAGAAATGGTAAAAAGCTCCTACTGCATTACTACCTCCACCAACACAAGCTACTATATAATCAGGTTCTTCTCTTCCTTCTTTTGCTAATAGTTGTTTTCTAATTTCTTTAGATATAATAGATTGGAATCTACTCACCATATCAGGATAAGGGTGTGGACCTACTGCTGATCCTATCAAATAGAATGTATCATCAGGGTTCTCTATCCAGTATAATAAAGCCTCATCTACAGCCTCTTTTAATGTCTTTGCACCAGACTCCGCTGCTCTCACCTCAGCACCTAGCATTTTCATACGTGCCACGTTAGGCGCTTGTCTTTCTATATCTAAAGCTCCCATATATACGATACACTCCATGCCCATAAGAGCACATACTGTAGCGGTAGCTACTCCATGTTGTCCTGCGCCTGTCTCTGCTACTATTTTATTCTTTCCTAAGCGTTTTGCTAATAATATCTGACCGATAGTGTTATTAATCTTATGAGCTCCTGTATGACATAGATCTTCTCTTTTTAAATACACTTTAGTATTATACTTCTCTGATAACCCCTTTGCAAAATATAAAGGAGTAGGACGACCTACATAATCTTCTAATAACTGATTCATTTCTTGTTGAAAATCCTCTTGTTCAATAATGGTGATATACTCGCTCTGTAATTGGCCAATAATTGGAGCTAATGCTTCAGGAATAAATGCTCCTCCATAATTCCCATAATAACCGTCTTGATTAACTTGATATTTCATTTTATATATTGTTTTAAATTTTACTTTCGATAAGGCACAAAAAAAAGAGGCTTGTCGTTTGACAAGCCTCTTCTAGGTATTATATATTATTTCTCTTAATTCATATATACATAGCAAGGACTGCTCACGACATTCGACGTAAGTTTAGTCCACCACCAAGTATTTGTTAGAATTAAATTCATTTCGTTTTTCTACTTATTGAATTGCAAATGTAGAAACTTATTTTCAATAAACAATAAAAAAAGGATACCATTTTTTAAATGATATCCTTTAAGTTTTTCTTTTCTAAAGAGTTATAGCATCACTACAGCATCTTTTTCTGCTGTAATATCAGATACATCGTATCCACTAAAACTTTTTAGATATGTACGTATCGAAGTACCGTATCCATCTTGGAAACCGTTTGCTCCATTACTGTTCAAGAATTTCTTTACAGAACCTGCTCCACCTAAGTGAGCTGCTGCTAAGATTCCTGACTCTGTAATTGCAATTCCTCCGATGCGTTTACCATCAAATTTTTCAATCTCTTTTCTCAAGATCCATTTGTTTTTTGCAACCAAAGCATCAAAAGCTTTCTCTTGCATTAGTGGATCATGTAAAAAATTAGTCGTATCCGTTACTCCTATTGAACGTAATGCCACTTTACCAAACTGGTATTTGCCCATGTAACCATATGAATTTACTATTCTGTACAATCCATAAGATTCGCGTACTGCCAATGCCTGTTTAAAACCGACATAAGTCTTTCCGATAAATGGTATTGCTAATAACTCTCCTGACTCCTCCATAGCTAAATCGCTATATGGAAAATCATAAGATAGGGGGCCTTCAGGAACTATTTTATACTCCTCTAAAAGCATAGTTTCATACTGTTTAAAACCTGAAACTCCTACCCCTGTTAATAGGACAATACCAATAAAAAAAGAACATTTTTTTCTCATTAAAACTAATTTCTCAAGCCCTGTCACCACTTGAAATTTCTGTCTGCAAAGTTACTTCATTTTTCACATTCTCCTATTTTTTTAATATCACTTTTCAAATTTTAACACCAACACACAATATAAAATATTAAAAATCAACCATTTAAAAAATAAACAATTAACTTTTTCAATCTTGTTTGTTTCATAAATAAATCCTAAATTAAAGGAGCTCACATCACTAAAATAGGCTATTAAACGAAAAAAAGGTACAATATTGCTCAATATTGTACCTTTCTTATTTTTCTTAATTATGGTGTTTTTTATTCTTCCATTTTAGAAGAAAGTTCAAACCATTTCTCTTCTCTATCCTCTAATTCTGCTAACACTTTCTGTAGTTCATTCGCTTTAGATTCGATCTCATCATCTCCTACTTTTCCATCAGAAAATAATTTCTCTATTTCTACTTTCTTTTGCTCCAGATTAGCAATCTCTCTTTCTATTTTTTGAAACTCTTTTTGCTCCTGAAATGTCAATCCTTTTTTAACTTGACTTTCTTTCCAGTTTACCTTCTCTTTTGCTGACTCTTCTTTTACTGGTTCTATACTATCTTCATACGTTCTAAAGTCAGAATAGTTACCTGGAAAATCCTCTATTTCTCCTTCTCCTCTAAATACGAATAAGTGATCCACGATCTTATCCATAAAGTATCTATCGTGAGAAACTACCACTAAACAACCTGGATAGTCTAATAAGAAGCTTTCTAAGACATTTAAAGTCACGATATCCAAATCATTCGTAGGCTCATCCAGAATCAAGAAATTAGGGTTCTGAATCAGTACTGTACATAAATAAAGACGTTTTAGCTCCCCTCCACTTAATTTCTCTACGAAGTCATGTTGTTTCTTTCTATCAAATAAGAAACGCTCTAGAAGCTGTCCTGCCGATATAGATCTACCTTTAGCCAATGGAATATACTCACCGAACTCTTTAATCACATCGATTACCTTCTGTTCTGGTTTTATATTAATCCCTCCTTGTGTATAGTATCCTATTTTTATAGTTTCTCCTACCACTACTTTACCAGCATCTGGTAGTATACCTTGAGTAAGGATATTTAAGAAAGTAGACTTTCCACTACCATTCTTTCCGATAATACCAATACGCTCACCCTTATTGAAATTATAACTAAAGTCATTTAAGATGACCTTATCCTTAAACTTCTTATGTAGTTTATGAAGCTCCACGATCTTACTACCGATACGCTCCATATTGATTTCTAACTCTACTTGGTGTTCACGTCTTCTACTATGTGCTTTTTCTTTAATTACATAGAAGTCATCAATACGAGACTTAGACTTAGTTGTACGTGCTTTAGGCTGTCTTCTCATCCAAGATAACTCTTTCACAAATAAGTTCTGCGCCTTGTCTATGCTCGCATTCTCTATCGCCAGACGTTCCTCTTTTTTCTCTAAATAATAAGAGTAGTTTCCTTTATACTGATAGATCTTACCATTATCTAGTTCGATAATTTCATTACAAACCCTTTCTAAAAAGAAACGGTCGTGCGTCACCATAAACAACGTAATATTTTCCTTAGCGAAGTAATTCTCTAACCATTCGATCATCTCTAGATCTAAGTGGTTGGTAGGTTCATCTAAGATTAACAAGTCTGGTCTATTAATTAAGATAATAGCCAATGCTAACCTTTTGCGTTGTCCACCAGATAGCGTTTTTACTTTTACCTTTAGATCCTCTAACTTCAGCTTAAACAAGATCTGTTTATACTGCGTCTCAAAATCCCAAGCATTATGAGCATCCATCTTCTCGAATGCCTTCTGATAAGCATCTGCATCTTCCGGATTCTCTAATGCCTTCTCGTATTCTTCTATGATTTTTAAAGTATCATTGTCTGAGGCAAAAATACTTTCTTCTATTGTCAATTCATCCTGAAGTACAGGCTCCTGAGGCAAAAAGGCCATACGGATTCCCTTGCGCATAACTACTTGTCCTGCATCCGGAAAATCTTCTCCTGTTAGGATTTTTAAAATGGTTGTTTTACCTGTTCCATTCTTTGCTACGAAAGCAATTTTCTGATCTTTATTAATTCCAAATGATACATCCTCGAACAATGTTCTCGCACCAAATGATTTCGCTATATTCTCAACCGATAAATAATTCACAATCTAATATTTTTTACAAAAATAGCCTTTATTTTATTATATTCCTTGTACTCTGATTACGACGTATTCTGACACAGTACCTATTCTATATCTACCTCCCCATATTCCTACACCAGAACTGACATAGATATGTGTATCCTCTTTCTTTAGATACCCATGCGAATTCTCAAATAACCGATCTGTTATCCAAGACACAGGCCACATCTGTCCTCTATGTGTATGTCCAGAACACTGTAGATCCACTCTATTGTTCACCGCATTTTCTAAGGCGTAAGGTTGATGATCTAAGAGAATATTCAGTTTGTCACCATCTATGTTCTCCATCAGTTCACCTAACTCTTTACGATGTCGATTCGTCTTATCATCTCGTCCTATCAGATTCACGTTTATATCTTCTAGTACCTTGACCTGATCTCGTAATATATTTATACCTGCTGATTTTAAGAACGTAACGCTTCCTTCTACCCCTGCCAGATATTCGTGATTACCTAGACAGGCATATGTACCATACTCACTCTTAAACTGCTTTAATACCTCATCTAACTTATAATATTGTAATGGTATCAGACTTACATCTATCACATCTCCTGCGATAAGTACAGCATCAGCATGCTCTGCATTGACAGTATCTACCCATTTATTTAACTCTTTGTGTTCTATAGCATACCCAAGATGCAAATCTGTTAACAAAACAAAACGAAGCTCTTTAGGCAACTTCTTATTCACCTTGATCACTACTTCTTTTCTCTTCTTTTTAAGATAGGTAATATGTCCTATAAACGCAATTACTAATGTCAACAGTATCAATAGAGAACCACGTGCAGAAGAGTAATGATCATAAATAAACAAAGTAGACTGCTGTGTAAAGTGATTAATCAACGCTCCTATATCAAAAAGTAAACACAGCATAAAAGCGTATATACTCAACATAAGCCACCCCGTACCTATTCTATAGAAATACGATGCTAAGTATACAGGCATTCTCTTCCCTACACCATAGAATATAAGTATACTTAACGACATCGTCAATGCTATAGCACCGAACAACACTTTAACACTATAATCACTATCTCTAACTAATGCACTATAATTAAAAAACACATACACATTAGACAGCATATACATAATGAATATGCCTAAAAAAAGAAATCTCTTCATTGATTACTTTAAAACATTTTTTAATACTATTCTCACTAATGTTCCTTCGCTATCATGCTTGATGATTAAGTCATCATCTAGATACGATTGGATTAGCGAGATTCTCTCTTTCACGATCGCCATACCTTTAGACTCATGTTTCTTATTATTCACAGTAGTATTTCCTACTCCATTGTCCTTTATTTCTATAGCTAAATACTCTTCTTCTGTTTTATAAATACGAATCACAATACGAGGACTCTTTATATGCTGAGGAAAAGCATGTACTAAACTATTCTCTACGAAAGGCTGTAGTAATAAAGGAGGAACTAATATACCTCTTAGATCTACTCCCTTTGCATCTATCTCGAAACTCACCCTTCCGTCTAATCGCATATTTTCAATCTCGACGTATGTGCTCAGGTACTCGCATTCCTCATTTAAGGTAATGCGTTCTCTGGTAGACATATCTAATGTTGTCCTAATCAATTGAGCAAAACGCTCTAAATAAAAGAGTGCATCATCTACCTCTTCTTTTATAATATAGTACTGAATAGAACTCAATACATTAAAGATAAAGTGAGAGTTCATTTGACTACGTACAGACTGTAGTTTTACCTCTGCTAATCTCTTTTGATATTCTAGCCTTTTACGTTCTGCTATTTGAACTTTTCTCAACTGTTTAAACCTAAATAAATAGAATAAAGAAGAAACAGTTAATAGTAGAATAGCACATAGTATAATAAACCAAGCCTTTGCATAAAAAGGCTTATCTACCTCTACTAATAAGAGTGGGTATATCAATTCATTACCACTGTCATAGTCATACACCTTAATATCGATAGGATATAGTCCTGACTCTAGATAATGTAAATCTAGTCTATTCTCTTTTACACTGATCCAATTCTCGCCTAACTTTAAGCGATACTGAAACTCTAATTTGCCTGGAAACTTCGTTCCTAATACTTCGAAGCCTATCTGAATATTGTTCTCTCTGCTATCTAATTCTAACTTTCGTATATGATGATAGACCTCTCCATTTTTTTCTAATTCATGCCCATTGACTGTAATCTCTGAAATATTGACCTCATACTGAACATTTCTTCTTTTAAAATAAGTGATATCTAAAGTATACACCCCATCTACTGTCCCTATGAATAGTAAATTATCCTTTAACTCATAAGATAGGATCTCATCATTGCCAAAGCCTTGCTCCTTATTAAATTGAAACTTGTGATTATCATCTATAACAGTTAGCCCTTTACTCGTTCCTATTAAGATCTTTTGTCCTATACACTTGAGCAAGGTTATATTGGCTCCTACAATATCTTTATTTGAGATAAAGTCCTTCACCATATACTTTCCGCTCTGCGTCTCTAGTATATAAATGTCATTAAAGTCCGTAGCTACGTAAAGCGTATTATTAGCTCCTCTCTCTATCTTCTTTAATCTATTCTCAGGAAACAGATTGCGCTTAGACAAGGACATAAAGTTCTTTCCATCGAAAGTATACAATCCATCTAGAGCTCCTGCCAAAAACATCTTGTCTCCAACATACTCTATATCAACAATATCTCTTGGTATATCCTCACTATCTACCCTAAAGTGGTACTGATAGTCCATCTTATTCAAATCCTGATACACCCTTACTCCTCCAAAAGGATTAGTCTCAATAAATCTGTTTTGATAAAAGCCAAACTGGTAGGTATGAATAGAATGATAAGATAAAATATACCCGTTATACCCTATCTGAAACACACCTATATTACTACTAACCCAAATCGCACCATTATACTCTACTGCTGAGTAGAATATAATCTTATCTACAGGCACCGTATAATCAATCTCAAAAAAGTGATTGCTTTTCGTAGTTATAGCTAAATGTTTGCGATAATGCTGTTCTTGATAATGCTTAAATGCTGATAGAGGTATAGTCCCTACTTCCTCATCTTTATTCTGTATCAACACTCCTTTTTGAGTAAAGAAGAACACTCTGTCTTTCAACTTTTTTATAACAGATACCCCTCCGTGTGAACTATCATAACTCAGAGGAGAGAATAAATCGATCTGAAATACTCCTTGAGATTTAGTCCCTATATATAAGAAGTCATTCTTTTCATCATATCCCACAGAATAGAAGTCCGTAGAAGCTACTCCTAAGTACTCTGTGATATTATCTAATGAGACTCCATCCCATCTATACAGTCGCCCATTATTATCATCTACTCCACCACTGACGATATACAGCTGATTATTTGCTTTCTTTATATCCTTGACTGGTGGAATATCATACTTGGCTATCACTTTTTTAGTAGATAAATCTTTAACTACTAAGCCATCCTGACCTCCGATAAACACCTTATCGTCAAAACCAATAGCAGCAAATATTCTTCCCTCTTTTTCTACTAGAACTAACTCATTATTTATGAGCTTAAATATTCCATCATTAATCGTAGCTACATATACCTCTCCTCGATACTCAAAGAAATCACTTACCTCAAATGGGTGATGCTTATTCGTAACAAAACTAGGAGTAATAACTGAGAAGTCTTTTTTAGAGATCAGAGACACCCCATCAGAGGTAGCTACATAGATATAATCACCATTGTGATATAATCGCCTTATTCTATTAGAGATAAGTCCCTGCTGTACACTGATGATACGCACCTCACCTTTACCTCTATATAAGATACCTTGTCCATAACTCCCTACCCAGATACCCTGCTTATCATCCTCTATGATATCTGTTATATTAGTATATCGGTATCGAGCAGCATCCTCATTCGCTTTTACTATACCTTGTATTTTTTGTGCTAGACCAGATCGAGACCCTATCCATACTATCCCTTTAGAATCCACACATAGCGCACGTACATCATTAGCCATCAGACCATTCTCTATGGTATACTGCTTCGTGATAATCCCCTGCCCGAATCCTATAAAGTAAAAGAATACAAAAAATACAGTTAGTAAATATCTCATATATTAAGGCTATTAAGCTCCTTCATCATAGCAGAAGCCACCGTAATCACATTATCCACCTCTTCATGATTCACTACCATCTGTTCTTTAAAACAAATCACATTCGTATCCTTATCGATATAATCGATATGATCTACATTCACTAAATAAGAGCGATTTACACGTTTAAAGTTTTTATGCTTTATTTTATCTTCCACATTCTTTAATGTCTTAGACACTAAATATTTCTGATCTTTTAAATAAATCTCGCAGTAGTTATCCGCAGCCTTACAGTACACGATGTCTTCTACTCGTACGATATAGCGCTTCTGATTATTCTTTATAATCTTATAAAAGTAGTGATATCCCTCTAGTTCTTTATATTTGTCGAATACGTTCTGTACATCCTGTATCCCTATCGGCTTCAGTAGATACTTCAGACAGTCATACTTATTAATGGCCTCTATAGCATACTGGTCATACGCTGTAGTAAACACCACTTCGAAAGTACTTTTATCTACATAATTAAATAACTCAAATCCATCCTCTTCAGGCATGTGAATATCTAAGAATACAATATCAGGTAATATAGCATTAACTTCTTTTACAGCTTCTTGCACAGAATGGGCAGTATGTACGACTATTCGTTCGTGGTATACTACTTTTTTCTCTATAATCGTTTTGAGTACTTCAGCTACTTTAGGTTCATCATCTACAACTAAAACAACTAGTTCATTCATCATGTTCGTAAGGTATTTATTTTATAATAATGGTGGTATACGCAAAAATAAACAATACATCCATATCCTCACTACATCTACTGATATAAATAGGCAATAATATTCATCCTACTGGTACTTACAGCTGATGACTCACTTATGTTTTACTTGATGAAATACAATCAAAACACGACACTATTCTAATGCATTTCTGATTTATGTGATACATTCAAAACTACAACACTGATTCTCAATTCCTACAAACCTGTAAGATGTATTCAAAATTAATTAGTTTACTTTTTTATTTTTCAGCTAGTATAAAGACTTATAAAGACTAAAAAAGTCACTTCTATCTCTCTTTTTTTATCCTTCTCCCCCAAAAAACCTGCTAAACAGAGTAATTAATAAAAAAACAATCTCATTTTTTTCACAACCTCAAAACAATCAAAACACTATATATCAACACATTAAACACAAAACACCTAATTATACACTTCCTCTTAAAATGCCCACAACCCCTATAAACATTAACGATATCTGCAAATCCCTCGACAATACATGGACAATACCTCGAGAATGGTGGAGCTAGAGCCTTGTTTGTCGAACAATGCTTCTTTTGTATTCCACCTATTCTCCTCTAATGAGCTTATCTGGATAATGGTAAACAACTTCGAAACTTCTCTAAACAGTCTCCTACTACCTATTCATAAATAAATACAAGACTTATACACTCCTAAAAACAAAAAAGTCAGCCCACACAAGATCGTGTGAACTGACTTTTTGTATTCTTATCCCACAGTAGGTACTGCGGCGGGACTATATTATTCTTTGTAAACTCTCTTTAAAAATAAATTGTTCATAGGGTTAATTCCTAGTCCTTTTACATTCTGATGAGAGAACCTCGCTGCTCTGTCGTAAAACAAGATGATAGCGGGTACCTCATCTGCTATAATCTGATCCATCTGTTGATAGATACTATTTCGCTTCTCTTCTGACACTTCTTTAAAAGCTTGTTCATAGAGCTGATCAAACTTTTGATTAGTGAAGCGAGTATAGTTAGGCCCATTAGGAGCCTTGTTCTTTGAATAAAATAACGAAAGGTAATTCTCTGCATCAGGATAGTCTGCTATCCAACTTCCTCTGAAGAATGACACCTTACCTGATGCCATACCCTGACGTAGAGAAGCAGGCGGTGTCACATCTACTATTACTTCTATCCCTAGTTTTTTCCACTCGCGTTGTAGGTATTCTGCGATATCGAGATAGTTAGCATTCGTAGACAAGGTGATCTCTACCTTACTCTCTTTACTCGTCTTCTTATAATCATCCACTAGTGCTTTAGCCTCTTCTGGATTATAGAGTTTATCAGTACTAAAGTGCCCTCCGAGACCCTGTGGTATAATTCCTCCTACTGCTCCATCTCCCATACCACTACGCAGATACAACAACATCTTGTTTCGGTCAAACCCCATATTTAGGGCTTTGCGTATTCTTACATCTTGTATAGCACCTGGTGCCTCTAAGTTAAAGCCTAGGTACTCTGTATTTAGATAAGGGCCTGTCACCATCTGCACCTTCTCCTTATACTTCGGATTTAACTCTCCATTCTCTGTGATAATATCATCCTTATAAGATGGATCTAAGCCGGATATAAAGTCTAGATTACCTTGCAAAAACTGTAAAAAACCACTCTGCTTATCTGGCAAGAATGTTATGGCTACTGCCTCTAGATAAGGCAATGCATTGCCTTGTTCATCTCTTTCGAAGTAGTTTGGATTTTTGCGAAGGACTAACTTAATGTTCTCTTCCCAAAATTTAAAATAGAAAGGCCCTGTACCGATGGGATGAGAACGAAAGTCTATCGTCTTATCCTCTACTATCTCTCTCGGTACTACAGAAGCATACCTCATCGACAGCAATCCTAAAAAGGCAGGAAAAGCTTCTTTTAATTCGATGCGAAAGACGGTATCATTGATTGCCTTAAAATTCTTTACCTTCTGGAATATCCACGCTCCTGGCGAAACCACATCTGCATCTAATACCCTGTTAAAGCTGTATTCGAAATCACTAGCTACTACTGCACGAGTACTATCTGCCCCAAAGTGGCTATGCTTGTGAAAATAGACATCCCTTCTCAGCATAAAGTCATACTGCTTACCGTCTTCACTGATCGTCCATGACTTGGCGATATCTGCTTGTATATGCAAGCTATCGTCTAACTGCACTAATCCGTTAAAGAGTTGATTACACGGCCAGATGATAGCCATATTTCTTGCGAAAGCAGGGTCTAGTGTCTGAATATTAGCATTCTCGTTATATCTAAAAACTAAATTTTTATCCTGATTAGCTGTTTTTTTCTGACAAGAAAACGTCAGTGCACAGACACAAAATATTGAAACGTAATGAATTATTGATTTCATCAAACCGATTTTTGTACGTAAATTTGCAAACCTTTTCAATATTGAAAAAGTAAATATAATTCAAAGTTACTACTTAGTAAGTAATCATTATGGAAAATAGAAAAAAAGTAGCTTTTTATACATTAGGTTGTAAGCTTAACTTCTCAGAAACTTCCACTATCGCTAGAAATTTTGCAGAGGAAGGATTCGATAGAGTAGATTTCGAAGAAGTGGCTGATATATATGTTATCAATACATGTTCTGTAACAGAAAATGCAGATAAACAATTTAAGCAAATAGTAAAAAAGGCTCAGAAGAAAAACGATAAAGCTTTCGTAGCTGCAGTAGGATGCTATGCTCAATTAAAACCAGAAGAACTAGCTTCTGTAGATGGTGTAGACTTAGTATTAGGAGCAACAGAGAAGTTTAAAATAACAGATTACATCAATGACTTGTCTAAAAATGAAATGGGACAAGTGCATTCATGCGAAATTTCAGAGGCTGACTTCTACGTAGGGAGTTATTCTATAGGTGACAGAACACGTGCTTTCCTTAAAGTACAAGATGGATGTGATTATAAATGTACATACTGTACCATCCCATTAGCTCGTGGTATCTCACGTAGTGATACTATGGATAATGTATTGAAAAATGCAGCTGAGATCTCTGCTCAGAATATAAAAGAGATCGTACTGACAGGAGTGAATATCGGTGACTATGGTAAAGGAGAGTTTGGGAATAAGAAACACGAACACACTTTCTTAGAACTAGTACAAGAATTAGATAAAGTAGAGGGTATAGAGAGACTTCGTATCTCTTCTATCGAGCCTAACTTATTAAAGAATGAGACAATAGACTTCGTATCGAAGAGTAGAACATTCGTTCCTCACTTCCACATTCCATTACAGTCTGGATGTAACGACATTCTTAAAAAAATGAAACGTCGTTACCTACGTGAGTTATATGTAGAGAGAGTAGAGAAGATCAGAGAAGTGATGCCAGACTGCTGTATCGGTGTGGATGTGATCGTAGGATTCCCTGGTGAGTCTGATGAGAAATTCTTAGAGACGTATAATTTCTTAAGTGATTTAGACATTTCGTACCTACACGTATTTACATACTCAGAGCGCGATAATACAGAGGCTGTAGATATGGATGAAGTGGTACCTATGAATGTACGTAATAAGAGAAGTAAAATGCTAAGAGGACTTTCTGTAAAGAAACGCCGTGCGTTCTATGAGTCTCAAATCGGGAAAGAGAAAACAGTTCTGTTTGAAGGTGAGAATAAAGAAGGATATATCCACGGATTCACAGAGAACTATGTGAAGGTAAAAACACCATGGGATCCAGCCTTAGTAAATACGTTACACGCAGTGAAATTAACGAAGATAGATGAGGATGGTATCGTAAGGTTAGAGTTTATCTAACACAAGTTTATACACGACATCAATAGACCGTCACAGATTAGAAATCTGATACAATATAGAAATATAAAAAAGCCTGTTTAGAATCTTCTAAACAGGCTTTTTTATATCATTACTTTTTAGTCCTTATTATTTTAAAAGGCTATAAAGTGTATAATATTACTTAGATACGGATACCAGGAGGTAACATCTCTTTATACGTAGGGTTCTTTCTAAAGAAAGAAACAATCTTAGGATGTGTAGGTACTACTCTTAATCTCTTCTCTCTCAACATCTCCAAAATACCTTTTAAAAAGTCAGACGCTTGTGTTGGTAAAGCTTCTTCTAATCCAGTAAGTTTTGTAAGAAAAATCTTTCTTTCTTGTAGTGAATACTCTACACTAAGCAACCCTTGCTCAGTCTCATACTCGAACTGACGTAGTAACTCATTGTCTTTAATTTCCATTATATCTCCAAGTTTTATGATTACAAAACAAATTATAATAACTGCAGTGCTTCCTAAACTAATTAGGAGGGTAAGTGTATACTCCTACTCTCTAACGACCAACTAATACACTATAGCATATAACAGTACCTCAGGTATGCTAAATGATTATCTCTAATCACTAATATACCTCATGATGTATATGCGATAAATCTGCTCTTATTGGATTATTTCTCGTTAAAACTGTAGTAAAAAATAAAATATCTAGTATTTCTTTTTTTAAGTTACTATAATCTCTATATTTAGCAAAGTTCGGGATTTTTTTCCACATAACCTTATAAAAACGATTTAAAATATTTATAATGAGCAAAATACCTATTTATTTCTTTCCAGGTATGTCCTCTACTTCTTTGATTTTTGAACATCTTAGTTTGAATCAAGAAAAGTTTGAAATTGTCTTTTTAGAATGGTTACCTATAAATAAATCTGAATCACTAGAACAATACGTAAAGCGTTATCTTCCCCTAATCACACATGATAATCCTATCTTAATAGGCGTTTCTTTTGGAGGAATTATAGCTCAAGAAATAAGTAAATTAATTTCTGTAAGAAAGACAATTATTATTTCGAGTGTACGTTCTAATAAAGAGTTCCCTAAACGCTATCGTATCGCTAGAAAAACAGGACTCTATAAATGGTTGCCTACATCTCTTATCCCTACTCTTTGGAACGTTATCAAAAAAACAGCTTCAGAGAAAAAGAAGAAAAGATTAGCACTATATGATCGCTATCTCCCGATAAGAGATAAGGAATATGTAGACTGGTGTATCAGAGAAGTACTGCATTGGAAACAAGACAAACCATTAGCTAATGTAGTACACATACACGGGACTAACGATGAGATATTCCCTTACAAGAATATACAATCTGCCATCGAGGTAAAAGGAGGTACTCATGCGATGATTATCATCAAGCACAAATGGTTTAATGAAAATTTAGAAACGATTATACTTAAGAAAAATAATGAAAAAGACACTTAGAACTGTATTTGTAACCGCTGCTATTATAGCAGTAGCTTCTTCGTTTATGTTTGCTACTACTATAGCTAGCTCTACGGAGGATCATAATGAAGCTGCCTTACACGCTCATCCTCTACCGCTATCTGCTAACTTCGCTGGAGAAAAAGCTCCTTTAGACAAGATAGATGTAAAAGAAAGATTTGACCGAGAGATGATCATCAATACGAATCTTCACGGTACGACCATAACAACGATAAAAAGAGCGCATAGGTTCTTCCCTATCATCGAACCAATCTTAAAAAAGAATGGTATTCCTGATGACTTTAAGTACTTATGTGTGATAGAGAGCGGACTAGCTAATGCGGTATCTCCTGCTGGAGCTAGTGGATTCTGGCAGTTCATGAAAGGAACATCTAAGGACTTTAACTTATACATAGATGAATACGTAGACGAACGATACGACTTAATCAAAGTAACAGAAGCTGCGTGCAGATACTTCCAAAGTGCCAAAAACCGTTTCGGTAGCTGGACAATGGCTGCTGCATCTTATAATAGAGGAATGGCTGGTATGTCACGCGCTATGGAAAGTCAATATGTAGAGGACTACTATGACTTATTCTTAAACCAAGAGACTTCTAGATACGTATTCAGAATATTAGCCTTAAAAGAGATTATGTCTAACCCTGTAAAATACGGTTTTGACGTTCCGGAATCTGAAAAATATCCAATAGTACCTACTAAAAAAGTGAGTGTATCTTATGATATAGATGACTTAGCTTTATTCGCAAAAGAACAAGGTATCAACTACAAATTACTAAAACTATACAACCCATGGTTAGTAAACACTAGTTTAAAAGTAAAAGGCAAAGTATATGAAATAGAGATTCCAACTAAAGGAATCTAATCTAGATATAAAGCCAAAACAAAGAGCGCTTATTTAATACATTAAATAAGCGCTCTTTGTTTTTTTAATGCTTCTGAATTCTGTGTACCTTTGTACTCTAATTACATCTGTAGAATCATGGATAAACAACAATACATCAACAACGCATTCGAAATTATTCTTTCTAAGAATCTAAGTACACCTTTTCACCTAGACCCTGGAAGTACCGTAACTGATCTAAACAAATACTTAGAAAGCTTAAAGAGCGCTTATTTGAGTAGTGTTGACCCAAGACTAGAGAAACTATTCTATGACAAAATAGAAGCGCTAAAAGCACTGTAATTATATGTTCTTTTGAAAGAACGATACTATAACTTCTAGTGTTTGCTCTTTTATCTCTTTATGCGGAGTATGCCCTACATTAGGAAAAATAACCTTCTCTGCAATTCCTTGAGCCTTCGCTATTGTTTTCTCTACTTGGTCTAGACTACCATACTCGTCTTGATCTCCTTGTATAAATAACAATGGAGACAGTATTCCTTTCATCTCCTCTTCTACTGTCCAATCTTGGTATTCTGAAGATAACCAAGTATCTACCCATGCTCGGACTACATCATCTACCTTAGTTCCGTGATATTTCACCAAGCGCTCGGCTAAATCTGTAGTCTCATAAGCAGTCTTAGCAGCTTGCACTCCTTCTAAAGTTACTTTCTCTACAAAGATATGTGCTGCCTCAGCTACTAAGGCTAAAGTGTGATCTGGATACATTGCTGCAAATAATAGAGCAATAGACGCACCATCACTATGCCCAAATAAAGCGACACGCTCTAACTCTAATTCTTCCAATAAGTCTTTTAAGAATACTGCTTCTTGCTTTAGATAGTCTTTTCCTCTCTTCGTAGTATCCATCTTATCTGATAGCCCGTACCCTACTCTGTCATATACTACTACATCACACTGCAACCGTTCTACTAACAATTCTGGCCAATCTCTCCACAGGGTAACACAGCCTAATGAATCATGTAATAATACTAGCGTGTACTTACTCTCTCCTTGATAAAAAAAGTGTTTATAAAAAATATTCTTTTGATTGACTAAGACACAATCTTGAATAGCTGTAATCATTTACGGTAAGTTTTATTGTCGTTAGTCTCAAAAATAAAAAGGATATCTGGGGTGTGCAAATAAGATTCTGTAGGATATTCTTATTCTATCAGACCTAGATTATAGGATAGATTTGATTTTACCTAGTGACAAAATATTGACACCACTTCTAGATTTAACTATTCTCCCTCCTAACAAGACACATTACTGTAAAAAAGAAAAGAACTAAAAACTACTGTTATGAAGAATAAAATAAGCATTCCATTTGAACGCAAAAAGACAAATAATCTCTTATATATTCTATACTTAATAATAAGCTTTTAAATACTCATGAAACTGCTTTTTATCAAAACCTAAATGCCGAAGAATCTGCTTAACAATAAACTCAGGCACAGGATCTATATGTGATTGTATAATAATCGGTCTAGTCAAGTCTTTTCTTACATATTTTTTATGCCCACCTATTCCTCCGACATCCTTACATCCATTATGTTCTATAAACCAACACATTGTTTTGAGAGGAATGTTACTGAGCTTATAGGTATTCATACGTAGTTATTAAATAGGGATTACTACTTCTTTACTTGAGGTTTGTAAAGATTGATTATTCAATAAATCCGCTAAATAATCATTTTTTATTATCAACTGACTCAATAGAGGAGCTGATATTTTTTTTGGCTTTTTCTCACTCCCTTTTATAAGTTTCCAACCTAAATCAGATAAAGTCTTATACAAAGTATTTTTATTAGTTGTATAGTCTAGAAACATCTCTAGCGAATTCTCGAAAGAATTTAGGGCTTCTTCATAAGTATTACCATATCCACTTATATCTAATTGAGGAGTATACACTATGAATGTATTATCTTCTTTAAAAGACAACACAGAAATACTAGCAACTACACTTCCTGCTTTATTTGTAAACCTTAAAGACACTTGTTTACCCATAATTAGATATTATTCAATTATTTAGTTTATATAAAGATATAACATTTAAGCTTTTATAGAATAAAATAAATGTTATTATTCTGTTTAAAGAAATCAACTAAAACAATTTAAAAACAAAAAAGCCTCAACTTACGTTGAGGCTTCTGTGATCCAATCAGGATTCGAACCTGAGACCTACTGCTTAGAAGGCAGTTGCTCTATCCAGCTGAGCTATTGGACCTAACCAAAAAACATTAGATGTTTTTCTTTCGTCGGGGTGGCAGGATTCGAACCTGCGACCTCCTGCTCCCAAAGCAGGCGCGATGACCGGGCTACGCTACACCCCGAAAGAAGCGGAGAGACAGGGACTCGAACCCTGGCATCGGTTACCCGATGACAGATTAGCAATCTGCTCCGTTACCACTCCGGCACCTCTCCGTTGCTAAGAGAATTACTTCTCTAATGCGGATGCAAACTTAGCACTACTTTTGGTTCTATGCAAGCTTTTGAAAGAAAAAAACAACAAAAAATTACCACATAAAAACAAACCTATTCATAGTCAAGGAAGTAAACACAAATAAAAAAAACATTATTTTTTTATTTCTTAGATAATTATCCAAAATCAAGATATTTTATGTATTTTCCCACATCTTTATTGAGCCTTACAGAAGGTCTAAAGTTTTAAAACAAAAATCAAACTTAATTAATTCTATAAATTATGAGTAAAAAAGTAGTTATTGTTTCTGCTGCTAGAACACCAATAGGAAGTTTCTTAGGAAGTTTATCAACTGTACCAGCTACAGTATTAGGTGCTACTGCTATTAAAGGGGCGCTAGATAAGATCAACCTTGATACTAATCTAGTAGATGAAGTATTGATGGGGAATGTAGTTCAAGCAGGAGAAGGACAAGCACCTGCACGTCAAGCGGCTTTAAAAGCAGGTTTGTCTAAAGAGGTAGCTTGTACTACAATAAATAAAGTTTGTGCATCAGGTATGAAAGCGATTATGCAAGGGACACAAGCTATTATGGCAGGTGATGCAGAAATAGTTGTAGCGGGTGGAATGGAGAATATGAGTATGATTCCTCATTATGTTCACATGCGTAATGGTAACAAATTTGGTCCTGCAACTATCATTGATGGTTTACAAAATGACGGTCTAGTAGATGCTTATGACAATAATGCTATGGGAGTATCTGCTGACTTATGCGCTAGTACACATAATATCTCAAGAGAAGAACAAGATAACTTCGCTATTAAATCTTATGAGCGTTCTGCAAAAGCATGGGATGCTGGTAAGTTTAACAACGAGGTAGTTCCTGTATCTGTACCTCAACGAAGAGGAGATGCTATCGTAGTTTCTAAGGATGAGGAATACACAAATGTAAAATTAGATAAGATTACTTCTTTACGCCCTGCTTTTACAAAAGAAGGAACGGTGACTGCTGCTAATGCTTCTACTATCAATGATGGAGCTGCTGCTGTAGTAATCATGAGTGAAGAAAAAGCTTTAAGCTTAGGATTAAAACCTCTAGCTTATATCAAAGGATATGCGGATGCTGCTCAAGAGCCTGAGTGGTTTACTACTGCTCCTGCTAAAGCATTGCCTAAAGCGCTTAAAAAAGCGAATGTAGCTATCGAAGATGTGGACTTCTTCGAATTTAACGAAGCGTTCTCTGTAGTTGGTATTGCAAATACTAAATTACTTAATATCGATCCAGAAAAGGTAAACGTAAACGGTGGAGCTGTTTCTTTAGGTCACCCTCTAGGATGTTCTGGTGCTCGTATCATCGTAACATTATTAAGTGTATTAGAACAAAACAATGCAAAAATAGGAGCTGCTGCTATCTGTAATGGTGGTGGTGGTGCATCAGCATTAGTTATCGAAAGAGCTTAATTTTTAATAATATATTCAAGATGAGTTTGATTAGTTCAAACTCATCTTTTATTTTTGTACTTTAATTCAAACCTATATTATGTTTGCATATTGCAACCTTGCCATTGTACCCTTAAGACTTGAACCAAGCGACAGAAGCGAAATGGTCTCTCAAGTCCTTTTCGGTGAACACTTTACTATTTTAGAAAGAACAGAGAAGTGGTCGAAAATAGAATTAGCTTTCGACAAGTACCAAGGTTGGATAGATAATAAACAATATCAAGAAATCTCTGAAGAAGATTATAAATACCTTCAAAACACATCTGTTATTCACTCTGCGGAGTTAGTAGACTTTATTTCTTCTAACAACAATCACTTAATGGCAGTACCTCTTGGTAGTTGTCTTACAGGATTAAAAAAGAACAGCATCAATACAGATAACTTCACTTATGAAGGACTGACTATCACTGGTCAATTTACAAAACAAACTTTTCTAAAGACTGCGTTTATGTACTTAAATACTCCTTACTTATGGGGAGGGAAAACGCCTTTCGGAATAGACTGTTCTGGTTTTACACAAATGGTTTACAGAATCAATGGATATAGAATTCCTCGTGATGCCTCACAACAAGCAGCTATAGGAGAAGCCTTAAGCTTCATCGAAGAAAGCGAAATAGGTGACTTAGCTTTCTTTGACAATGCTGAGGGTAATATCATCCATGTAGGGATAATCATGGAGAACAACTATATCATACATGCTCATGGAAAAGTCCGTATAGACAGACTAGATCACTTAGGAATTTATAATATCGATTCTGGTAGACATACTCATAAACTAAGAGTAATCAAGAAAATCATTTAAGTCTATAGTAAGTTTAGGTCTCCACTTTTCTAATGGGAGCACAATTCATTACAAGGACTTATGTAATTGTTTTTTTATTAGCTATTTTATCCTATTTAGCTCAAAAACTATTCGTTAAGACAATAGAAACTATTTGATATTGCAAAAAAAATAAACGTATCTTTGCTGCAAATATCGACATATATGAATACTTTCGAGCAATTTAATCTACCGAAAGCCCTTGAAAAAGCTCTTAATGAGCTTAATATTATTTCACCAACTCCTATACAAGCTAAATCATTTCCAGTTATTCTTTCTGGAAGAGATATGATGGGTATTGCCCAAACAGGTACAGGAAAGACATTTGCCTACCTTCTACCTATCTTAAAACAATGGAAGTTTAGCCATGCTGAATCTCCTAGAGTAGTGATACTAGTACCTACACGTGAACTTGTAGTACAAGTAGTAGATGAAGTAGAAAAGCTTACAGCCTATATGTCTGTAAGAACATTAGGGGTATATGGTGGTACCAATATCAATACACAACGAAAAGCTGTCTATGAAGGTGTAGATATCCTAGTAGGTACACCTGGACGTATGATGGACTTAGCTCTAGATGGAGTATTGCGTTTTGATAATTTACAGAAGTTAGTCATTGATGAATTTGATGAAATACTAAACTTAGGGTTTAGAACACAGCTTACATCTATTCTTACAATGATGAAAGGAAAACGTCAAAATATCTTATTCTCTGCTACTATGACAGAAGAAGTAGACGAAGTACTTGACGAATATTTTGACTTCCCTGAAGAAGTATCTCTTGCTCCTTCTGGAACTCCGTTAGAGAATATAGATCAACAGATATATAATGTACCTAACTTCAACACGAAGTTAAATCTATTAATGCACTTACTTAGCAATAAAGAAGAGTTTAATAGAGTACTTATCTTTATCAACAGTAAACGTCTTGCAGATGTTGTAATGGAAAAGCTAGACGCAGCCTTTCCTGAAGAGTTCACTGTAATTCACTCTAACAAATCTCAGAACTTCCGTATGAGATCTATGGCTGAGTTCCAAGCGAATGAATTAAGAGGTCTTCTAACTACAGATATAATGGCTCGTGGACTTGATATCTCTGATATTAGCCACGTAATCAACTTACAGTTCACTGACTCTCCAGAACAGTATATTCACCGAATAGGACGTACAGGACGTGCTGATAAAAAAGGTACGGCTATCTCTATCGTAGACCCTAAAGAGGAAGAAGTAAAATTAGCTGCAGAGATTCTAATGGAGAAAGAACTTAGAGCAATGACAATCCCAGAAGAAGTAGTCATCTCTGAGTCACTTATGGAGTTTGAAAAATCTAAGTTAAAGTCTAAACAACTTGCTAAGGTTAAAAAGCCAATAGAAAAAGGAGCTGCTTTCCACGAGAAAAAAGACAAAAACCAAAAGGTAAATCTTGGAGGTCCTGGTAAACGTAACCCACGTAAAACTAAACCTCGTAACAGAGCAGTAGAAGCCAAAAGAGCTGCTAAACGCAAGAACAAATAAGATAATCGAACCATAAAAAAGCGTGCTAAATCAAGATTTAGCACGCTTTTTTTATATCTAAAAATATTCTCTTAAAAGAAAGAATACATATTTACTCTTTTATGTTTTCTTCTACAGCCTGTGGATTGTGTTTATACTTAAATATAATAGCAAACAATATAGTTACTACTAAAGCATATCCTGCGAATATAAGCCATGAATGTCTCCAACCTTCTAACTGTAAAGTAACATCTTCTTGGCTATATACAAAGTGATTCACAATGTACTGAGCGATAAGCATACCTATTGTTGCTCCAAAACCGTTAGTCATCATCATAAATACTCCTTGTGCAGAAGAACGAATATCTTCACTTGTCTCATTATCTACATATAGAGAACCTGATACATTAAAGAAGTCAAATGCAATTCCATAAACAATCATAGACAATATAAACATCCATACTCCATTTCCTGGATCACCTATACCAAAGAATCCAAAACGAAGAACCCAAGCAAACATTGACATCAACATTACTACTTTAATACCAAATTTTCTAAGAACAAATGGAATTAACAAGATACACAAGGTTTCTGAAACTTGTGATAACGAGATTAACGCATTAGCATTATGTGCTCCCCAAGAGTCAGCGTATTCTGGTACTTTAGAGAAACTCGTAATAAAAGGATTCGCATACCCATTCGTAATCTGTAATGACACTCCTAGCAACATTGAGAAGATAAAGAATACTGCCATCTTCTTCTCTTTAAACAAACTGAATGCCTTTAGTCCAAAAGCATCTGCTAAACTCTGCTTCTCATTAGATTTATTAATAGGGCAATTAGGCAATACGAAACTGTATAAGAAAAGAACTATTCCTAAAACACCTGATACAAAGAATTGATAATAATTAGATTGAAAACTCTCAAAAGCGATATCTCCACCAAAGTTAAACCCTAAAGAACCATCACTGTGGAACCCAAAAAAGTTAACAAACAACATCGCACAGATAAATCCTACTGTACCAAAAGTACGTATAGGCGGAAAGGCCTTAATCGTATCGAGGTGATTCTGTTTTAATATTGCATAAGAAGTTGAATTAGATAAAGCGATTGTAGGCATAAAGAAAGCTACACTACAAGTGTAAAGTGTAAAGATCGTTGTAAAGTCTACATCCCCTCCTGCTATAAAACCGTAATAACCTGTAGCAATCATAAAAATAGCTGCGGCTAAGTGATTCAATCCTAACAACCTCTGAACTGGTATCCATCTATCAGCTACTATTCCCATGATAGCAGGCATAAAAATAGATACTATACCTTGCATGGCATAAAAAAGACCAATCTTAGGCCCTAGCCCAACTGATCCTAAATAGTTCCCCATAGATGTTAAATAAGCCCCCCAAACAGCAAATTCGAGGTAACTCATCAACGTCAATTTTGCTTTTACATTCATTACGTGTGATATTATTTCTGTGTTATTAGTTTAAGAGTTTATGCCCTTAAACCTCGTTTTATAAGTGTGTTTATAATAATTTATTTAATTCTTTTTTGCGCTAAATCCAGAATTAAATTAAACTGTTCTTCTATAGTTAAATTAGAATTATCTACCTCTACAGCATCATCTGCCTTTACTAGTGGTGAATCTGCTCTGCTTGTATCTATTTTATCCCTTTCTACTACATTGTGAAACACTGCATCATAACTCACATTAGGGTCTTTATCTTTCAATTCATCAAAGCGTCTTTGAGCACGTATTTCTGGAGAGGCAGTCATAAATATCTTTAACTCTGCATCAGGAAACACAACTGTTCCTATATCTCTTCCATCCATTACTACCCCCTTAGACTTACCTAAATTTTGTTGTTGTTCTACCAACTTTCTTCTTACCTCAGGTACTTCTGCTATCTGACTTACAAACTGTGATACCTCTAAACTGCGTATCACACCTTCTACATTCTCTTGGTTTAAGAACACTTCTGCAAATCCTTTCTCTGGATTGTACTCAAAGTGTAGTTCTACTGATGGTAATGACTCTATTAACCCTTCTCTATTGAAGTAATTTTCTTTTATCAAACCTTTTCTCATTGCAGACAAAGTAACCGCTCTATACATAGCTCCTGTGTCTATATATACATAGCTAAGAGACTTCGCTAATGATTTCGCTAATGTACTTTTCCCGGTAGAGGAAAAACCATCAATCGCTATAGTAATCTTTTTCAAATTGAAAAATTTAAAATTAGTTTAAAACTCATTGATTTGTCAAATATAGTAGTATTTATAAGCTTTCGTATCTTTTTAAAAACACTTTATAAATAGCTATTTCTAATCAAAACACCTTTTTAAAACACTCATTGTAAAACAAATACTAAAAAAGCACCTTAAAAATACGACTATTTTCTACAATAATGGCTAGCAAAAGTAAGTTAATCTGTAAAAATTCCCATCATTTTAAGGTCACAAAATACAGCCAAGAACCTCTTATAACTAAAAAAGCCTCACTTTTATAAAAGTGAGGCTTTCTCTATCCTATCTAATAAGTTTTACTTTTTAGCTACTTCTAGCTTCTTAGCATTCTTTACCTTCTGATTTGTAATTGCGATCTCTAAGACTTCTTCCATTTTATCTACATAATGGAAAGTCAATCCTTTAAGATACTCTTCTTTAATATCATCGATGTCTTTTCTATTATCTTTACACAAGATGATCTCTTTCACATTAGCACGCTTAGCTGCAAGAATCTTCTCTTTAATACCTCCTACAGGAAGCACCTTTCCTCTTAAAGTTATCTCACCTGTCATCGCTAAGTTCTTTTTCACCTTGCGTTGAGTAAATGACGATACCATAGAGGTTAACATCGTAATACCTGCACTAGGTCCGTCCTTAGGCGTTGCCCCTTCTGGTACGTGGATATGTATCTTATAATTATCAAATACTTCTTGAGCTATATCTAACTCTTCTGCATGAGCCTTAATATACTCTAATGCGATAGTAGCAGACTCTTTCATCACTGTACCTAAGTTACCCGTGATAGATAGTTCTCCTTTACCTTTAGAGATAATTGATTCTATATATAGAATATCTCCTCCTACACTAGTCCACGCTAATCCTGTTACTACACCAGCCACATCATTATTCTCATACTTATCATTTTCAAAACGTGGTGTACCTAAGATCTTTTTGATATCCTCTTCTGTCATCTTCACATTATACTCCTCTTCCATCACGATATTCTTAGCCACACCTCTAGCGATGTGTGCTAGTTGTTTATCTAAGCCACGTACTCCAGACTCTCTTGTATAATTCGTGATGATAAACTCCATCTGTTTTTTACCAATCACTACATCTTTAGAAGTTACTCCATGTGCCTTTAATTGTTTTTCTAACAGGTGCTGTTTTCCTATCTCTACTTTTTCTTCTATCGTATACCCTGTCATCTCGATAATCTCCATACGGTCTCTTAATGCAGGTTGTATAGTGCTTAGACTATTAGATGTCGCGATGAACATCACCTTAGACAAGTCATACCCCATCTCTAAGAAGTTGTCATAGAACTCGTGATTTTGTTCTGGATCTAATACTTCTAACAGTGCAGAAGAAGGATCACCATTATGACTAGAAGACAGCTTATCTATCTCATCTAATAAAAACACAGGATTAGATGTCTTTGCTTTCTTTAGACTCTGAATAATACGTCCAGGCATAGCCCCGATATATGTCTTTCTATGCCCTCTGATCTCTGCCTCATCGCGTAACCCTCCTAGAGAAATACGTACATACTCACGACCTAATGCATCTGCTATAGATCTACCGATAGAGGTCTTACCTACCCCTGGAGGTCCATATAGACATAGAATAGGAGACTTAAGATCGTTTCTTAACTTCAGAACAGCCATGTGCTCTAAGACACGCTTCTTCACCTCTTCTATTCCATAATGATCTTTATCTAACTGCTTCTGAGCATTCTTTAAATTAAAGACATCCTTAGAATAGTGATTCCAAGGCAACTCTAAAAACAACTCTAAATAGTTTCGTTGAATACCAAACTCAGCTACTTGAGGGTTCATTCTTTGGAACTTCATTAACTCCTTATCGAAGCGCTCCTGTACTTCCTTAGACCACTTTTTATTAGCAGCTTTCTTACGCATTTCTTCAAACTCCTCTTCATTTGAGAAACCACCCAATTCTTCTTGGATTGTTTTCATTTGTTGGTGTAAGAAATACTCTTTTTGCTGCTGGTCTAAATCAACTCTAACTTTCGTTTGAATATCATTGCGCAACTGAAGTTTTTGTAACTCTAAAGTCATCATCTTTAGAGCTTCTAATCCTCTAGCATTTAGATCATCTATATTAAGTAATCGTTGCTTATCAGCAATATCCATACTCATATTAGAAGACACGAAGTTAATTAAGAAAGATTCACTAGAAATATTCTCAATAGCAAATGCTGCATCTGATGGTATATTAGGATTCTCTTTGATAATTTCTAAAGCAGTCTCCTTAATAGAATCTACAATAGCTGAGAACTCTTTATTCTTCTTGCTAGGGCGCTTCTCTTCACGAGCCACCACATTAGCCTTCATATAAGGTTCTTCTTGTGTTAGTTCTGTAATCTCAAAACGTTTTTTACCCTGTAAGATAACTGTGATATTTCCGTCAGGCAACTTTAATAACTTGATAATACGAGCCACTGTCCCTGTATGGTATATCTCATTGATACCAGGATCATCAGTACCCTCATCTATCTGCGCTACTACACCTATCGTTTTATCTCCTTTATTTGCTCTATTTAATAATTCAATAGACTTATCTCTACCTGCTGTAATAGGAATCACTACACCTGGGAATAATACCATGTTTCGCAATGGTAATATCGGAAGTGAAGTAGGTAACTCTTCTTTATTCATTTCTTCTTCATCTTCACTCGAAAAAATTGGAATAAACTCTGAATCACCATCTCCTAAATCTTGTAACGACAAGTTGTCAAATGTTATTATTTTTTGATTTGCCATATGTATTTTTACGTCATTTTGTCAGTTAACAGTTTTTTTTCGACATAGCCTAACTACAACCACACCCATAACCTACTGATTACCAACAAAAACATTAATTTTTAATTGTTCTACCTATATAATATTTCAATCTTTATGCCACAAAAAAATCCTTACTCTTATGGCAAGGATTTTTTCTCTTTTATGTTAAAATACAAAATATTATTTACTCGGCGAAGAAATAATTATAACAGAAAAATCTCCATAAGTGATTTTTACTCTTTTATCTTGGTCTTCTTCTTCCACTCCTACTAAAGTAGCTTCAAATCTACCTTTTAATAAAAACTTATTAGGATCATCTTTATCTTTCTCTGCATAATCAAAACGCAAGAAACCTTCACTCTCTGCCATATCTTTAGACGTGTACTTAACTCCATAAGGAGAAGTATACTCTACGTTAAACCATCCTAATTTCTTAAAATCTTTAGGATCATTCGATACAACGATATCATTATTATAAGGAAAATCTAATACTATCTTCTGTGTCTTCTCTACACCATCTATACTAGATACGTATGCTCTTCCTGCTTTTACTTCTACAGACTCCTCAGGATTAGTAAAAGGTTCATTATCTGCAAACGCTTCTAAGTACGTAGCCTCTTTTCTAACAAAAGGGATATCTACAAAGTTTCCACTAATAGGAAATGACTTTAAGTTAGGGTCATCTTGTATACTTGGCATCATGCGCTTAATATCAAAATCACCAGACAATACTCTTGCCTTTCTATTAATATTACCTATAGACATAATCCCTGTCACAATATTAGGACGCAATGTGTCCTTCGTAGTATACAGAAGCTTATTCTCCCAAGAATAGTAATTACTCTCATTCACATTAGTAGGAAAGTTACCTGACTGAAACTTTAAAGTTCTAAGGATCAGTTCGTCATTTTCATAATTCTCACTTCCTGTTAACTTCACTTTTATTTCTAAACGTCCGTTTTTATCTAACTCAGCTACTATTCCTTCTCTCATTAAGATAGTCTCTCCCTGATTATGAATAGTCATAATCGGCTTACCTACTCCCTGCTCACCTTCTATGATAGAGTCATAAGATTCATTATCACACGAAGCTACGGTCATAGCTGTGATAGAAAATAAACTAATCGCTAATATTCTAAATGTCTTTTTCATATTATATCTTACTATTCGTAAAGTAATCAATTTTTAAAAATATTTCAATAACAAAAATACAATCTTATTTCTTTTTTAATACTAATTCTATCTTTTATTAGGTATTCTTAATAGTAGAACGAAACCTACAGCAAAAAATAAGATTAAAAACAATATAGCATTCTGCATCTTACCTGTTATATCACTGACTAGCCCATACATAGACATCCCTAGTACAATACCTAACTTCTCTGTCACATCATAAAAACTAAAGAATGAAGTAGTATCTGTGGTCTCTGGTAGTAGTTTAGAATAAGTAGATCGAGACAACGATTGTATTCCTCCCATTACTAATCCCACAAAACTAGCTGCCACATAGAACTCATTAGGTGTGATTATAGTATATGCATATAGACATATTATAATCCATAACGCATTTAATACACATAACGTATAAATATTGCCAATTTTTTTTGACAATAGAGAAGTCAGATAAGCTCCTAGTACAGCTACTAACTGTATCATCAGTATACTTAATATTAAGCCTGTCGTACGCTGAGTATCGTTTTCCCATGCGATTTCTTTTTCTCCAAAATAGGCTGCTATAATCATCACAGTCTGCACAGCCATACTGTAAACAAAAAAAGCAACTAAATACCTCTTTAGCGCAACATACTCTTTTAGCTCTCCCCAAACTCTTTTTAACTCTCTAAATCCTTTAAAAAATAACGATTTAGTAATTTTCTTCTCATTTTTAAAATCTGGTAAATACCTAAAAGTATAAAGGCTAAACCCTATCCACCATAACCCTACTAATATAAAGGAGAAACGCATCGCTGTCATCGCTGTTGTAAAACCAAAGAAGTCATACTTCATGACTAACAATAAGTTTAATAATAACAGTATCACACTCCCGATATATCCTAGTGCATATCCTTTTGCACTTATTCTATCTTGTTGTTCAGTAAATGCTATATCAGGAAGATATGAATTATAAAAAACCAAACTTCCCCAAAAACCAATTAACCCAAACATATAGATCAATAAGCTCAATAGCATATAGTCTAGACTAAAAAAATAAAGAAGCATACACGATATAGACCCTATACCACAGAACAACTTCATAAAGAACTTTTTAGTCCCTAGATAATCTGCTATTCCTGATAATATAGGCGATAGTATACATACTATTAAGAATCCTATCGCAGTGATATAACTAATAATTGACTCACTCTTAATAGAGGTTCCCCAAAAGTCAAAACTATCAATGTTCAACTCTCTAAATAAAGATCCATAATACAACGGAAAGATAGATGACGAAATAACTAAAGCATATACAGAATTAGCCCAATCATAAAACGCCCATGCATTTAAAAGTTTTTTATCCCCTTTTACAAAACTTTTCATAGTCTAGTCTATTTAAAAAAATAAGCTACCTTTGGGTAGCTTACTCTATTTTTATCTTCCGAAAGATACACCAAATTTTGCTGCTTCAGCTTTCGCTTCAGGAATTAATTTCTTCAAATTAGCAATACGCTCTTGATTACTAGGGTGTGTGCTCATCCATGAGCTCCCACCTCCACTTCCATCTCTGGCAGCCATTCTACTCCAAAAACTAACTGCTTCTTCTGGATTATACCCAGCGATAGCCATTAGTGTCAGGCCTATCTTATCAGCCTCAGTCTCATGTGATCTACTGAAGGGCAACATTCCTGCCACATTACTACCATACCCATATAGTCCTGCGCTTAACTGTTTAGTCGTAGCGCTAGACTTAGCAGTAGCTGCATCTATTGCCACAGCTCCTGCCTGCTGTAACATACCTGCACTCATGCGCTGTTGTCCGTGATTAGCTAATGCGTGAGCGACTTCATGCCCCATCACTACAGCTATTCCTGCATCTGTCTGACAATATGGCAAAATACCTGTGTAGAACACAATCTTACCTCCAGGCATACACCACGCATTCACTTCCTTATCATCTACTAAGTTATACTCCCACTTATAGTCATTAAGATAACTCCCATACCCATTAGCCGTCAACCAAACCTCTGCTGCTTTCTTAATTTTTACACCTACGTCAGCTACACGTTGTGCATCTTTTGTCCCTTTTATCACCTTATGTTCCTTTAAGAAAGTATCATATTGTGAAAAAGACATTGGAAACAACTCAGCATTAGAAGTAAATGCCATCGTTTTTTTTCCTGTAAAAGGATTTGTTGCACAAGCAGTTAACAACAAAAAAGTTCCGATAGAGAATACGATTTTTTTCATTATTTTTTATTTTCAAAATTAATAGGAATTCGCATAATTCAAAAACTTTTACTTTTATAATAATTCTTTTAGATTCTTTTATTTTGTAATTTTACCTCCTTAGAACATTATTATAATGCAAAGTCAAAAACCAAAACAATCGCTTGAAATACCAAAAAGCATAATAGTAATAGGAAAAACATTACAATTATTTTCAAATAACCTAGCGACTAGATTTGCTCAGAACTTATTCATCACTCCTCTTAAATTTAAACCACCAAAAAGAGAGAAGGAGATGTTTGATAAAAGTGTTGTCACTAAAATAACCGTGCCAGCTCTGCGCAAAGACATCGTAGTATACCAATATGGAACCAATAAAGCTGCTGATAAAAAAGCACTTCTTATACACGGATGGAACGGTAGAGGTACACAGCTAGTGACTATTGCTAATATGCTCATGAGGTCTGGATATGACGTCGTTAGCTTCGATGCACCTGGTCATGGCAAGTCTCCTAAGACGAAGACGAATATGACAGAATTTATTGCTTCTGCATTCGAAGTAGAGAAACAGTTCGGTCCATTCGAACTCGTTATCGGTCACTCACTAGGAGGAATGACTACCATGAATGCGCTTAGAGATGGTCTAAAAGCTAAAAAAGCTGTCATACTAGGAAGTGGAGACGTGGTAAAGGATGTAATAGATGACTTCGTCAAACAAATAGAACTAAAACCTATTATCTCTAAAAAGATTCAAGAACGATTCGAAACTCAGTTTAACCAAACTATGGAGAGCTACACTGTACACTTAGCAGCAGAAGAAATAGACATTCCGCTTCTAATTATGCATGATGAAGATGATGTAGACGTTAATGTAAGAGCAGCTTATGCGATTAAAAAACACAGCAAGAATGCAGAGATTATGATCACATCAGGTCTTGGACACCGCAAGATCTTAGGAGATAAAAAAATAATAGAACGCATCAAAGCTTTCATAGAACAATAGATAAATGAAAATAGTTGTATTCGGTTGTATCATTCTAAGTATATTAGCCTGTAAAGATGTAAACTATCAAAAGATACCAAAGATGAAAAAAGATAAAACAACAACAGAACAAGAATGGCAACAAGCCCTTACCCCTGCTGAGTACTATGTACTACGAGAAAAAGGGACTGAACGTCCATTCACTGGAGAATACAACGACTTTAACGAAAAAGGGACATATCACTGTGCAGGATGTGGACAACTATTGTTCAGCTCTGATACTAAATTTGATGCACACTGTGGCTGGCCATCATTTGACAAAGCGATAGAAGGTTCTGTGACTTACATAGAAGACCTATCTCATGGAATGAAGAGAATCGAAGTGACCTGTTCTAACTGTAATGGACATCTAGGACATATCTTCCCAGATGGACCTACTGAGACTACAGGTATGAGATACTGTATGAACTCCATCTCATTAAAATTCAAAAAACAAGAATAACTATAGATAAAGAGAATAATGATTTAATTATTCTCTTTTTTTGTTTGTATACTTCCTATTTCACTTCACTCATATTTCTATCTAGCAGCGAATGAGTCCGTAGTGAGTCCGTTATGAGTCCGTAGTGAGTCCGTTAAAACATCTAATATAACGGAGTCAACACAGACAAACCATACTATGATTAAGTACGCATCACTTACAAGTATAAAACAAGATATAAAGGAAAGAGAAAGAAGACACACTAAACACAACACTACAGCATAACTATATCATACTACTTTATCACAATAAGTGATAAGATACTAAATCTACTGGCAGTACAGCCCTTAAGAAGGGCTCTTCCTTCCTGAGCAGTTATCAGTATAATAACTTCACTTGTTTAATATCAAATAGCGCTACACTATCATCTTCTTTTTTCACACTGAGTAGTCCATTCTTAGTCACCCCTAGTATAATTCCCATAAAACGAATACCACTAGGCAGTTCAAAAACACTAGGAACATTAATACGGTATAGACTTCGATGATATTCTTCCCATATAAATGTGCTACCAGAAGCTAGATACTTCTGACAGTATACTGTCAGCGACTCTAGTATGCTATGCATAAGTTCATCCTTATTTACTTTATCACCACATAATTTGAATAATGACGTGGCTTGTGGTAAATGATCGAAGTTTTCTTGGTTAGCATTTATACCTATACCTACTATTGACAAGGTTTCTCCGGAAGCTTTGATAATATTTTCGATCAAAATGCCACCTATTTTCTTATTATATGACAATATGTCGTTTGGCCACTTTATACTAAATGGCAGATTGTATAACTTTTTAAGACTAGAATATACACTTAAAGCAACTAGAATATTTAGATCAAAAACGTGCTCAGGGGTCTCTAACAATTCTTTCACTAACACACTAAACGTTAAGCTACTACCTACTTCCCCCTTCCATACACTTCCTCTCTGACCTTTGCCCTGAAACTGGTTTTCAGTAACGACAACAGTAAAGTTTTCTAGATTCGAATGCGTTAATATTTCCTTCAAATAAGTATTCGTTGACCCTATGGCATCGAGTTTGATAATATTCATGTAAAATAATTATAGACTAATCTGATCGATTTCATTATATTTGAATCCAAAATTAGCAAACATTACATTTAAACTAGAATAAAATAAGACAAAAAATAAATGGCAGACAAAAATATTAATAACGACGAATTGATTGCAAACATTGTAAAAGGGATAGAATCAGTTAAAGGTGAGAACATTACAATAATCGATTTAAGAGAAATAGACAACACTCCTTGCGATTACTTTATCATAGCTGATGGTAACTCTAACACTCAAGTTAATGCCATTTCAGGTTCTGTACAAAAATTAGTCTCTAAAGAATTACGTGATAAACCTTGGCACGTAGAAGGTGAAGATAATGCAGAATGGATTTTAATGGACTACGTAAACGTTGTTGTACACGTGTTTCAAAAACACATCCGTGAATTCTACAACATTGAAAGCTTATGGGGAGACGCTAAAATCACGACTATTGACAGCCAGTATTAACCACTAAACCAAAATTTCATGTCGGAAAATATGAAACCTAACCAAAATAAATCAAGATTTAATCCATGGGTATTATATGGTAGTATCTTGGTAATTATATTGGTGATAAATTTCCTTACTAATGGAAGCAGCTTTGGAAACTCAAGACAACTGGGACTTTCTAAGCTATATGAATATGTAGATAAAGGATATGTTGAAAGAATTGACTTTAGCCGTTCTGTTGCTAAAGTATATTTAACACCAGAAGCTCAAAAGAGCAAAGAATTTGAAGATTTAAACAAAAATAATATTCTTGGAAGAGAAAACGCAGGACCTCAATTCTTAACTGATATTGGAGATTCTAAATTGTTTCAAGAAAAACTAGACAAAGCTACTACTGAAGGAAAGATTAAAGAATATAAATCTGAACCAGAAAGCAACTGGGGAGATATCTTAATCAGCTTCTTACCTATCATCATCATCATCGGATTCTGGTTATTCATGATGAGAAGAATGACTGGTGGCGGAGGAGCTGGTGGTGGAGGTCAAATCTTCTCTATCGGTAAATCTAAAGCAAAGTTATTCGACGAGAAAAACGACATTAAAGTTAGCTTTAAAGATGTAGCTGGATTAGAGGGTGCGAAAGAAGAAATCGTTGAAATCGTTGAATTCTTAAAGAACCCTGAAAAATATACTTCTATCGGAGGTAAGATACCTAAAGGAGCACTATTAGTAGGGCCTCCAGGTACAGGTAAGACTTTATTAGCTAAGGCTGTTGCTGGTGAGGCTCAAGTTCCTTTCTTCTCTCTATCGGGATCTGATTTCGTAGAGATGTTTGTAGGAGTAGGTGCTTCTCGTGTAAGAGACTTATTTAAACAAGCGAAAGAGAAATCTCCTGCAATTATCTTTATTGATGAGATTGATGCTGTAGGACGTGCTCGTGGTAAGAGTAACTTCTCTGGTTCTAACGACGAAAGAGAAAACACTTTAAACCAATTACTAACAGAGATGGATGGTTTTGGTTCTAATACTAACGTGATTGTATTAGCCGCTACTAACCGTGCTGAGATATTAGATAAAGCATTACTAAGAGCTGGACGTTTTGACAGACAGATCTATGTAGACTTACCAGACGTTAAAGAACGTGAGGCTATCTTTAAGGTACACTTACGCAACATTAAGAAAGTAGATAACCTAGATATCGACTTCTTATCTAAGCAAACACCTGGTTTCTCTGGTGCTGATATCGCTAACGTATGTAACGAGGCTGCATTAACAGCTGCTCGTAAAGATAAAAAAGAGGTGGATATGCAAGACTTCTTAGACGCTGTAGATAGAATCATCGGTGGTCTAGAGAAGAAAAATAAAATCATCTCTCCTGAAGAGAAATATGCTATCGCTATACATGAGGCAGGTCACGCTACAGTAAGCTGGATGTGTGAGCACGCTTCTCCACTAGTGAAAGTAACTATCGTTCCTAGAGGACAGAGTTTAGGAGCTGCATGGTACTTACCTACAGAAAGACAAATCGTGAGAACAGAACAAATGTTAGACGAGATGTGTGCTACTATGGGTGGACGTGCTGCTGAGAAGATAATCTTCGATAAGATATCTACTGGTGCATTAAGCGATCTAGAGAAAGTAACTAAACAAGCTAAGGCTATGGTTACTATTTACGGTCTAAACGAAAAACTAGGTAATATTACTTATTATGATTCGTCTGGACAAAGTGAATACAGTTTCGCTAAACCGTACTCAGAAGAAACTGCTCGTGTAATAGACCAAGAGATATCTTCTCTGATAGAAGGTCAATACGCAAGAGCTATTTCTATCTTGTCAGAGAACAAAGAAAAACTAGTACAACTAGCAGATTTACTTTGTGAAAAAGAAGTAATTTTCAAACAAGATTTAGAGAACATCTTCGGTCCTAGACCCTTTGATAAAGAAGGAGCAGTAGAACTTAATCTAACTACTGAAACAAAAACTGAAGATAACATAGAATAATAGAGGTTCAAGCTCTATAAACATTAAAAATCTTAACCTAAAGGCAACTTTAAGTTAAGATTTTTTTTATCTTTGAATACTTAATCAATTTATTTCATCGGAGTTTATTTTAATATGAGTTTTTTCAAGAAGTTATTAAAAGTATTTCAACCTTCTGACCCAGTAGAGGAAAGCCCTGCTGTGCATAAAAGTCAATACTTACCTGAAGAAAAACTTCCTGTGGATGAACTTTTTACTTTAAACTTTAAAGAGAATGGCGGCAAGTTTCTATACTGTGAAACGCTAGATGAACTAAATGAATCTTTTATCAATATTCTCGTAGAGAATGATTGGTTTGAAACTGAAGCACAAACGTATGAAAGTCCTCTGTACTCAATGTTACAAGAGAACAATATAAAATATGGCGAAGTAAAGAACCCAACTTTCTTTTTCTCTGGGTGCGAAAACTTAATAGCCGAAGACGGTTCTATTCTATTTTGTGATAAACAAATCAAGAATAACAAAGCACACGATTTACCTGATAATATTGTAGTCCTAGCTAAGACTAGTCAAATGACAAGAACAAAAAGTGATGGCTTAAGAGAAATCAAGAGAAAATATGGTAGTGCACTACCTAGTAACATTACAACATTTAATTGCTTTAAACAATCTACCAATGAAAGCGATTTTTTAAGTTATGGTAGAACTCCCAAGAATTTGTATTTATTACTTTTAGAAGATCTATAATATGTCAGAAACAGTTACTCGAGCAATATCAGGCGTTGTATACATTGCGCTTTTGATTGGAGCAACGTTGTACTCACCTACTAGCTTTGAAATTCTTTTCGGAGCATTTATGTTCATTGCATCATACGAATTTGCAAAACTAATCAAGCTACCAAAATCATTAGCCATGATTATCTCTCTTATGGCTTCTGCATGTCTTGCGTGGTATAGAGATATATTACCTATTAACGCGATAGCTATATTCGCAGCAGTAGTACTTCTTGCATTATTAGCAGAACTATTCACTACAAAAAAACCTAATCGATCATTTCCTATCAAAATGATTATATTCTTAGGTTATGTAATATCATCATTTGTGACACTTCAGTACTTACCGTTTGTTAATGATGGTAATCAGCCTGTATATGTTCCTCAAATCATTATTGGTATTTTAATAATGATCTGGACTAATGATACTTTTGCTTATATCACAGGAAAGAAATTTGGTAAAAATAAATTATTCGAAAGAATATCACCTAAGAAAACAATAGAAGGTTTTTTAGGGGGAATGTTGTTTACAATTATTGCAGGAACAATCTTAAGTCAATATTTCGACTTTTTTAATATTGTAATTTGGATAAGTAGTGCTATTTTTGTCAGCATTTTTGGAACGATCGGGGATTTAGTAGAATCTCATTTCAAAAGAGAGGCTGGTGTAAAAGACAGCGGTGCTATCATGCCAGGGCATGGTGGGATCTTAGATCGACTAGACAGTGTTATATTTGTAGCACCATTTTTGTATTTAATATATCAAATTTTATAACTATGTTTCACAAAGAAGGAACTAAAATCATTTTCTTTTCATTAGTAATAGCTGCTGTATTAGTAGTTTTAGCTGATGTACTATGTGCTAGTATTCCATGGCTAAGAGTAGTCCTGCAATCAATAGTATTAATCTTTTTAATTCTAATATTACAATTCTTTAGAAACCCTGACAGAACTGTTACGGCTGATGATAATAAAATCTTAGCTCCCGTAGACGGTAAAGTTGTTGTTATAGAAGAAGTTTACGAACCAGAATACTTTAAAGAAAAAAGATTAATGGTATCTGTGTTCATGTCCCCTATCAATGTACACGTAACACGTTATGCTTTAAGCGGACTTATCAAATACAGCCAATACCACGCTGGTAAATACTTAGTAGCTTGGCATCCAAAAGCTAGTGAAGAGAACGAGCGTACTACTGTAGTAGTAGAAAATCCTGTTTTCGGAGAAGTAATGTACAGACAAATCGCTGGAGCATTAGCTAAACGTATTGTTAACTATGCTAAACCAGGTATGCAAGTAGTACAAGGTACTGATGCTGGATTTATTAAATTCGGTTCAAGAGTAGACTTATATTTACCATTAGGCACAAAAGTTGATGTGGTATTAAATCAAAAAGCAATTGGTAATAAAACTGTTATTGCGCACAAATAAATAATGAGCAATTTAGATTTAGATTTTACAGAAGCATACGAGCGAATTTCAAGAGAGGCTAAGAACCTTCCTCCTGATGTAATGTTGCGCATCTATGCTTTTTACAAACAAGCTACAAATGGATTAAGCCACCAAGATTTCGAAGATATGTCTAGTGATCTTAAACGTGCTTTTAAATTTAATGCTTGGACACAAGTAAGTCATTTAACAATAGAAGAAGCTAAATTAGAATACATTAAGTTAGCGAAAGAAATATTAGATAATGAAAAAGCTTAAGGTAACATTAATCACTGTAATCACTCTGAACTTTGTTCTACTTACTTCTTGTAATAACAAGGAAGAACTAACAGAAGTACAGATACCAGAAAGGGAATCTTTTATCACTAAAAATTCTAACTTTCCGGATCCTAATACTATCAAAACTAAACAAGGACCATTCGAAATGCAAGGTATTGGTCATGGTTTTGGTGATTATGTTGATATATTAAAACCTGAAAGCGTTTATATACATTACGACAAATACCATCTAAGCTATACTAATAAATTAAACACCTCTGTACATGGTACTCCATTTGAAAGAGATAGTATATCTGGCTTAGTGGCTAAAATTGATAATAATTACCCTAAACTAAAGAATTTCTCAGGAGCATATTACAATCATAATATCTACTGGCGTTCTATTTCTCCATTAGAAGAAAAAACTCCTAATGAGAGCCTTAAAAATGCTATAACAGAATCCTTTGGTTCTATGGCAGAGTTTAAGAAAGAGTTTATAACGCAAGGAAATGCTCTAATTGGGTCTGGCTGGCTATGGTTAGTACAGGTTAACGGAACATTACAAGTCATTACAACTGTAAACAACGACTCTCCTACAATGCCTGAAGTAGCTAAAGGAAGTCCTCTTCTGGGAATAGACTTATGGGAACATGCCTATTACCCTACTTACGAAGAAGACATTACAGCCTATTTAGAAATGTGTTTTAAACATTTGAATTGGGATTATGCTAACAAACTTTATAGACCTAAAGTTATTACTACAACTCCTATTACACAAGTTCAATAATAAGATATCATCTATACAAAAAAACGCCTACTTTATAAAGTAGGCGTTTTTTGTATATTTAGTTAAAAAGGAACATCATCATCATTCTGATAGCCCCCTTGGTAACTACCTTGACTAGGAGCTGAACCAAATACAGAATCACCAGATGGTAAATTCCCTACAAAGTTCTGTCTATAATCTCCTCCCTCTTGATTATTCATTGCAGATGAGAATGTATTACCAAATCCAATCATATCATCATCTAAATTATCAAACTTACCGAACTGCCCTAAGAACTTAAGACGAATATTATCTAATCCACCATTTCTGTGTTTCGCTACGATAAATTCTGCTTGTCCTGCAGTTGGACTTCTTTCCTCATCATCCCATTCTTCAATTTTATAGTACTCTGGACGATAAATAAACGATACAATATCCGCATCCTGCTCAATCGCTCCAGACTCCCTTAAATCGGATAATAAAGGCCTTTTAGAAGCACCTCGTGTCTCTACCGCACGAGATAACTGAGATAAGGCAATAACAGGCACGTCTAATTCTTTTGCCAATGCCTTAAGCGTTCTTGAGATAGTTGAAATCTCTTGCTCACGGTTCCCTCCCCCTTTAGAGTTCCCACCAGCTGTCATTAACTGTAAATAATCGATAATAATCAATTTAATTCCGTGCTGAGAAGCTAAACGACGAGCTTTAGCTCTTAAGTCAAAAATAGATAAAGACGGAGTATCATCTATATACAATGGTGCACGCTCTAAGTCTTTTACTTTTACGTTTAATTGTTCCCACTCATGTGTTTCTAATTTTCCTGTACGCAGTTTTTCTGATGAAAGTCCTGTCTCCGAAGAAATAAGACGTGTAATCAACTGTACAGAAGACATCTCTAATGAGAAAACCGCAACACCAGCACCTGTCTCAATAGCAATATTTCTAGCCATAGATAATACAAAGGCTGTCTTCCCCATACCAGGACGAGCTGCTATAATAATCAAGTCACTTGGTTGCCATCCAGACGTAAGCTCATCTAACTTATGGAAACCTGTTGCTAATCCACTTAGTCCTTCTTTAGTACTGATTTCCTCAATTCTTTTCTTTGCTTGCGCAACTAAAGACTGAGCTGTCTCCGAACTTTTCTTTATATTTCCTTGTGTAACTTCATATAATCTAGATTCAGCTTTATCTAATAAGTCAAATACATCACTTGTCTCATCATAAGCATCTTCAATTATCTCATTCGAAATACGTATCAAACTACGTTGAATGAATTTCTGTAAAATAATGCGTGAATGGAATTCAATATGCGCAGAAGAAGTAATCTTTTGTGTAAGACTAACCAGGTAATAATCACCACCAACTTGATCTAATTTACCATTCTTACGCAATTGCGTAGATACAGTTAATAAATCTATAGGTTGATTACTTACGAATAATTGATCGATTGCTTCAAATATATGTTTGTGAGCATCTTTATAGAAAGCATCAGGTTGTAATATATCAATAACCTCATCAATACCTTTCTTATCAATCATCATGGCTCCCAATACAGCCTCTTCTAAGTCAATAGCCTGTGGTGGAAGTTTTCCTTTCTCTAAAGACACAACTTCTCTAGAAAAAGATTGCTTTGGTCTAAATTCTTTTGCTTGTTCCATAATGCGAAATTAATCCTTTTTGACGATAACTCAATCCTTATTTATACAATTAGCTTGTTAATAAGATAACTAATAATTAGTGAAAAAAAAATCCGAGATAGACTCTCGGATTTTAGTATTTCTATATATTCAGAACTAGTCTTTATACTCACCCATTTCGAAGTATTTCTCCATGCGTTTTTCTATTAACTTATCTGTTGATAACTTAGCTAAGCTACTATATGTATCTACGATATATTTCTTAACAGTAGCGAAAGTTTCTTCTCTATTAGTATGTGCTCCTCCAAGTGGTTCTGGAATGATATCATCAACTAATTTGTTTTTCTTCATATCATAAGAAGTCAACTTTAAAGCATCTGCTGCTCTTTCTTTATACTCCCAACTTCTCCATAAAATAGAAGAACATGATTCTGGTGAAATTACAGAATACCAAGTATTCTCTAACATCGTTACTTTATCACCAACACCAATACCTAAGGCACCTCCTGAAGCTCCTTCACCTACGATAATACAGATGATAGGCACTTTAATACGGAACATTTCATAGATATTACGAGCGATAGCTTCACCTTGTCCTCTTTCTTCTGCTTCTAAACCTGGGTATGCACCTGGAGTATCAATCAAAGTGACAATAGGAATATTAAACTTCTCTGCCATTTGCATTAAACGCAAAGCTTTTCTATATCCTTCTGGATTAGCCATACCGAAGTTTCTATACTGTCTAGTCTTAGTATTATATCCTTTTTGTTGACCAACGAACATAAAACTTTGATCACCAATCTTACCAAGACCACCTACCATTGCTTTGTCGTCTTTTACATTTCTATCACCAAAAAGCTCTAGGAAAGTATCTCCACATAAAGCCTTAATATAATCTAATGTATAAGGTCTATTAGGGTGTCTAGACAATTGAACTCTCTGCCAAGCAGTCAAGTTTTTGTATATATTCTTCTTAGTTTCTTCTAATTTCTTCTCAATTTGCTTACAAGTTGCTGACACATCAACATCAGATTCTTCACCGATCAAAGCACATTTATTCAGCTGTTCTTCAAGCTCTTTAATTGGAAGTTCAAAATCTAAATATTCCATTTATGATTAAGTTTTAGTTTCAATTACGAATGACAAAGATAAAACAATACTCGGATAGATAAGCTATCTAGTACTAAGTTTTCTCTTTTTTCTATTTTTAACAATACCATTTAGTACCACTGTACTCAAAATCAACAGGGCTCCTATATAAAACTCCAAGGTCATTTTCTCACTGTCTTTAAAGATGGCCACAGCTAATAAAATACCATACACAGGTTCTAGGTTAATAGTCAGCATCACTGTAAAAGGTGTTAAATAGCGCATAATATAGACTGAACCTAAAAAAGCAAATGCTGTACATACTGTACCTAAAAGTAAAAGCCACATCCAATCATTTAGACTAACCTCAAAAAATTCTATAGTAAAACCTCCTGTAATCAATAATACTAAGGAAAGAACTATAAGTCCTCCTAACATTTCGTAAAATGTAATAACTGGAGCAGCAGTATGCACGATTAGTTTACTATTAATAATAGAAAACAAAGCTGACAAACAAGCTGCAATTAGTCCTAAGAGTATTCCTTCTATATACTCTCCACTCACACTAAAGATTAAAGTCAAAGCACATATAACTACAAAGCCAAAGAACACTTCATAGCTTACTACCTTTCTCTTTAAAATTAATGGTTCTAAAATGGAGGCAAAAAAGGCTCCTGTGGACAAACAAGCTAATGTGATAGAAATATTAGAAACCTTTATGGCTAAAAAGAAAGTTAGCCAGTGTAGCGCAATAACTACACCTGCTCCTAAAAACTGTATAATACGATGTTTGGGCGCTTTTATAGATTGCTTTGTAAAAACATAAAATACTAATAATGTAATTACTGCTATTAAAATTCGATACCATACTAATGGCAGAGCTTCTAGAGAAATTAATTGTCCTAGAATTGCTGTAAATCCCCATATAAAAACAATTAAATGGAGATATATCTGACTTTTTATATTATCTGCGAGCATTTCGAAGTAAGAATATTGCTAGAATACCAAAAACAACATTAGGTAGCCATACCGCTACTAAAGGTGGAATACTAGACGCTTCTGCCAATGTACCAAATATCTTATCAAAGAAGACATAGATAAATGCTAAAGCAATCCCTATGGCTAAGTTCATTCCCATCCCTCCTCTTCTCTTCATAGAAGAAACAGATACCGCAATAATCGTTAGAATAAACGCTGATACAGGTACACTATATTTTTTATACAAAACGACTAAATATACATTAATATTAGAAGACCCTCTCATTTGCTCCTTTTCTATGAATCGTTTTAAAGGCCCTAATTGCATTGTTTCTGCAGCGTATACTACAGGAGTAAGATCATCTATATCGAAGTCAAGCTTCATTTCTTTCTCATCAGCTCTTTCAAAATGATCTTCAGTTTCACCTATCTCTCTATTAAAATAACTAAATAACGTATAGGTCTCTGTCTCAGGATTCCATACAATACGGTTAGCCGTCGTTTTTGAAGTCATCTTATTTCCATCGAATACTTCTAATGAAAAGTTATATCCTGTCTTACTATTGTAGTTAAAGTTACTTACATAAATAAACTCAGTAGGGCTAATTTGTCGATATACGTTCTGGCTCTCCCGTACCTCTGTACTCTTCATATACTTATAACGGAAATCATTATACCCTTGACTAGCTTTAGGTACAATAAAAACAGACATTACTAAAGCAAAAATAGAAATGAAAGTAGCCCCGATAATATAAGGTCGTAAAAAACGAGTAAAGGAAATTCCCGAACTAAGTATTGCTACAATTTCTGTATTATTAGCTAGCTTAGAAGTAAACCAGATAATAGAGATAAATAACAATATAGGAAACAACATATTAGCAAAATAGATTGTAAAGTCCAAGTAGTACATTAGTACTGCTGGCAAGGGTACCTTATTTGCTAATATCTTGTTTATTTTTTCAGAAACATCAATTATGATTCCTATAGGCACAAAAAGCAATAATAACACAAAGAACGTTACTAAGTATCTTTTGAGTATATACCAATCTAATATTTTCATATAATTACTATTTGATGCTTCTTTATATTTTGATTAAATTATAAACGGTTATCCATTTGTTTCACCATCTTATTTTTCCACTCTGTAAAAGTACCTGCTAAAATCTGACGACGAGCTTCACGTACTAACCATAAATAGAATCCTAAGTTGTGTATCGTTGCGATTTGTTTACCTAATGATTCATTAGCTGCAAACAAGTGACGTAAATAAGCTTTTGAATAAGCTGTATCTACCCATGTATATCCATTCTCATCAATAGGAGAGAAATCATCTTCCCATTTCTTATTTTTCATATTCATAGATCCATGAGCTGTGAATAACATACCATTACGAGCATTACGCGTTGGCATTACACAGTCAAACATATCTACTCCTAAAGCAATATTCTCTAGAATATTAATAGGAGTACCTACTCCCATTAAATAACGAGGTTTGTCCTTTGGTAAAATATTAGTTACTAATTCTGTCATTGCATACATTTCTTCTGCTGGCTCACCTACTGATAACCCTCCAATGGCATTACCATCAGCACCTATATTAGCAATATACTCTGCAGACTGTTCACGTAAATCCTTAAAAGTACTTCCTTGTACAATAGGGAATAACGTTTGAGAATACCCATACATCTCTGGTACTTTAGTTAAATGATCTACACATCTATCTAACCATCTATGTGTACGATGCATAGATCTCTTAGCATATCTATAATCACATGGATAAGGAGTACACTCATCAAAAGCCATAATAATATCAGCCCCGATAGTACGTTGAATCTCCATTACGCTCTCTGGTGAAAAGAAATGATAAGAACCATCAATATGAGACTTAAACTTCACCCCTTCTTCTTTAATCTTTCTATTAGATGATAAAGAATATACCTGAAATCCTCCACTATCTGTTAAGATATTACGATCCCAGTTCATAAACTTGTGTAACCCTCCTGCCTGTTTAAGAATCTCCATTTTAGGTCTTAAATAAAGGTGATAAGTATTACCTAAAATAATGTCAGGATTAATCTCTTCTGATAATTCACGTTGATGAACTCCTTTAACAGAAGCTACAGTACCAACTGGCATAAAAATAGGTGTCTCAATAACACCGTGATCAAGCGTAATCTTCCCAGCACGTGCACGAGAATTTACGTCTGTATGTAATAAATCGAACTTCATAATTATTATTTACAACTCGCAAAGATAAAGCAAAACTATGGATGCTTTTAATTTTTAATATTTTTTTCTATTCTACTCTCAAACGAACTCTTACTGAACTTTTCTTCTTAAAATAAGCCATATTACAATAGGCGCTCCGAATATAGAAGTAACAGCATTAATAGGCAACAAGAACTGCTCTCCTTTTATTTGGGTAAGCATATCACATATCAACATTAAGACTCCTCCTAATAAAGCTGTAGTAATAATCAAATAGCGATGACTACTCACTTTTAATATAAGTCTCGCTATATGAGGCACTGCTAATCCGATAAACGCAATAGGTCCTACTAATGCAGTCGATATCCCTGCTAGAAGACTAGTGACTAAAATAATCATATTACGCGCCTTCTTAACATTAATCCCCATAGAAGATGCGTAATTATCACCCAATAACATTGCGTCTAAAGCTCTAATAAGTAACATACTTCCTAATACTCCTATCCCAACAACAATAGCAAAAAGAGTAATACTTTCCCAACTCAAGTTACCTAAACTTCCCAATGACCAAAACGCAAAACGCTTTAACTGCTCTGCAGAACTAAAATAGGTCAATATACCAACTATCGCATTAGCAAAGCTTCCAAACATTAATCCTACAATTAGAACAGTAACTGTATTTCGGACAGAATTAGAAACTAATAACACTAAAAAAAGTAAACCTAAGCTTCCTAAAATAGATACAAGAGCGATACCATAAGTAGAAGTAAAAATAGAAACAACAGTTGTTGGTAAAAAAGATACACCTAATATCAATATAGCAACACCTAAGCTCGCTCCAGAACTTATTCCTAACACATAACTTTCTGCCATAGGGTTCCGAAACAGCGTCTGCATAAGCAGCCCACTTATAGAAAGGGCTACTCCTACCAGAACAGCTACAATGGCTTTAGGCAATCTATAATTAAGAATAATATAACGCCATGTCTCTTTCACCTCTTCCTCTCCTAGTAGCACACTTATCACTTTACTAAAAGGAATATGTATACTACCCATAGATATATTGAAAATAAACAGGATTAACAAAGCTATCACTAAACCTATGATACCAAATTTTTTACTCATAATTACTTTAGTTGTTCAAAAAACACAGGTTGGTAATTAGGTATAGATATCTCTGGATGTAAAATATAGATCAAATCTTTTAATACTAAATCAGGGCGTGTCGGTCCTAATTCATAGAATAGACTTCCTCCTGTCTCTCCTTTTCTTGGAGAGAATGAATATACATTCTTATTTTTAAAAGCATTAAACTTAGCATAGTGCGGATTAGCATCTACTAACTGTTGAAGAGTTTCATATTGGGCTGGGTTAATCCAGAAAGATGCATCTATAGCTTTATCAAGTACCACCTCTAATGACAGAGATAAACTCCCCGTACCTTCTGTTTCTTTCCATAAATAGTCAGACTTAGCATCTTTAAAATATATAGCCATCCAGCTTTGCCCTTGAGGAGTGTACCATACATCTTGATACATAGCACCACTCATCACAGTCGGGTTATTTTTAGCATCTTTCACTAAAGCTTGTGCTTCCTTATAATCTTGAACTATTTTATCAAAAAAGATCTTCGCTTCCTTCTCTTTACCATATAAAGCCCCAAATAGTTTAATCCACTCCGCTTTACCTAAAGGTGTCTGTTCTACCCAATCACCATTATATACTACAGGTATCCCGCTCTTTTCTATTAATTGTAAAGCTTGATTAGAACCATCCATAGCGAATGCTACAATAACTGAAGGATTTAAATCTAATAATAACTCTGTATTTAATTGTTCATTTTGTCCAACTTCCTTAATATGATTATCATTTATTAACTTTCTAATTGAAGGAGATGATACATAATTTAACCCCGGAAAACCTTTCAATGACTTTTCTTCTTCTAACACTACTAATGAAGGAAGGTGTGTAGTTGAAGTAACTACTATAGACTGAACAGGTACTTTAAGACTAGGAAGTGTTCTTAACGAATCAGGAATAACCTCTTTACCTTCTTTATATAACACATATTTAAAACTTTTATCTGCACCTACCCAAGCCTGCTTTACATTTACCACCGAGTATTGATCATAAGCTTCTATAGTAAATCCTTTTGCATATTCTATTGTATTAGTATCATCAGAAGTAATTACAGTATTACTCTCTTTTTTACAAGAGACAAATACAGTCGTTACTAAGAATAGTATAGAATAAATCTTCCAGTTTTTCATAATTATCTTATTGGTTTAAATACAAAAATAGAACATTATTAAATATTAAAAATATAAATCGACTACCTCAGTAATAGATTGATCAAATACGATTTTCGAAAACTACGTAGGAATTATTCAAAAACTTATTTACATTTATATTATGTTTGTACATATAGATCAATATAAATGAAGAAAAAGACATCTATTAAAAACTTACTTTTCTTTGGAGCACTAGTATTAGGAGCTATTATGACTTTTATATACTTCCCAACCAAAAGTGACACCAAACCTACTTTAAAACAAAATGAGTATGGAACTTTTAATAATCCAGAAGTGGCTTATAAAGAATGTCAAAAATTACTAATTCAACTTTCTAATGACCTGAATAAAGGGATCCCTACTAACAAAACAAAGTAACCATGAAAAATACAGTAAAAGCAATATTTATCTTTTTATTTACCTTGAGCACTATTAACACCTTTGCTCAAGATGAATTTCAAGCATTCGAAAAGAACAAACAAGTAAATGCTGTAGTTGTAAATCAAAAGATGTTTGAAATGATGGCCAATGTAAAGGTAGAACCTACAAGCCAAGAAGAAAAAGCATATTTAAATCTAATCAAAAAATTAACTTCATTAAGGGTATTTAATACAGCTTCGGCTTCTTTAAAAGAAGAAATGAAAGCAGCAGTATCTAAGCATGTCTCTTCTGCTTCTTTAAAAGAGTTCTCTAGCAATAAAGATAATGGTGGTAATATTACGATATATATCAATCAAAATGGTTCTGCTAACAACATCAATAACCTACTTCTTTTCAACGAAAACAGTAAAGAGAATATAGTAATGATCTTGACAGGACAGTTCTCACTAAATGAGATATCGTCTTTAACATCTAAAATGAATTTAGGATCAACGTTAAAAGTTGGGGAGGAAAGTGTAAAATAATATCTTTGTGCTATGATGGATAGCCAAGAAATACTAAAACTAATCTTACCTACTTACTTAGTAGAACACTTCAATATTACCAAAATAGAAGAATTAGAGACCAAACTACATATCTACTTTGAAGAGAAGAATGATTACGGAAATCAATGTGCTGAAAGACAGCTTATTTCTAAAGGTTTCCATAGTATGATTACTATTGAAGACTTCCCGTTACGAGGTAAATCAGTTAAACTACACGTACAACGTCGTCGTTGGACAGATAAACAAACAGGAGAAATTATATCACGTGATTGGAATATCATCGCAGAAGGAACACGAATGACTACAGAGTTCTCGGAGTTCTTAAAAAAAATTGGCCGATACTAAAGTACTTAGCTGTAAGGCTATTGGTGAATTATTTGGAGTTAAAGGTGAAAAGTTTCAACGCCAATACAAACATAAAACTAGTGGTTTCAAACAATGGGATCAACAAGAACATGCACAAGACTGGCTACTCTACCCAGAAAATATAACTGAACAACTCTCCATAGATGAAGTATGTTTATCTATGGGAGAATTGTACACTATACTGACTTCTAAAGCAGGTAAAGGTCAGAAAAAGACCATTGTAGCGATAGTTAAAGGAACAAAATCAGATACTGTAATAAAGCATCTATCTAAACTACCTAAAAAACTTAGAGATAAAGTTACCGAGATTACTTTAGATATGGCAGGGGCTATGAAACAGATAGCTAAGAAGTGCTTCCCTAAAGCTGTGCAAGTAATTGATCGTTTTCATGTACAAAAGCTTGTAAGTGAAGCTGTACAAGATATTAGAATAAAATATAGATGGGCTGAGCTTGACGCTGAGAACACTGCTGTTTTAAAGGCTAAGGAAGAAGGCATTATATATAATCCTGAAATACTTAGTAATGGAGATACTAAGAAGCAACTTTTAGTTCGCTCACGTTCTCTACTTTATAAAAACCAAATTAATTGGACATCTGACCAACAAGAAAGAGCTAAGATACTATTTGAATTATACCCAGAGATTAAACAAGCCTATCTACTTGCTAATAACCTTAGACAGATATATAATCTACAAATAGATAAAGAAATAGCTATGACTAAGCTAGCTCATTGGTTTAATGATATTGAAAAAGCTTCACTCAAACACTTTAGTACTGTTTTAAAGACGTTTAATGTACACTATAACGAAATCATCAATTACTTTATTAATAGAAGTACAAATGCTTCTGCGGAATCATTTAATGCCAAAATTAAATACTTCCGTATGATGTATAGAGGTGTTAGAGATAAGAAGTTTTTCCTTTTTAGATTAACTAGACTTTTTGGAATCAACGTTAAAAGTTGGGGAGGAAAGTGTAAAATAATATCTTTGTGCTATGATGGATAGCCAAGAAATACTAAAACTAATCTTACCTACTTACTTAGTAGAACACTTCAATATTACCAAAATAGAAGAATTAGAAACAAAACTACATATCTACTTTGAAGAGAAGAATGATTACGCAAATCAATGTACTGAAAGACAGCTTATTTCTAAAGGTTTCCATAGTATGATTACTATTGAAGACTTCCCATTACGAGGTAAATCAGTTAAACTACACGTACAACGTCGTCGTTGGACAGATAAACAAACAGGAGAAATTATATCACGTGATTGGAATATCATCGCAGAAGGAACACGAATGACTACAGAGTTTTCGGAGTTCTTAAAAAAAATTGGCCGATACTAAAGTACTTAGCTGTAAGGCTATTGGTGAATTATTTGGGGTTAAAGGAGAGAAGTTTCAACGCCAATACAAACATAAAACTAGTGGTTTCAAACAATGGGATCAACAAGAACATGCACAAGACTGGCTACTCTACCCAGAAAATATAACTGAACAACTGTCCATAGATGAAGTATGTTTATCTATGGGAGAATTGTACACTATACTGACTTCTAAAGCAGGTAAAGGTCAGAAAAAGACCATTGTAGCGATAGTTAAAGGAACAAAATCAGATACTGTAATAAAGCATCTATCTAAACTACCTAAAAAACTTAGAGATAAAGTTACCGAGATTACTTTAGATATGGCAGGGGCTATGAAACAGATAGCTAAGAAGTGCTTCCCTAAAGCTGTGCAAGTAATTGATCGTTTTCATGTACAAAAGCTTGTAAGTGAAGCTGTACAAGATATTAGAATAAAATATAGATGGGCTGAGCTTGACGCTGAGAACACTGCTGTTTTAAAGGCTAAGGAACAAGGCACTATATATAATCCTGAAATACTTAGTAATGGAGATACTAAGAAGCAACTTTTAGTTCGCTCACGTTCTCTACTTTATAAAAACCAAATTAATTGGACATCTGACCAACAAGAAAGAGCTAAGATACTATTTGAATTATACCCAGAGATTAAACAAGCCTATCTACTTGCTAATAACCTTAGACAGATATATAATCTACAAATAGATAAAGAAATAGCTATGACTAAGCTTGCTCATTGGTTTAATGATATTGAAAAAGCTTCACTCAAACACTTTAGTATTGTTTTAAAGACTTTTAATGTACACTATAACGAAATCATCAATTACTTTATTAATAGAAGTACAAATGCTTCTGCGGAATCATTTAATGCCAAAATTAAATACTTCCGTATGATGTATAGAGGTGTTAGGGATAAGAAGTTTTTTCTTTTTAGATTAACTAGACTTTTTGCCTAGTCCCCAACTTTTGTCACTGATCCTGAATTTACCAATCGGAGATTCACTAAACAAAATAAAGTAATCAAAATATAAGACATAAAAAAAGCAGAGATTATAATCTCTGCTTTTTTTGTGACCCGACTGGGGCTCGAACCCAGGACCCCAACATTAAAAGTGTTGTGCTCTACCAACTGAGCTATCGAGTCATTGACAAACCGTTTGTTTCTCAATTGCTATGCAAAGGTAGACCTTTTTTTATATCTCACAAATTACAAACCAACCTTTTTTCCTAGATTTATCAAGGGATAGCCGTAAAACACAGTAAATGAATTAATAGCATTTTAAAAAAAAATATAAACTTTTTTATTAAACTACTTTCTTACTATTTTTAAGAATAACGATTAATCTAAATAGACTTTCTAACTATACGATTAGGTATAGTTTCTAAACATTCTCCTATTTTTTGACTACAAATATCTTATTTAACTTATCACCCTCCATTTAACAAAAGAACATACACTTTTAATATACAATTAGTTACCCTCCTAATTCACGATAAAACCTCGCTTCTACCTCATCAAATAACTCCCATATAAATTAGATGACAATTATCATTTTAAATGTTAAAAATATTCTATACTTTAGTGTTAAAATAACAAAAATAAACAGATTATGACTTTACAAAACCTACCTCTTTACAACTTCAACAACGGTACCTTCATGATTATTATCTTTGGATTAGTCTGCGTAGGTCTAGTTGTGGCTTTATTTTTACTAATGGGGCCTTCTAAGAAAAATGACGAGAATAGTGATGAGACAAATCAACAGTAAAAAAAAAGCTACTTAACCAAATTAAGTAGCTTTTTCTTTTAAAGCCCCCCCTACAGCGCTTCTATCTTATATGTGACCATGATGGGATTCGAACCCATACGTCTTGCGACACCACCCCCTCAAGATGGCGAGTCTACCAATTCCTCCACATGGCCTAAACGAATACATTTACCAACACCTTACTAAAGGTAAAGAAAATTAATATTCAAAAACAAAAAAAGCTACTCTTATTAGAATAGCTTTAGTGACCCGACTGGGGCTCGAACCCAGGACCCCAACATTAAAAGTGTTGTGCTCTACCAACTGAGCTATCGAGTCCGATATCGTTTTTGAAATAGATTTTTTATTTTAGTGACCCGACTGGGGCTCGAACCCAGGACCCCAACATTAAAAGTGTTGTGCTCTACCAACTGAGCTATCGAGTCAATTTATTTCTAAAACTGATATCTGTATGTATTATTTTGTGACCCGACTGGGGCTCGAACCCAGGACCCCAACATTAAAAGTGTTGTGCTCTACCAACTGAGCTATCGAGTCAAATACCAATTCCTAAAAATTGATATAATAATGTATGTATTTTCTTAGTGACCCGACTGGGGCTCGAACCCAGGACCCCAACATTAAAAGTGTTGTGCTCTACCAACTGAGCTATCGAGTCATGCAATTTTGAAATCGAAATTTTAAGTCTTCTTAGTGACCCGACTGGGGCTCGAACCCAGGACCCCAACATTAAAAGTGTTGTGCTCTACCAACTGAGCTATCGAGTCGTTATTTCAATTCCTGATTGCGGGTGCAAATATAGAAGCTTTTTTTAGAAATCCGACACATATTTGTTTTATTTTTGACTTTTATTTTTCAATTCATCCTAACACTCTAATAAACAACCCCTTGTTTTTATGAAAAAAATTATTCTTTTAGGCTATATGGGTTCTGGTAAATCAACTATTGGTAAAATACTGGCAGAACAACTAAAACTAAACTTTATAGATTTAGACAACGAAATAGAGAAAAAACATCAAATGTCGATTTCATCCCTGTTTGAAACGAAAGGAGAAATCTATTTTAGGAAGCAAGAACACCTATTATTACATGAGATAATAGATACTCAAGATAACTTTATTCTTAGCTTAGGTGGAGGAACACCATGCTATGCTAATAATCATTTAGCTCTACAGAGAGAGGATATCTCCTCATTCTATCTAAAAGGTTCTATTAAAACACTAGCAGATCGTCTAGAAAAAGAAAAAGAGCATCGCCCTCTTCTTAATCAGAATTCAGACGATACTCTTGAAATTTTCATTGCTAAGCATTTATTTGATCGTAGTTATTTCTACCATCAGGCTAAAACTATTATAGCTATAGATGATAAAACTCCTGAGCAAGTAACTCAAGACATCCTTAATCATCTTAATTAGCTTAAATAAGCATACTCCTCGTCTCCATCAAAGACAACCTGAATATGCTCTAATAATGATGTAGATAATGATATCCCTTTAAAGTCCGCTTTAACGGGATATTTTTTATGGTTACGATCTACTAGTACCGCCGTTTTTAGTTTCTTTAATGGCACTTCTAAGAAATGCTTTACACCGTATATTAATGTCGCTCCAGAATTTAACACGTCATCTACTAGTACAACACACTTATCTGTATAAACTGTACTATTTAATGAAGTCTCTATTGGATTAATCGGATTCTGTTTATCTATACGCACTTCACAAAGAATTACTTTTATAGAAGAAATCTCTTGTAATGCTTCACTGATCTTTTGAGCAAAAGTATATCCACTATTTGCTACACCAGCGATTACTATTTCATCCTCATCTATGTAGGTCTCATAGATCTGATAAGCTATACGTTTAGTAGTAAACTTAATTTGCTCTTTAGTTAAAATGATTTTTTTAGTCATGTTGTTTATTAATTATAAAAAATAACTCTCTACCTGCTCTAGGCTTAATAGAGTTATGTGCTGTTTCTAAAACTTGTATATTGAACTTTTCCTTAAACAATTCTAAGTACTCTTCTTTACTTCCTCCAAAAGGGGGAGTCTCTTGATTAAAGTAACAATCAAATAACACCCCTACTAGCTTTCCTCCTGGTTTTAATAAATCATACATCTTCTCTACATAATCACTTCTCTTATCGGTAGGCAACGAACAGAAGAACGTTTGCTCTATAATAAGGTCATATTGTCCATCATGTTCAAAGAAATCTTCTAAAATCACATCACCATAAGGAAAGTTATTCATCAATCCGTACGCTTCTAAAGCACCAGCAATAGTAAAGTCTAATCCACTAATATTAGTAAAATCATTTTCATATAAATACATCAACTCATGCCCATGGCCTATACCTGGTACTAAAATAGCTAAATCTTTCTTTGTCAATTGATCGATGTATTCCTTAATAGGCGTAGTGATGCTTCCTGCATTCCATTGCGCCTCACTATTAGCATACTTCTTCTCCCAAAACTCTTTATCAAACATCCTCTTCCCTATCTTTAAAAGAATTATCTCTCTCTATACTATCTTCTCCTTCTATGATATCATCGTCTTCATAGTCGTGAAAATCATCTATATCTCTTCTATCTTTCTTAGTAGGACGTCCAGTCCCTTTAGCTCTATAATAGTCCTTCGATAACTTTAATAACTCTAAGTGCTCAAATGCCTCTGCAGGAGTCTCATCCTTGCGGTAAATATCAACTAACTTAGCTCCTACTCTATTAGCAGGTATACCTAATACTGTTAATTTATAAGTTATTTGATCTTTTCTCAATGTGATTTTATCCGTAGGAAAGACTTCTCTAGAGGCTTTAGCCGCTTGTCCATTCACCGTGATATGTCCCTTTTTACAAGCTTCCGTTGCTATATTTCTAGTTTTATAGTATCTAATACACCATAAATATTTATCAATTCGCATAATTTCGTATTAAATTTCTCTAACAAAGTACACAAAAATAAAGTAAAATTGTATCTTGCACTACTAAAATAAGTCAAAAAATGAATAGATTATTTACAGTTTTAGGTCTTGCTTTTCTAGGACTAACAGCTGCCAATTGTAATAAAGATGACGGTAATGGTGGAAATGAAGTTGTAAACCTAAGAGACCGTAAAGAAGTTCGTGATGAAAATGCAAAGCAAATAGAAGAGTTCTTAGCTAAAAACTACTTGATTATTGAAGGAGATAATATTCGTTTTGATAGTATTAGTAATCCTAATAAACCTAATCCTAATGTAGTACCTCTTAAAGATGATAAAAGAATCAAAATAGAGCAACAAATCATTACATCTGACAACTACGAATACGAAGCTGTTAGAAACCCTAATGGTACTACTTCTTTAAAGTTTTCTAAACCTAAAGACGAATTAGAATATACTATAGCTTATTTTATTGTTCCTGATGCAGATGGAAACAAACTAGAAGGAAAAGGTGATTATATTTCTACTATAGATTCTGTATATGTAAAGACAAAGTCATTTTCTTTAAAGAATGAATCTTTTGACAATAACGGGAATATAGGTAATTATTACTCATTCCCTATTACATTACAGGAGTTCGCTCTTATGTCACAAGGTAATTATGGTCTTATACCTGCTCAGTTAAAAACAGCAGAAAGACAACTATTAACTAAAGTAAAAACAGCTACTGGTATACAATTAGGTGATAATGGTATCCCTACTTATGAAAAAGGATCAGCAGGTAGAATTATTGCTTTTATCCCATCAGGAGTAGGATATTTCAATGCTGGATACGGATCTAAGCTTAAGGCATATCAACCACATATCATCGATATGACGCTTATAGCGAAAAGAGAACGTGATCACGATGGTGATGGTATCCTTTCAAAGTATGAGGCGAAACAAGTAATCGAAAAATCATCAGAACTAGGAAGAGCACTTACAGATGATGAGATACGTGCACTTAAATTAACGATTAAAGATTACTTTGACTTTGATACAGATGGTGACGGTGTACCTAACTTCTTAGACGATGACGATGATGGTGATGGTGTACTTACTAAAACTGAATTACAGTATAAAGACAAAAACAACAAAAAAGCATATTACCAATACTATGACCCTATTCTAAAAACTTGTTCTAATGTATTTAGATACCTAGACAGAGCATGTTTCCCAGATCAAAAAGATGGTGAGGTAATTTGGCCTACTAAAAAATAACAAATAAGATTATATACAAAGAGGTAGATTGATTCTACCTCTTTTTTTTGTCCTACTCCACTCATTATACTACTATACAAAAAAACCTGCTTGATTGCTCAAGCAGGTTTTTATATATTAGATATACTCTTAATTATCTTTTGAATTTACGGTTGATTACTAACTGTGCTTTCTCAACGATAGCTGTAGCGTTTAAACCATATTTTTCCATTAATTGCTCTGGAGTACCAGATTCACCGAAAGTATCTTGTACAGCCACAAATTCTTGTGGTAATGGGTTATTTAAAGCTAATACTCTAGATACGCTTTCTCCTAGACCTCCTAAGAAGTTGTGCTCTTCAGCAGTAACTATACATCCTGTTTTTGCTACAGATTTTAAGATAGCCTCTTCATCAAGAGGTTTGATAGTATGGATATTGATTACTTCAGCAGAGATTCCTTTTGCTTCTAACTCTTCAGCAGCGATTAAAGCTTCCCATACTAAGTGTCCTGTAGCTACGATAGTCACATCTGTACCCTCGTTTAACATAACAGCTTTACCGATAACAAACTTCTCATCAGCAGGCATAAAGTTAGGCACTACTGGACGTCCAAATCTTAAATAAACAGGTCCATCATACTCAGCAATAGCTAAAGTAGCCGCTTTGGTTTGGTTGTAATCACATGTATTGATTACAGTCATATTAGGCAACATCTTCATTAATCCGATATCTTCTAAGATTTGGTGAGTAGCACCATCTTCACCTAGTGTTAATCCAGCGTGAGAAGCACATATCTTCACATTCTTCTCAGAGTATGCTACAGACTGACGAATTTGATCATAAACACGTCCTGTAGAGAAGTTAGCAAAAGTTCCTGTAAAAGGAATTTTACCTCCGATAGTCATACCTGCAGCTAATCCAATCATATTCGCTTCAGCAATTCCTACTTGGAAGAAACGCTCTGGGTGATTCTTTTTAAAATCATCCATTTTTAACGAACCGATTAAGTCAGCACATAATGCTACTACATTCTCATTCTTTTGTCCTAATTCAGTAAGTCCTGCACCGAATCCTGAACGTGTATCTTTACTTCCTGTATTTGTATATTTTTTCATTTTTGATTCAATTTAAGTGGATTAATAATCTCCGAATGATGTTTCTGGATTTTGTTTTAAAGCTTCTTCTAATTGAGCATCACTAGGAGCTTTACCATGCCATGCATGTGTATTCATCATGAAGTCTACTCCATTACCCATTTCTGTTTTTAACAATACACATACAGGTTTTCCTTTACCTGTTTTAGCTTTTGCTAATTCATATCCAGCTACGATTGAATCAATATCGTTTCCTTTCTCTATCTCTATAACCTCCCAATCAAATGCTTCAAACTTAGCTTTCATAGAACCTAAATTTAATACATCATCAGTTGGTCCGTCGATTTGTTTTCCGTTTAAATCTACAGTAGCGATTACATTATCCACCTTCTTAGCAGATGCATACATAATAGCTTCCCAGTTTTGTCCTTCTTGTAACTCACCATCTCCCATTAAAACATAAACAAGGTGATTATCCTTATTTAATTTTTTAGCTTGAGCTGCTCCTACTGCTACTGAAAGTCCTTGTCCTAATGAACCTGACGCCATACGCACTCCTGGTAATCTATCATGAGTACATGGATGTCCTTGTAAACGCGTATTGATTTTTCTGAAAGTAGCTAATTCACTTACTGGAAAATATCCACTACGTGACAATACGCTATAAAATACTGGTGAAATATGTCCATTAGATAAGAAGAAGATATCCTCCTCTGTTCCGTCCATATTAAACCCTTCTTTTCTATCCATTAACTTTTGATACAAAGTCACTAAAAACTCTGCACATCCTAAAGATCCTCCTGGGTGCCCAGAACTTACAGCATGTACCATTCTAAGAATATCTCTTCTTACTTGAGTAGTTAACTCTGTTAATTGTTGTGTGTTTGGTTTCATTATTTTTTCAATAAATATTTACACACAAATATAAGATTATTTTACGGTAATCACTGTCTTTTTAAAACACTAAATAGTTCATAAATCTTTACTACAAGAAGTCTTCTTATCAAACTCTTTATTGATGCTAAATATCATTCTTCCTAAAAACAAAAAAGGAGACCTTATCAGTCTCCTCTTCTATCTCATATAGATTGCTGTTATTTAGACAGACTTGCCATAAATGGATCCGTTATACTTGCTTGACCATTCTCAATATGACCAGCATAATATTGCTTCCACTCTATATCCTCTTTACAACTTATCATCAAATCATACCAGCCGTTTGAGCTTGTATAATCCCATTTAAGTAATTCTTCTTTATTAGGAGGCAACTCTATAATCGTTGCTTTTTTTAGATACAAACTATTATCTAAAGCAACATTTACAGTATCCGCGCCATTATTTTTTAATTTCACAGAGATACTTAAATCTGTGAGTAAAAGAACCTCAACATAAATATCTAAATTTTTCTTACTTCCCTTAAAGCTTCTAAAGAACCCATTAGGTCCATGTATATTATAGTGATACTGCTCTCCATCTTCTACCTTCCAGTAATAATCCATTGGTTCATTATCTCTAACCGCAAAGTCCCAAATGCCTCTTGACGGGCTAGCTCCTAACATATCATATACTTGTACAGGAGCTGCATACACCTTATTCTTTAACTGATTAGACTCAACCGTGAAATCCATTTGTAACTGCGTTTTACTTCCTGCCAGTTTCACATTTGCATTCAGATTATAAGGTAAAGCACATGCCTTCTTTATTCCTTCTTCTTGTTTAGGAAATTTGGATAACAGTGTCCAATGTTTAGCCCCTAATACCTCTTTTTTTGTAAACGCATTAAAGTCTCCAGGTACCTTCTTCTCTTTTGCATTCATGATTCTAGCGATATAGTCCTTCCGATCTACGAAGTCTAAGTTTACCTCTCTTAGATCGCGTTCAGATTGGAATACACTCGTCATATTACCACACACCTCTCTTCTCCAGCTAGATATATTCTCTTCGATAACTTGTTTACCTGTCTTTTTTTCGATAAAGTATTCTAAGAACTGTATAGTAGAGGTCAAGTCTAACACCTCTGAGTTTACCCAGCCTCCTCTAGTCCAAGGCGAGGCTATAATCATAGGTACTCTATACCCTAATCCTATCGGACTAGCTAATTGACTATCAAGTTTATCTGTTCTTACTCTTTCTTGTTCTTTAGTGACCCACTCATCTTGCGTATCCATTCCTTTAGCCACTTTACCCATCGTCTTATCAGTCGTTAACGGTGGTACAAAAGGAGCAATATGATCAAAGTAACCATCATTTTCATCGTATGTCAACACAAATATTGTCTTCTTCCACACCTCTGGGTTCTTCGTTAGGATATCTATCGCTTCTGATAAATACCACGCCCCAAACCAAGGCGCTGAAGGATGATCCGAAAAGTTACACGGCGCAACTAACCAGCTTACCATAGGCAACTTATTTTCATCTACATCTTTTCTAAACTGATAAAAGATATCCCCCTTAGGCACCTCCATTGTTTTCTCCACGCCTCTCTCCATATAGGTCATCTCCTCTAGCTTGTGATAATCTGGATCACTTGTATTAGTAGTAAATGCCTTCTTGTGAATAGCTTTATCGAATTCGCTTAATGCTTCAAATTTAGAAGGAGAGTATAGATCAATATCTTTTTCTAGCTGCTGTATCTTACCTTCTACTTCTTGTATTTTATCTTTAGCGAGAGTCTTGTCATTCAAGCTTCCCTTTAATCTCTCCAACTCTAGTACCATATAGTCATAATGAGCCTTGTGAAAACGCACATTATATTGCTTATAGAACTCTAAATTATTATCTGTAAAATTCGCTAACCAACTCTCTGCATGCCAATCAAATCCCACAGGAACACTTAACTCATTCTGATATACTTTCCACGACACATTCGCTTTTTCTAATCGTTCTGGGTAAGTAGTCCAGCTGACATCTTTATAGTTTATCTGCCCATTATCCACATGAGCTATAGAGTTAGGATCTCTTGGCTTCTCGCGGATAGCACCAGCCCAAAAATAAGATCGATTAGCACTAGTACCTGTCAGAGAAGAACAAAAGTGCTGATCACATACTGTAAAGGCATCTGCTAATGCGTAATAGAAAGGAATATCAGCTCGTGAGAAATATCCCATCGTCAGAGGTAAATCCTTATACTCGGCATTACCAGGTCGTTTGGCTATCAACCAATTATCCATTTTACCCTCGTTACGAGCCTCTACCATATCCTTCCAACTATGTGGTAAGCCACCCATCCAAGTCACCTTAGTATTCTCAATATCAAGTCTAAAAGGACCATAAATATTTTTATGAATATCTGACTGAAACCAGACAGGCAGACCATCCTTAAGCTTCATAGCTCTAGGATCATTAAATCCCCTTACTCCTTTTAAAGTCCCGAAACAATGGTCAAAAGATCTATTCTCTTGCATTAAGAAAACAATATGTTCTGCATCTAAGAACGTAGATCCTTCAGGAGCTTTGATATCAAATGCTCTCTGAATAGATGCTGGCATAGCCTCTGCGAAAAAGAGTCCGCTTGAAAATAAAGCGGACTTCTTTATAAAATCTCTTCTTGTTGTACTCATATATCTTATTTTAACCACCAAGTGATACCGCGTATATTATCAGCTCCACCGAATTGGCTATTTAATGCTTCTTGTAGTTTAGCTTGATTTCTATTATACTCTGTTTGTGGATAAATCCATCTTGTAGGAGGGGTAATCCCCTCTTGTATTTTAAACTCTGGATACCCTGTGCGCAAATGGTCGTAATAAATCGTCCAATTCGATTGATGAAACATAGTAATATACTTCTGTGTCAAAATCTGTTTTAATTGCACATTCAGACTTCCTGTTTGATACTTCACCTTAGACTGATTTATATAATTGATAAAAGCGTCTTTTGTATAATAACTAGCCATTCCCTTCGCATATGTATTATAGAAATTAAAGTTTGCTTCTATCGCTTTATTATAAAAATCAGCTGCACTACCTCCTATCCAGTTACGCGCTACAGCCTCAGCTAATATAAACTGCAACTCAGAATAGCTCAATATAGAAGTAGGCTCGTTAGTAGGATCTAAATAATAACGACTCTTGATTTTAGATATATTCTTGGTTTGCACTAACTTTTCATTCTCTGCATAAGGCACTGTAGGATCCCCTCCATTATATCCACTAAAATCTGTAATAGGTAAACCTTTTTCTAATGCTGTTGACGTTTGTTGTGCAAAAGCAAATAACCTAGGATCTTTTAAATCTTGTAGTAAATTAATAAATGTTCCTGACATATACATACTTGATCCATAAGAACTTGAATTAAACTGAGGATAGCGACTACCTGCTTGATCGAAATACATAAGTTGTCCACTATCTGCATTACTTTCTAATAGGTTTCCTGCGTTATATATTTTTGCAAATTGTTCTGCTACTTGAATCGTACCAACTGTTTTTTTCTTAGATAAACTCATCAATACCTTTAATTGATATGAGTTTATTAACTTTTTCCATTTATCAGTATTTCCTCCATAGATTATATCTCCTTTAATAGAGGGTTTGTTTTGAATCATAGAGGCTGCTAATTCCAATTCTTTTAAAACTCCTACAAAAACATCCTCTTGTTTATCATACTTAGGGAAAGGAACTTTCTTCTCTCCTAATAAGGCTTCTGAGTAAGGTACATCACCGAAGGTAATCGCTAATTCATAAAAGAACCTAGCTTTAAGAAAATGACCTACCGCTATATATTCTTCCTTATTGGTACGTTTCGCTTCATCCATCATTTTTTGTACTTGTAACAACTTCTGATACGCTGAAAAACTAGAACTATTCCACTTAAAGTATTGACTAGTATTCTCTCCATCTGTCTGAATAATCATTCTAGAAGCATACTCTTTGCTAATTCCATTTAATGCAAAAGCTGACTTACTTACTTTGGGCAATAGTAAATAAGGATCTGCCTCTTTTACTCGGTTAGGGTCTTCGCTTAATTTATCTAAATCTTGACAACTTCCCATTGATATAATTACTAGAGCTAATGCCGCTATTTTTATATATTTTTTCATTTGTATCAGTATTAAAATTTAATATTCACTCCTAAACCTACCCATCTCGTTGACGGATCTTGAATATCATTAGAAGTAGTGATTTCGTAATCTGGATCAGAATAAAGTCCTTTTGATTTTTTCCATATCAATAAGTTATATCCTGTTAAGGAAGCAGATAGCTGAGTAATTTTCTTAGATTTAATCATCTCTGTAAAGTCATAAGAGATAGCCAATGTTCTTAGCTTAAAATACGTTCGATCAAATACGTTCGCAAATAGTTTATTCTCTTTCTCTGTTACTCGAGCACGATAAGGATAATTCTGTGCCCAACTTTGCCAACTTACTGCTCCTGTATGCTTTTGGAACTGACGTGTATCAGATACTACATTGCCATTTACATCTGTAATTAATTCTCCAGATACGATATTTACCCCTTCCGGTACATAAATAGGTTTACCTGTAGCATACTCCTGATCTCTATATTGGGTTGATTTAGGATGTTTTCCTCCCCACCACATTTTTTCTACCACTTGAGAGCGAGTAACTCCTCCCCATATTCCATCTATACCAATATTTACATTCCACTTTTTATACTTAAAGTTATTATTCCACCCTAAAGTCCATTTAGGATCGAAGTTTCCTAGTTTAGTAGCTTGCTTATTCCCTGTTGGCATTCCTGTTTTAGCATCTAAGATTACTTGTCCATCGGGCGCCTTCATCCATTCTATATCGTAATAAGAATCCGCTCTATCGTTCAATTTTAAATTTCCGTATTTAGCAGCGCCTCCATGTATCTTCGTAATTTTTCGTTCTCTTGTACTCCAGTTTACAGTAGAGTTCCATTGAAAATCATCTTTTTTAATCACGGCTCCTGATAGACTAAGTTCCCATCCTTTAGTAGTATATTCATTTCCGTTAAGCAACATATTATCAAAGCCAGAAGCTTCTGATACTGGGAATTTAATTAAGAAGTTAGAATCCAATACTCTATAATAAGTCAAATCAAAGTTTAATCGTTTATTAAAGAAGGCTGATGACAGTCCTAGTTCAAAAGATTTAGATTTCTCTGGTAGAAGACTTAAATCTAATATAGAATTAGGATACTCTACCATAGGATTACCATTAAATGAAGGTGTAACTGGAGAATAAGCTGACTGCAACTGGTAAGGGTCTAAGTCACTTGACACCTGAGCCCATGAAGTATATAGTTTTAAATAATCTACTTGTTTTGGCATTTCTATCAGATTAGATAACAATACACTCAAAGAAGTAGAAGGGTAAAAATATGACCTATTTTCTTTTATTAAACTTGATGACCAGTCATTTCTAGCGGCAAATGTAAAGAAGAACGAGTTAAAGAAATCTAACTCTACAGTACCATATACACTATTTACAGCTTTTTTTTCTAAACGATTCTCTGCTGTCACAGGACCTGTAGAATTCCCTAGATTATATACCCCTGGTACTGTTAATCCATCTGCTGCAGAATAACTTCTGTTGTACTGACTATATCTAGACGCTGCCCCAGCATTGACGTCTATACTCATATAGTCGGTTAGATCCTTCGTATACATCGCTAAGAAATCATATTCTAGTTTTAAATCTTTAATATTATTGATACTAAAACCACCTTCTCTACTAGCGCTGTAATTAAAGTAAGATTTAGGACTCTGTAACTCTTCTTTATTGCTTGAAGATACTACAGAAGCTCTTCCTTGAAACTTCAGGTCATCCGTAGCATCATATCTTAGTGCCATCTGTCCTGTCACAATATCTTTATTCCAAATTCTCTTAAAATTTTCAACCCCAAACCAAGGGTTATTATACCACGCATAATTCCAGTTCGCTTGGCGATATCCTTCCATACCAGGTACCCACAGATTATTCTTTAAGTCTCTACCATTTACATCTGACCCCAGCCATATTAGGACAGTATACATATGTCCACTCGGATTGTAATCATAATTAGGAATATTAGGAGAATAGATATTTGCATAAGTAAGTTTAGCATCTAACGCTAGTTTCTCTGTTAATTGAGTTGTTGATTTAAAAGAAAGGTTACCTCTATATAAACTCGTATTCGGTACGCGATCTTTATTATAGTTAAACTCCCCTCCTAGTCGATAAGATGTTTTCTCACCTCTATTAGCAACAGAAAAGCTTGTTCTTGAGTTCACTCCTGTCTCTAGAAATTCTTTTAAGTTATCGTGATATTCCCATGCTATAGGCACACGCTCATATCTAGACTTATCATTGTACATTGTCCCTTCAACGTTTCCATACCAGTTAATTACTTGTCCTGTTTGCTTATCACGAATAGGGCTATTCCACTGAGCTATTTTTAACCCTGGTGTAAACTTAGGCCCCCAGTTCATATCTCCATCACTAATACCACCATCTTTTCCATCCCAGAATTCATATTTACCATCTGATCCATTACCATAGTCTTTTTGTGTTTTTGGATAGACTGTAAATCCTGCACTTATCATCGTGTTCTGTGTAAGCGTCACTTCTAGTCCTTCTTTTTTAGCTCCTTTAGTTGTGATAAGGATAGCACCATTACGCCCACGAGACCCGTATAGAGCAGAAGCACTTGTTCCTTTCAGTACATTAATATCTGCTATATCTTCTGGTGCTATATCATAAAAATCTGTATCTACAGGGATATTATCTACGATGACTAAAGGAGTTTTTCCCCTAAGAGAGAACTTAGGTCCTTGTAATAATCCTGGTGCATTAGACACTTGAAGCCCTGACACCTGTCCTGATAATAAACTTCCCATATTAGGAGTAGCTACTTCTTGTGTTCTAGCTACATCTACTTTTTGTGTAGAATACCCTACTTTCTTTTCGGCTTTACTAATACCTAAAGCAGTAATAATAACCTCGTCTAAAGAAGAGCTCTCTGGATCTAAAGCCACCTTCATACTCTGCTGTACTCCTACAGGCACCTCTTTATTATTATATCCTATGAATGAAAATACCAATATATCAGTGTCCATTACTTCTATTTTAAATGCTCCATCTAGATCAGTACTAGTACCTTCTGCTGTATTTTTTATAGACACTGATGCTCCTGGTAAAGAAACACCTGATTCATCTACTACACTTCCTTGAAGTGTACGCTTCTCTTGAGCATAAATAAGGGTTACACAAAAGAATTGGAGAATAACTCCTATAAGTAATTTTTGTTTCATTTGATCGTGTTGTTATTATGTACTCAAATCTAGACTAGGCATTTTATCTAAATATTAACACAACACTAACTAATCACTATATTCTCATTTTCAAAATGATAGATTTTAAATAATCACTTAACTATATAGAAACAATATCATAAAAAACATTACTCTATCTTAACCTCACGAAGATGCTTAAACATATTACTTTCATAATACAGTTCATTTAACTACATTTAATTTTTCTTATTCTAGTATATATAACACATGAACACACCTATTTTAAAAACACAAGAACTGAGTATAGGGTACCCACTAAAGAAAGGACATTATAAAATAGTTCAACAACACCTAAACATTGAATTAAAGCCAGGTACACTGACTTCTCTTTTAGGAATTAATGGAATAGGAAAATCCACTTTATTAAGAACATTATCTGCTAACCAACAGATCATAAGTGGAAAAATACAATTATTAGGAGAAGAGCTACACACTTACAGCAACTCAAAATTAGCGACCATCATCAGTATAGTACTAACAGAGAAAATACCAGTCTCTGAACTAACAGTAAGAGAATTAATACAGATAGGAAGAACTCCTTATCTAAATCATTATAGTACCTTAACCGACAAGGACTATACACTAATAAATAGAGCTATAGAACTAACAGATATACAAGAGCTAGTCGATAGGAATATGAGCCAACTCAGTGATGGGCAGTTACAACGTGTGCTCATCGCTAGAGCCATCGCTCAGGATACACCTATCATTATCTTAGACGAACCTACTAATCACTTAGACTTGCATCATAAAGTAGCCCTGTTTAAACTACTGCGAAAATTAGCCCATGAAGAACAAAAAGCAATTCTATTCTCTTGTCATGATATGGATTTGGCCATCGCTTTTAGCGATGATATCATTGTACTCAAAAAAGATTCGAATACACAGGGAGAAACTGACACACTAATAGAACAAGGGGTCTTCGACAACTTCTTCGAAGATGATAATCTTAGCTTTGATAGAACACAAAAGCGTTTTATCCTTGCGGAGTAGTTGAGCTATTATGTCTCTTATTCTTAGAGATATTCTCTATCGTCCATTCTATCTGATGTTCAAATTCGGCCTGACGATAAGCACAATTCTCCACTTTACAGATCACACATGAGAAGGGCTTACAGTCATCCATGTGAACGAATAACTCCATATCTGCTCCGAACTTCTCGATTATCTCCTGTTCTAATTGTTCTACCTCTTTATGTCCTTCGACGATATTAAAATACCATGGTATGGTCATATGACAGTCAAAGTGTAATACTGCTCCATACTTAATAATACGTAGATTATGAAGATCTATCCAATTGGCTCTGCGGTGTTCTTGTAGATATTCTACAACTTCTTTTAACAAAAGTTCATCCGTTTCGTCCATTATACCAGATATCGCACCACGTACAATCTTGTATCCCGTGACAATAATGATCCCTGCAAATAATAATGCAACACCACTATCTAACCATCCATATCCCGTAAAATAAAGTAAAATCAAACCGATAATAATACCTATAGTAGAATAGGTATCTGACTGAAGATGTCTACCACTCGCTACTAAAGCAAGCGACTTATTCGTTTTTCCCTTTTTAATAGCGTACCAGCCTAGAATATAGTTTACTACTGCTGTTATCGCTACTAGGATAATTCCGTAATCTAGTTGTCCTACAGGTTGTGGGTGTAACAAATTACGCACTGCTTCGAAGATAATCACTAGCCCTGCTAGAATAATCATTCCCCCTTCTACAGTGGCTGAGATAAACTCTACTTTTCCATGCCCATAAGGGTGATTTCTATCTCGAGGTAATGCTGATAAATATAAACTATATAGTCCTACAAAGCCACTAATCACATTAATAACACTTTCTAAGGCATCTGTCAATATAGCTACTGAATGCGTTAAAGACCAAGCAAGTATTTTAATAACAAATAATAATACTCCTACTATGGCTACTATCTTCTGAAATTGATAATTCTCTTTTGCTTTAGTATTCATACTGGCTTAGATTATAATTGATCTACTTCTTTTACTTCTCCTACTTGCATCCCCTCTAATGATATCTCTCCGATGCGCACACGCACTAATCTTAGTGTTGCATGTCCTACATGAGCTGTCATTTTTCTTACTTGCCTAAACTTACCTTCTGTTAGGACTATACGTACCCAACTCGTAGGGCCATGTCTCTCATCTCTAATGCGTCTACCTACTCCTACCCACTCCGGTAATTGTTCTAATCGTTCTGCTACACAAGGCTTAGTCAAGTATTTCTCTCCTTTTACCCCGATAAGCACTCCATTTCTCATTTGTTCTACAGCCTCTTCTGAGATAACACCATCTACCTGCGCATAATACTCCTTTTCATAATGTGCTCCTCTTACGCGCTCACTAGTCATCCCATCTGTAGTCAAAAACAGCAATCCCTCAGAATTTTCGTCTAATCTACCGATAGCCATAGTCCCTTCTGGAAAATCATATAACTCTCCTAGCTTATGCTTCGTTCTCTTCTTCTCGTATATGAATTGGCTGATATAACCATGTGGTTTATATAACAAAAAATGTCTATGTGTAGATTCCATTATTAATGTCTCTATGGGGATTTATTCTGCGGACAAAGTTAGTTATTAAATAGAGTATGATTATTAGGATTTGATTATAATTTAATGCTAATATGCTATCTCTCTTACTTACTTTCTACTACAGCATTCATATTAGTCATAAAGGTATCTATAGCCTTAATATATCGCTCTCCATGTGTGGTATCAGACAACGCCTGAAATCCCTGAAGATGAGCCCCTTTATACAAAACCACTTCACTCTTAGCATTCAGAAACTTAGCTCGATAACTATCATTAGGAGACGTCAGTCCATCCCTATCTCCTGCAAAATATAAGACTGGTAAGGTCAGCTTACTCAACGCTAACTCATACTGTGCTGCACTGCTAGGCAATGTGTACTCTTTCTCTAAAAACTGTTTTAGCTTACTAATGATATCCCGCGGACTAGATACAAACCCTTCTGCTATCAAGAAATCAAACTTCAAATCTGTATATAATAATGTACTAGCTATCGTGCCCATCGAAAGGGCCCAAACACCTACTGGCTGCTCAAATCTCTTCTGACTATACTCTACTACTGCTTTTAAATCTGTGACGAATTCGTCATAATACAGCTGTGTCTCTATCATATCGAATGCCTGACTCTCTCCATATCCTCTATAATCAAACATCACGACAGTATACCCATGCTTCGCTACTTCTAAGACTTGTCTTACATAATAAGACATATTACCTGCATCGCCATAGGCTAATACCAAGACTTTCTTTAAGTCCTTATCCTTAGGCGGAAAACAAATCCAAGATTTCAATTTATAATCATCCTTCGTTACAATCTCTAAGGCTTCAAAATTCACTGTCGAATTAGCAGGATGATCTACATACTCCTTCAACGGCTCTACTGCCCAAGACATATAACTGATTAATACTAAAAATATAGATAGAATAATTCTCATCTCAACTCTTATTTTGTTTCTTCACTCAAATATACAATTTTACAATAGTCTGACGCCATTAAACTTACTTTCTAACAATAAGTTCCTAACTTCCTTTTCCTTCTTCTAAATTTCAATAGTACAGATAGTCTAAAAAAGAAGCATTTATTTTTTTGTTATCTAAGATAAAAGAGAGTATAAAAAGCTTCTATTTCAGAAAATTTACTCCGTTTTTTTTCTAATTGACTCCTTTTAGTCCTTTTATAAGTCCATTATTGAAAAAAACACCTTCTTTTTTTATTTATCTAAAAAACATAACACACTAATAAACAACAAATTAACATCATTTAATAAATTTAAAACAAATTTAAACCTAGTTATAAACCCAACAAATACGGGCTATACAGCCAGATCCTTCGACAATACATGGACAATAAGTCGAGTTTAATGGAGCTAGAAGCACTTTTGTCCAACAAATCTCCTTTTATATTCCTCGTATTCTCCCCTCACTTGGTACTATATTGCATTATATAAAATACCTCTCCCTCCTTGATAGATTTACAACATTCACAGATATATACATAAAACACTACTATTATATCTAAGTATCAATAGTATAAATCATCTCCAATAAAAAACATCAATTCATATAGAATACAGATCAACTAGCAAATAAAAAGAGCTGTTTATGAATTTCAATGAACAAATTCAAAAAGGAGGAGGTTAATACAATGTCCGTAAATCCTTTAAAGACAAACTCTTTTACTTCCTCTAGTTTATCTTTTTAATAATACCCTAGTGATAATCCTTCTAATCAACTTTTAATTATTATTTTTGTTACACTAAAATATTATACATTATGCAACATATCATTGACCGTTTCATCAGTTATGTAACTGTTGATACTGAATCTGATTCATCTTCAAATACTTGTCCAAGTACTGAGAAACAATGGGATTTAGCTAACAAATTAGTTGAAGAGTTAAAACAAATAGGTCTAGAAGACGTAACTATCGATGAGAACGCTTACATCATGGCTATATTACCTAGTAATGTAGATCACGAAGTGCCTACTATCGGGTTTATCGCACACTTCGATACTTCTCCTGACTTTAGTGGTGCTAATGTTAAACCTCAAATCGTAGAAAACTATGATGGTGGTGATATCGTATTAAACGAAGAGTTAAACGTTGTCTTATCTCCATCTTACTTTAAAGACCTTCTTCAATATAAAGGACAAACGATCATCACTACTGATGGTACGACTTTATTAGGAGCTGATGATAAAGCAGGGATCACAGAGATCGTATCTGCTATGGAATATCTAATCCAACATCCAGAAATCAAACATGGTAAAATCCGTATCGGATTTACACCTGATGAAGAGATCGGAAGAGGAGCACACTTATTTGACGTTAAAAAATTCGGTGCTGAGTGGGCGTATACTATGGATGGTAGCCAAATCGGTGAATTAGAATACGAAAACTTCAATGCTGGGTATGCTAAACTTACTTTTAATGGTAAAAGTGTTCACCCAGGATATGCTAAAGGTAAGATGGTTAACTCTATCTTATTAGCAAACAAATTTATGTCTAAATTACCTAAAGATGAAGTTCCTCAAAAAACAACAGGTTATGAAGGATTCTTCCACGTACATACTGTAACAGGTAGTATAGAAGAGTCTGTGGTAGAACTAATCATCCGTGACCACAACCTTAAGAAATACGAGAAACGCAAAAAGCTTGTTGCTAAATTAGCAGATAAGTTTAATAAAAAGCATGCTAAGAAATTTGGTGGACCTATCGTTAACTGCGAAATCGGTGACCAATACTTCAATATGCGTGAGAAGGTAGAACCTGTGATGCATATCGTAGATATCGCTGAGGAAGCTATGAAGCAATTAGATATCAAACCATTAATCAAAGCTATTCGTGGTGGTACTGATGGTTCTCAACTTTCTTATATGGGATTACCATGTCCTAATATCTTCGCTGGAGGACATAACTTCCACGGAAAATATGAGTATGTACCTGTAGAAAGCATCGTTAAAGCAACACAAGTAATCGTTAAGATCGCTGAGCTTACTGCTGCAAAAGCAAAGTAATTCTTATTTGACTATATACAAAAAGGAGATTCTGATGAATCTCCTTTTTGTATTTCTACCTTTTATAATATTACATACTACTTTACAGTATCACTATTGCCTAGCAAATGTTTCTTTAGTTCATTCTCTTGTTCTCTTAACTCCACTTCTACAGCACGTCTCTTTTCTTTTCCTTCTTCTTGGATACGCACTATGTCATCAATAGTGTTAATAATATCAGAGTTAACCTTGCGAATAGTCTCTATATCTACGATACCTCTCTCTGTCTCCTGTGCGATCTGAACTGTAGAGTCTCTAAGCAACTCACTATTGCGACTCAATAATTCGTTAGTCGCATCTGTCACGGCACGTTGTGCTCCTAGTGCCTGCTGTGAACGAGCTATACCAAGTGTCAAGACCATCTGATTTTTCCATAATGGAATAGTGTTTACAATACTTGATTGTAACTTCTCCATTAGCATCAAGCTATTGTTCTGTACCATCCTGATCTGTGGAGAAGACTGAAGAACAACCATTCTAGTCAACTTTAAATCATGTACCTTTCGGTCAAATCGAATTACTTGTTGTTCTAAATCTTTATACTCTTGTATCTTCGCTGGATCATTATCCTTCTCCGCTTCAGCTTTTAATTGTGGTAATTCTACTGTATTTAATTCTTTTAGTTTCTCTTCTCCAGCTGCTATATATAAAGACAACTCATTAAAGTAATTCTTATTCTCTTCAAACAGCTTATCGAACATCGCTACATCTTTCATCATAATCTTATAATGACGTTCTAGCTGAAGTTCTATAGCATTGATATTGGTTTCTACTTTACTATACTGGGTCTGAAGACGTGCTATCTTTTTCTTAAATGAATCAAACATTGGGAATAAGCTTTTCTTATTCGCAATACCTTCAAAAGACTTTACTTCTTCTTTTAAATTGACTAATACACTAGAAGTTTCTCCTAAATCCTTCGTCTGTACTTGTTTTAATATTTCTGTAGCAAAAGTACTTGCTTTTAACTGACTATTAGCTCCATACTGTATCACCTGAGTTGTATTACTTAAGTCAATACCTTTCTTATATGATTCGATTTGTTTTAGTTCTTGTGGCGTGAACTCTACATTCACTGAAGGTGCTAACACGTTCTCATCACGCATTTGTTGAATATCTTTTTCCATAACTTCTTTTTATAATAAACCTCTATTTTTTAGATCTTGTATATAGACTTCAGAATCTAAATCTATGGTTAAATGGTTAAATCTCGTTTTATTACTTAATTCATTTTCGAATGCACTAATAACACTAAGAAGGGTTGTTCTTATTTTACTTTCAGCTAATCGAATAATATCATTATCTAATTTTGATAATTCTATCTGATGATACTGTTGTAACATATTTTCTATAGAGTAAGCGTGTCGTTCAATAAACAATTCGCTGATATGCTTATTATCTTTAGTAATAGATTTAGTCAACTGAATCATGCTAGCAATACTTCCTCTTACTTCTTGTTGTTTTATCTCTTGTTGCCAAGTTACTAAATGATCTATAAAATCACTAACAGACAATACTTCTGATATTTTCTTTCTGCGCATAAAGTCTAAATAGTCATAATCAGTATTCCATCTTATTTTAATAATAGACTTAAGGTGCACTCTCCTCAAGAATTCTTTTAAATACATAGCGATAACCAATGCACCACTCAAAAGAATAGCAAACAACAAAATGTCTAATCTACCAGAGTCCTTATAAAAGAGATACAGAAAATAACCTCCTACATATAAACCACTCCATAAGATACTAGCAATAACTAAATTCTTAATCTTACCTACCACTCCCATATAAAGCATAGCCAATGGAGGTAGTACAAAAGGAAAGAGAATAGCTAAATAACTAAGCCACCCTACTTTTAACTCCCAATTTTTAGATTGATGTGTAAACCATCCCATTATAACAATCCTTTTCCTTTTAATACTGATAAATAAACTGAAGCTTCTCCATCTACTGTTAGAACTTGAGTCTCTATTATCTTAGATAGCTCGTTCTCTAATGCAATTCGTGCATACTTAACTAAGTTTTCTAACTTAGATATAGATTGCTTTACTTCGTTATTTATATGATAGCTATTATTCAACTCTATATACTGAATTAAAGCATTCTCTATAGTAGACACATGACGTTCTAACAGCAAATCAGTACTAGCTGATTCTTTTAGTACTATAACGTCTATTAAGCGAAGAATCTCATCGATCTCATTAACTATACTAGGATTAGATATCTGTCTTCTAAATGTCCTTAAATTAGCCATAAAAGACTCTTTTAATGACTCTGAAGACTGTACATCTTCCAGCTGTTCCATGATTACATAATAATTGTATTCTTTGTTCTTTTCTAACTTAATATAGTTTTTTAAATCTAACCTCTGTAGATACTCAGGTAAGTACAGTGCCAAATACACAACATAAATATAAAAGCTTATATAATTCAACGTTAACAATGAAACAGGGCTTTCTCCTGCTAAATAAACAAATAAAGCAATCAATAAAACTAATAAGTAAACAAGTGAAATCAAGAAAGAGGTCTTAATCCAACGCGTAACCTTTACTTGATAGCCAAATATCATCACCACTAAAGGGGTAAGAACTCCTAAACTTAAAAAGCTAATAATACCTACAGTACCTAATAGTACAAGCCCTTCCCTTATTTCCCAAGTCTTATTTCGGTTAGTAAACCACCCCATTTATATTTGTTTAATAGATATTTTAAAGATATTAAAATTTTCTATAATACTCAATAAATTACACTTAAGCAGTTACTAGATTATAAAGTAAATTCATAAAAGAAATGACATACTTGAGTTTACTGCATAAAAAAAGCCCCAACATAAATGTTAGGGCTTTTGAAATTTATAGGTTAGGAATTATTTTCCTTTCTCCATTCTTTCTTTTAATTCAGCTAAAGCGTCGATATCACCTAAAGTTGTTTTTTCTGCAGAATTATTTGCAGTTTCAACAGCTTTTACATTTTTCTCTTCTTCTTCACGGAAGATAGAAGTGTGAGAAGCAACTACTCTTTTGAATTCTTTGTTGAACTCAATAATTTTGAATTCAGCAGTTTCACCTTTTTTCAACTTTTTACCGTCTTCTTTTTCTAAGTGACGAGTTGGGATGAAAGCTACAACATCATCTTCGAATACTACAGTAGCACCTTTGTCAACTAATTCAGAGATTTCTCCTGAATGTACAGTTCCAACAGCGTAAGCATCTTCGTATTTATCCCAAGGATTAGCAGTAGTTTGTTTGTGTCCTAAAGATAATTTACGTCCTTCAACGTCTAACTCTAATACAACTACGTCTAATTTATCTCCTACGTTTACAAACTCAGATGGGTGTTTGATTTTCTTAGTCCAAGATAAGTCAGAGATGTAAATTAATCCATCAATTCCTTCTTCTAATTCTACAAATACACCGAAGTTAGTAAAGTTACGAACGATACCATTATGTTTAGAACCTACAGGGTACTTAGAAGTGATATCAGTCCAAGGGTCTTGAGTTAATTGTTTAATACCTAAAGACATTTTTCTCTCTTCTCTATCAAGAGTTAAGATAACTGCCTCTACTTCGTCTCCTACTTTAACGAAATCTTGAGCTGATCTTAAGTGAGTAGACCAAGACATTTCAGAAACGTGGATTAAACCTTCAACACCTTCAGCAACTTCGATGAAAGCACCGTAATCAGCTAAAACAACTACTTTACCTTTAACTTTGTCACCAACGTTTAAGTTAGCATCTAAAGCATCCCATGGGTGAGCGTATAATTGTTTTAAACCTAATTGAATTCTTGTTTTCTCATCATCAAAGTCTAAGATAACAACGTTTAATTTTTGGTCTAACTCTAATACTTCACTTGGGTGGTTAATTCTTGACCAAGATAAGTCAGTGATGTGGATTAATCCATCTACACCTCCTAAGTCAATGAATACTCCGTAAGAAGTGATGTTTTTAACAACACCTTCTAACACTTGACCTTTTTGTAATTGACCGATAATTTCTTTCTTTTGAACTTCGATATCAGCCTCGATAAGTGCTTTGTGAGATACAACAACGTTTTTGAATTCGTGGTTAATTTTAACTACTTTGAATTCCATTGTTTTGTTCACGTATTGATCGTAATCACGGATTGGTTTAACGTCAATTTGAGAACCTGGTAAGAATGCTTCGATTCCGAATACGTCAACGATCATACCACCTTTAGTTCTACATTTAACGAATCCATTAACAATCTCTCCAGACTCGTGAGCAGCGATAACTCTATCCCAAGCTTTGATTGTACGAGCTTTTCTGTGAGATAATACTAATTGTCCGTATTTATCTTCTCTTACGTCGATTAATACTTCAACTTTGTCTCCAACTTTTAAGTTTGGATTGTAACGGAACTCGTTTAAAGAAATAACACCTTCAGATTTAGCGTTGATATCAACGATAGCGTCTCTGTCAGTAATTCTAACTACAACTCCTTCTACTACTTCTTCGTCATCAGTAGAAATAAATGTTTTTTCTACTAGGCTTTCGAATTCTTTTAATTGAGTCTCTTCAACTGCATCGATACCATTTTCGTAGTTTTCCCAGTTAAAATCCTTTAAGAACTCTTCTTGTGTTTTAATATTTTCAGACATCTCTGATAAAAAATTTGTATTCTAGATTTTATAAGTTTCTATATATCAGAATAAAATACTAGAAGTTGTTTAACATTTAAAATAAACACCCTTAGCGAAACTTCTCTGAACTAAAAGCGGTGCAAAAGTATAACTTTATATTATATATACAACTATATAATAACATAATTTTATTATTAATAGCTTGCTAATCAATCTCATTATAGAACAAAAAAGGTCTATGCTATAAGCGATAGACCTTAATTATATATTAAAAGAATTAAATATCTAATTAGTCATGTTTAACTTCTCGTTATCACTAGTTGAAGCTTTAGCTTTTTTATTAAATATCTTAATAAACTTACTATTCTTATATAAGTCCCAGTTCATTAAACCTACACTTAATAATACAACTACTAATCCTCCAATTTGTAAACTAGTGATAATATCATCTGTAAAGAAATAGCTCAATGCCACAGCTACAACAGGATTAACATAAGCATAAGTACTAACCTCTACTACTGGTCTATTCTGAATTAGCCAAATATAAGAGCCAAAAGCTAAAATAGAACCAAAAGTTATTAGATATCCTAATGAAAACCATCCTGACACAGACACTTCTATAGGATCAAATGCAGCAAACTCTCCATTTAATAATGCTACTAAACAAAATAGCACACCTGCAGTAATCATCTGCCAAGACGTTTTAACCATAACATGAAGATCTTCTCCTTCATCAGTATTCTTATCTTTAGAATATTTCGAATACAATGATCCAGCTGTCCAAGCTATAGATCCTAAAATCAGCAATACCATACAGAAAATATTCAACAGACGTTGTGATTCATCACTAGCAATATTAATCTGTTCAGCAAATAACATAATCACACCAACAAAACCAAGAATCAAACCTAATACAGTTGGTATACTTGAAAAGTTATTCTTCCATTGAGGCTTATCCAATATGACAAACCATAAAGCTGCTGCTGCTGCCATAATAGCGGCAATACCACTAGATACATGTTGTTCTGCCCAAATCAAAGCCCCCATATCAATAAATAGTAATAAGAACCCAGTAATACATGCTTGCTTAACTACTTTCTTATTAAACAATTTATACCCTTTCATTTTACAGTAAGTCAATAAAAGAATACTTGCACTAAAGAAACGTAACGTTCCTAAAACAAAAGGTGTAAAATCACTTAATGCTTTGTGAATAAAAAAGAATGTTGATCCCCAAACAAAATATACAACGATATAAGCTGCAACAACAGTGCTTTTACTTGTGCTATTTGTACTAACTGCTCCCATAACTAATACTCTAACCTTTCTGGTATAATTAATTTATTTTCTTCTTTAACTGTTTGTAAAACTATAATTGTTCTAGTTGAAATAATTCCTTGAATTCTTGATAGTGAATTTCTCATTAAATGCACTAAAGCTAATGAATCTGTTGTTCGTACTTTAATCATATAACCATCATCACCTGCTATATCATGAACTTCTAAAACTTCTGGAATCTCTGCCAAGAGTCTCCCTGTTTCTTCATCTCCAATAATTTCATCAACTTTAATAAAAATAAAAGAAAGCATTTTTTGATCTAAAGCTTTAGGATTAACCTTTGCATGATAAGCTAATAGAACATCCTTATTCTCTAACTTCTTCACTCTTTCCAATACTGCAGAAGGAGCCATACCAAGTTCCTTTGCTATATCTGAATTATTAATTCTAGCATTATCCTGCATCATTCGCAGAATCTTTAAATCAATCTCATCTAACTTATACTCCATCATATCGTATTTAACGAGTGCAAAGATACATACAAAAAGAATTATATACAAACATTTTAAATAAATTTAGAATATAATTCGGTCAATTATTTTAATAACAGAATTATATACAAATAAAAAACAAAGAAATAGAATTGTGGGGAAGTAAAAAAAGATAATATACAAAAATAGAACAACATATTGTCTGCAGAAACAAAATACGACTAACCCAAATAAACAAAAAATCCCCAACCTCATACGAGATTGGGGATTCTATAAAGAAAGGCGGCGACATACTCTCCCACTGGTTAGCAGTACCATCTGCGCTAGCGGGCTTAACTTCTCTGTTCGAAATGGGAAGAGGTGAGCCCCGCTGCAATAACCACCTTAAATCGGTTGTTACACGATTGAGCGTAACTAATATTTTTAACTATATTGATATTTTAAACTTAACTATACCTTAGAAAGTTGCCCTCCCCTTGTATTAACAAGGGGAGATTCACATAAGCTTACGGGTTATTAGTACTACTCGACTTTGACATTACTGTCTTTACATCTATAGCCTATCAACGTTGTAATCTCCAACGACCCTTTAAAGAAATCTCATCTTGTGGTGGGTTTCGCACTTATATGCTTTCAGCGCTTATCCCTTCCCAACGTAGCTACTCTGCGATGCCCCTGGCGAGACAACAGATGCACTAGAGGTTGGTCCAATTCGGTCCTCTCGTACTAGAATCAGATCCACTCAAATTTCTAACGCCCACAGTAGATAGAGACCGAACTGTCTCACGACGTTCTGAACCCAGCTCGCGTGCCACTTTAATGGGCGAACAGCCCAACCCTTGGGACCTTCTCCAGCCCCAGGATGTGACGAGCCGACATCGAGGTGCCAAACCCCCCCGTCGATATGAGCTCTTGGGGGAGATCAGCCTGTTATCCCCGGCGTACCTTTTATCCTTTGAGCGATGGCCCTTCCATGCGGAACCACCGGATCACTATGCTCTACTTTCGTACCTGTTCGACTTGTTAGTCTTTCAGTCAAGCTCCCTTATACCATTGCACTCTACGCACGGTTACCAAGCGTGCTGAGGGAACCTTTAGAAGCCTCCGTTACTCTTTTGGAGGCGACCACCCCAGTCAAACTACCCACCAAGCAATGTCCTCCCCAATAAGGGAGTTAGATCTCAAATAAGCAAAGGGTGGTATTTCAACAATGACTCCACAACGCCTAGCGACGCCATTTCACAGTCTCCCACCTATCCTACACATCACTTATCCAAGAACAATACTAAGCTATAGTAAAGGTGCACAGGGTCTTTTCGTCCCACTGCGGGTAATCGGCATCTTCACCGATACTACAATTTCACCGAGCTCATGGCTGAGACAGTGTCCAGATCGTTACACCATTCGTGCAGGTCGGAACTTACCCGACAAGGAATTTCGCTACCTTAGGACCGTTATAGTTACGGCCGCCGTTTACTGGGGCTTCAATTCAATGCTTCTCCGAAGATAACATCTCCTCTTAACCTTCCAGCACCGGGCAGGTGTCAGGCCCTATACGTCATCTTACGATTTTGCAGAGCCCTGTGTTTTTGATAAACAGTCGCCTGGACCTTTTCACTGCGGCCAGCTTGCGCTGGCGACCTTTCTCCCGAAGTTACAGGTCTATTTTGCCTAGTTCCTTAGCCATGAATCTCTCGAGCGCCTTAGGATACTCTCCTCGACTACCTGTGTCGGTTTACGGTACGGGTACTAATAATCTAAGTTTAGAAGCTTTTCTTGACAGCCCTTAGGCACACTATCTCGTTGTCCGAAGACTCAAAGTACTATCGCATTTCTCCAAGTCTGACGCATTTTACTATCAAACCTATAGGTACGTGCTTCAACGAACTATTCCGTCAGTTCGCGGTGCTTTCATCACTGTGTCACTCCATCACAATTATCAGTAGTACGGGAATATTAACCCGTTGGCCATCGACGTCCCCCTTCGGGTGTGCCTTAGGTCCCGACTAACCCTCAGCTGATTAGCATAGCTGAGGAAACCTTAGTCTTACGGCGGGGGTGTTTCTCGCACCCCTTATCGTTACTTATGCCTACATTTTCTTTTCTAAAAGCTCCAGCAATTCTCACAAATCACCTTCTGCGCCGTTAGAATGCTCCCCTACCACTCACGCAACTAAATGCGCAAATCCATAGCTTCGGTAGTATACTTATGCCCGATTATTATCCATGCTCGATCGCTCGACTAGTGAGCTGTTACGCACTCTTTAAATGAATGGCTGCTTCCAAGCCAACATCCTAGCTGTCTGGGCAATCAAACCGCGTTTTTTCAACTTAGCATACATTTGGGGACCTTAGCTGATGGTCTGGGTTCTTTCCCTCTCGGACATGGACCTTAGCACCCATGCCCTCACTGATGATTATCATTACTTAGCATTCGGAGTTTGTCAGGAATTGGTAGGCGGTGAAGCCCCCGCATCCAATCAGTAGCTCTACCTCTAAGTAACTATCGATCATCGCTGCACCTAAATGCATTTCGGGGAGTACGAGCTATTTCCGAGTTTGATTGGCCTTTCACCCCTACCCACAGGTCATCCGAAAACTTTTCAGCGTTAAACGGTTCGGTCCTCCATTTAGTGTTACCTAAACTTCAACCTGCCCATGGGTAGATCACACGGTTTCGCGTCTACCACTACTGACTTAAGCGCCCTATTAAGACTCGCTTTCGCTACGGATCCATGACTTAATCACTTATCCTTGCCAGCAACGGTAACTCGTAGGCTCATTATGCAAAAGGCACGCCGTCACTTCACGTAGAAGCTCCGACCGCTTGTAGGCGTATGGTTTCAGGATCTATTTCACTCCGTTATTCACGGTTCTTTTCACCTTTCCCTCACGGTACTGGTTCACTATCGGTCTCTCAGGAGTATTTAGCCTTAGCGGATGGTCCCGCCAGTTTCAATCAAGGTTTCACGTGCCCCGACCTACTCAGGATACCACTATTCTTATCTTCTCTTACCAATACGGGACTATCACCCTCTTCGGTTTACCTTTCCAGGTAATTCTTATTAAATCCGCAAGAAATGTCGTGGTCCTACAACCCCAAAATTGCCGTAACAACTTTGGTTTGGGCTATT